>VBDS01000118.1 GCA_005889085.1 Chloroflexota bacterium | reverse complement strand
AGGTGGTAGGCGAGGTGGAGAGCGGCGAGGAGTCGGTCGTGCTTGCCGGCCGCCTCCACCCGGACCTGGTTCTGATGGACGTCCACCTTCCAGGCATCGACGGGCTGGAGGCCAGCCGTCGTATCCGCGCCGCGGACGCCAAGGTCGTGGTGGTGCTCCTTTCGACCTATGACTCCGCGGAATTCGCGGCTCGCCTCGCCGGGTCGGGTGCCAATGCCTTTATCTCGAAGATGGCGTTTGGCCCCGATGGGCTGTCGGACGTATGGGCCCGCTCAATCGTTTGAAAACGCTCATCGTCGGCGCCGGCATCGGGGGTCTTGCCACTGCAATCGCGTTGCGCGACGCGGGCGTGGACGTAAAGGTTTTCGAGCGCTCGAATGGGCTGCGAGAGAGCGGCGCCGGATTGATGATCTGGCCCAACGGCACACGTTCGCTGCAAACGCTGGGCGTCGAGGTCAGACGGTTGGCAGTCGACCGGATCTCTTTCCGCGACTGGCGTGGCCATGAGCTCATCGACATCCCGGTGGACATGATCTCGAAGCGCTACGGCTCTGGCATTGCCTTCGTCTCCCGCACCGACTTGCAAACAGCCCTGATCACCAGGCTCGGCCGGCGACCGCTGAATCTTGGCGCCGAAGTCTGTGGCTTCGAGGACCCCGGAGATCATGTAGACATCACATTTGGTGACGGTCACTTGGCCACGGGCGATCTACTCGTCGGGGCAGATGGCCTTCGCTCCGTCGTGCGCCGCGGGTTGCTGCGCGATGGCGAACCCTTCTATCTGGGTTCGACAATCTGGCGCGGGGTTGTCGACAGCGACGGCCTGGCGCTCGATCGGGGGCATGGAGTCAACTGGGTCGGTCGTGGCTCCGAATTCCTGGCATTCGACCTTCCGGATGACCGCATCTACTGGGCGGCCGTGACCAGGGAACCGCCTGGCGAGAAGCCTGGGCCAGAGGGCCACAAGCAAGACCTCCTGGAGAGGTTTGGCCGTTGGCAGGATCTCGTACCCGCCTTGATCGCGCGAACGAGCGACGCCGCGATCGTGCGCAACGACATGTACGACCGAAGGCCTTCGAGTCACTGGAGCCGAGGTCGAGTCACGCTGGTCGGCGATGCAGCGCATCCCATGACCCCGAATCAAGGCCAGGGTGCGTGCCAGGCATTGGAAGATGCCGTCGCCCTCGGATGGTGTCTCACGCAAACTTCGAACGCGACTGATGCTCTCCGGCTGTACGAGCGTCAGCGTTTGCGTCGAGCCAATCGAGTCGTCAGAGCATCGCGCCAGGCCACGCGTGGGGTGCAGATCGACAACCCGGTCCTCTGTGCGATTCGTGACACGTTGGTGCGCCTTCTACCGCGAACACTGATGCTGCGGATGTTGGACGATACTTTGTCCGCAGCGCCCTTGGTCGGCTTGAGCTGACCTCATTCATCCGAGCCCCTACCTGAGTCATACACGGAGATAAGCGGGTTGGCCCGGCACGGACTCGAACTTTTGGAGGCTGACAAGAGCTGCACCAAAGCGTCGATAAGCCCACGGTTTATCCAGGACCTCGTGCACCACAAAGGTTGGGCGAGGAGCAGAGTTCGAAGAGCGTCCACTAAGGGGAGCCAAATCCGTGTACAAGTTCGGCTGACACGTCTCAAAGGGCCTTCGGCTGATGGGTTACACACCGTCGGCTGAGGCGTCACAGCTACTTCGGCTGATTTGTCACGCTCCACCCATGAGGAGGTGAGCGTGACGGAGCTGACCGGTCCCTGTTTAGTGGTCCAACCCTCAATGAGGGTTCGGGGTTCCAATCCCGGTCGGTTCCCAAACCGGCCGCACGAGCATAAGGACGGCGATGGCGACGAGCCACGAGAGCGCGAAGACAACACTGATCGGTCCAGTGATCCCCCCGACCGTGCCCGTGAGTAGCAGTTGCGTCGGTACAGCCAGGAAATGCACCAGAGCGACGACGAGGCCGAGCCATGCGATCGGCGCGGGGAGCAGGCGCGTGAGCAAGATCAGCGCGGACACGCAGCCGAGAGCGATCGCGAAACAGAAGCCGTCCGTGAACGTCATCACATGGACGAGCTTGAAAAGTGCGACTACTCCCGCATCGCTTCCGCTCTGCTGGGCCGTATCAGCGAGCGCCCACGTAGTCCCCGCTTTGACCCAGCCGATAGCCATGAAGGCGGCCACGGACACATACGCCCCCACAGCAAGAATGCCGCGGCCACGAATGAGCCGGATCAGGAGGACTAGCGCGACTGCAAGGAGGCTGTTCTGCAGCCCATACACGAACCCAGTAATGGAAATCCCGGATCCGTTGTGAGCCGCCCAGTCAACGATCTGATGTGTCGAGAGCGTGGCGAAAAGTTTGGTGCTGGTACCGGCCGGGTCCACGAAGCTGGCGGCTAAACTGACCAGCAGAAGGACTCCAACGAGCCGCCCGATCAGCGGCCTGCGGCCGTCTTCCCACTCCGCCACCGCTAGAAGGTACATCGACCCCTGTGCGTTGGCCTAGTTACCGCGCGTCGCGCTAGTACACCGAATCGATGCTGACGGGCTCGGGCGGCTTCCATTCCTTTAGCAGCTCGCCGTCGACCGCGGATACCTCGACCCCGATCGGGTGGCAGTTCGCCACTGGATCGGCGCCTTCTGGTCCCCAGCCCCACTCCGAGAGGTCGCCGCTTGGGCACGTCGAGATGGCACACAGCAGGTCGATCTCGGCAAAGAATTCGAAGAAGTCGCCTGGTTTCGCGGGGCTTGGTTCCATGAAATAGATCTCGTGCACGGGGTCGAGGCCCGTGACCTGGAAGACGTTCAACACGTCGTGAACGTCCAGCTCGGTCAGGTGGTAAGCCGCGACCGCGCGCGTCAGGTTGTTGTGGCACGTGACGTCGTAGTCGCGGTCGTCGAGGAGCTTATAGAGGTAAGGGTCGCAGCGGCTCCCGAGGAGGTCGTGGCACCGGCCCCCATTGGCCGTGGGCGTGGTCGGCAGCGTGTCGTTTGTGATAGTAGCCATCGGCCGCAGATACGGAAGGCAAGACCAAAGGCGGTCGAACGTGGTCACGTGCGCGCCCTGCAGCTGACGCGTCCGTGCCGCCCAGAACCGCTCGCGCGGGTTGTTCATATTCCAGAGGTTCAGGTCGCAGACCTGAGGCCCTTCGACGGTGAGCAAGCGGACCAATGAGCCGGCCTTCACCTGCCACGCGTATCCGCTGCGAATCGGCACTATGTGTGCATGCACGAGCTGCTTCTGATCGGTCTTCGCGATCCGCTCGTAAAGGCCGCGGTCGAAATCCAGACGGCCCGGCGCGTCAGGGTCGCGGTACAGCCGCATCGCACATCATTCTGACCCGCGTGCCATGCTGCGGCCGTGCGGGTCGATGTCACCACCTGGAGCCTCGAGATGACCGCTCCCTCCGAGCTGCGGCCTTCGCTTGAGCCCGCCACACCCGTTGAGATACGCAGGGCAACGGTCGTGTCTCCGGAGCTCGGACGCTTCCTCTACACCGCCGCGGGCGGAAACTGGTATTGGATCGACCGCCTGTCGTGGTCGTATGAGCAGTGGCTCGAGCGGCTGAGCCATCCGCGCGTCGAAACCTGGGTGATGTACGAGGGCGGTGCGCCCGCGGCCTACTTTGAGCTCGACGGCATCGCAGACGGCGATGTCGAGATCGCCTACCTGGGGGTGCTTCCGGCGTTCATGGGCCGCGGGCTCGGCGGCTGGCTCCTCACCGAGGCGATCCGGAGGGCGTGGGCGATGGGAACTCGCCGAGTGTGGGTCCACACGTGCACGCTCGATGCCCCGCACGCACTTGCGAACTATCGCGCTCGCGGGATGCGCGTTTCCAAGGAGCACGTCGAAGCCGTCGAGCTTCCGGATGTGCCGCCGGGCCCGTGGCCTGGCGCGGGCGTCATCGGCCCGCACGCGTCGTTGTTGCGATCAGGCAATTGAAGGGGAGGGATTCAATGTCGCAGGTCGAGGATCGTCTCGCGAAGCTGGGCCACAAGGTGGCCGACCCGGGGACGCCCATGTTCAACTACGTGGGCGCGGTCAAGACAGGCAACCTGGTCTTCCTCGCGGGCCACGGGCCGCGCCGAGAAGACGGCGAGTACATCTACCGCGGAAAGGTGGGGCAGGACATCGACGTCGACGCCGCGCGACAGGCGGCCGAGCTTGCCATCCTCAACTGCCTCGGCAGCCTCAAGCAAGCGATCGGGGACCTGGATCGAGTGACGCGCATCGTGAAGCTCCTGGGCATGGTCAACTGCGCACCCGACTTCGAAGAGCAGTCGAAGGTGATCAACGCGGCTTCCGACATCCTGGTCGCGGCGTTTGGGGATGCCGGCAAGCACGCGCGCTCGGCGGTCGGGATGAGCTCCCTCCCATTTCAGATCTCGGTCGAGATCGAGATGGTCGTGGAGGTACGAGGCTAGTCCGGCAGCTGGGCGATCGCTTCGATCTCGAGCAGGAGCTCGGGGCGGACCAGGGCGCTCACCTCGACCAGCGTGCTGGCGGGGCGGTGAGGGCCGAAGAACTCCTGGCGCACGGGGTTGATGAGCGGGCGTTGGTCGACGTCGCGCATGAAGATGGTCAGCTTCGCCACGTCGGACGGTGTCGCGCCGGCCGTCTCGAGGATGCGGCGCAGGTTGCGAAAGATCTGCCGCGTCTGCTCGACCACGTCGCCGGCTCCGACGATGTTCCCTTGCCCGTCGGTCGCGACGAGTCCTGACACGTACAGGGTTTTTCCCGCGATCACCGCGTCGGCGAAATGGCTGATCGGCTCCATGAGCCCGGGCACTCGCAGCGGCCGCGGCGGAGGCACGCCCCAAGGTTAGACGACTCGATCGGGCTAAGATCAGCTACCGCCGCCCATGACACAGAACCCGACAGACACTCGCCGGCTGGGGGGCAGGGTCGCGGTCGTGACAGGGTCCAGCGGCGGGATCGGCCTTGCGATCGCGACCGAGTTCGGGCGTGAGGGCGCCGCCGTCGTGGTCAACTCGCGTGACGCGGAGCGCGCCGAGAAGGCGGCGTCGACACTCGCGCAGGAAGGCCTTCGCGTTTCCGGATTTGCGGCCGACATGCGCCGCCCGGAGGAGGCACGTGCTCTCGCCCAGACTGCGGTGGCGCGCTACGGTCGGCTCGACATCTGGGTCAACAACGCCGGGATCAACGTCATCAAGCCGGCGCTCGAGCTCGAAGCGGACGAGTGGGCGGCGGTGATCGACACGAACCTGAGCGGCTGTTTCTATGGCGCGCAGGCGGCCGGCCGCTTTATGGTGCCGCAGAAGAGCGGCGTCATCATCCATATCGGTTCGATCATCGGCGAGGTCGGCCTGCCGCGACGAGTTCCGTACACGGCGGCCAAGCATGGGTTGATCGGCCTTACAAAGGTGCTTGCCGCGGAGTGGGCGAGGGACAACGTGCGCGTCGTGTGCCTGGACCCCGGCTACATCTCGACAGGGCTGGGTGTCAAGAGCCAGACCCACGGCGGCGCTTTCACTGCGGCGGACATCGAGCGCAGGACGCCGATGGGTCGATTCGGTGAGGCCGCTGAGGTGGCCCGTGTTGCCGTGTTCCTCGCGTCTGACGATGCGAGCTACATCACGGGCAGCCACATCACGGTCGATGGAGGCTGGGTTGCGTACGGGGGTTGGTGATGCTTGACTTCAGTCAGTCGGCCCCAGGACTCGAACCGCCGACGGTGGTCGACCATGTGCTGCTTCCAGTCGAAGACCTCGACCAGGGAGCGCGGGGCATCCACGAGCGGTTCGCCCTTCAGGCAGTTCCAGGTGGCCGTCACCCGAAGGTGGGGACCGCCAATCAAATCGTGCCGCTGGGACTTCAGTACCTGGAGCTGATCGCGGTCGTCGATCAGGACGAGGCGGCCGGCAGCCGGCTCGGCGTACGCGTAGCGACGGCGCTGAACCAGGGCAGGACATTTGTCGCCTGGGCACTCAGGACACGGGACCTCGATGCGGTTCGCGCGAAGCTGGAGATGGCGGGCTGGGACCTGCCGGCGGTCGTCGAAGGCTCGCGGAAGCTGCCTGACGGTCACGTGCTCAGCTGGAGGACGCAAGATGTCGACCAGGGCCCGAATCCGAGCCCCCTACCGTTCGTCATCGAGTGGAGGATCCCCCAGGGTCTCCACCCGGGACAGGTTGGGGCGTCCCACGGCGGCGGGCCGACAGCGCTGCGCCGTGTGATCGTCGGGTCGAAGGAGCCCGACCGAGTGAGAGAGAAGGTCGAGCTTCTCCTCGGCCCGTCCTCCATGTACGAAGTGCGCAGGGCCGACGTCGACGGCGTCCAGGAGATCGTCCTCGAAAACGACAACGGAGAGCTGATCGTCACTTGAGTGGACGGCTCGAGGGCCGCGTCGCCGCGATCACGGGGTCGAGCCGCGGCATCGGGCGGGCAGTCGCCGAGGCGTTCCTCGCGGAGGGGGCGAAGGTGGTCGTCAACTCGCGGCAGCAGAAGGTGGCCGACCGCGTGGCGGGCGAGCTTGGTGAAGGCGCCGCCGGTGTCGGTGCGGATGTCGCGACGGAGGCAGGGGCGGCGACGCTGGTCGATCGCGCGGTCGACACCTTCGGGAGGCTCGACGTGCTCGTCAACAACGCGGGCATGGCGGTGGCCGCGGACACCCGTGAGCTCAGCCTTGAGGCCTGGAGCAGGGTCGTCGACCTCAACATGACGGCGGTGTTTCTCTGCTCGCGCGAAGCTGCGCGCCACATGTCCGCCGCCGGCCGCGGTGTGATCATCAACACGGCCTCGGTGCAGGCTTTCGCGCCATTCCCGCGCCGCCTCGCCTACGGCGCGACGAAGGCGGCCGTCGTGATGATGACTCGGATCATGGCGGCCGAGTGGGCGCCCGCGATTCGGGTCAACGCGGTCGCACCCGGATACGTCCGCACTGCGATGACTGAGAAGCTGCGCGCCGACGGCCGCATTGATTTCGACGCGATCTCGCGCCGCACGCCGCAGCGCCGCATCGCCGAGCCGGCCGAGGTCGCCGGCGCTTACACCTACTTGGCGAGCGATGAAGCGTCGTTCGTCACCGGCGAGACCATTGTTGTCGATGGGGGTTGGCTGGCGTTCGGCGCCTTCGAGGGAATCTGAAGCCGGCTAAGGCCGAGAGGTCAGCATCAGGCCTTCGACCGGGATCTCAGGCTTCTTCCCGTCGATGAGGTCGGCCACGATGCGGCTCGACCCGCACGCCATCGTGAATCCCATGTGCCCATGACCGCTGTTGATGTAAAAGTTGTCGGGTCCGGCCTGGCCCAGGATGGGTGGGCCGTCGGGGGTCATCGGCCGGTTGCAGGCGCGATAGGTGCCCTTGTCGTACTCGGCTGCCTCAGGAAGAAGGTCTGACGCGAGCTTGCGAATCAACCTCAGGTCGTGGTCGTCGTAGGTCGTCTCGTACCCGGTGAACTCGGCGCTCGACGTCATCCGCAGGCGGTCGCCGATCCGGCACCAGGCGACCAGCAGCTCTTCGTCGACCGCACCGATGCGCATCTGCGGACCGTCGTTGGTCTTGATCGGGAACGTGGCGCTGTAGCCCTTGGCCGGGGCGATTGGAAGTCTCACCCCAACCGTGCGCGCGATCTTCGGACTGTGGACGCCGGCGCTGAGGACGAACACGTCGGCGGCCAGCGATTCGCCTCCCTGCAGCGTCGCCGAGCGCACCTTGCCGCCGCTCGCCGACAGCTTCGTCACTCCTTTACCCAGAAGGAACGTCGAGCCCATCCGCTCGCAGACTGCCTGCACCCCGCGCGTGAACTTGACGCTGTCGCCGCTCGAATCGGTGACCCCGTAGATCGCTCCCGCCAGCTTGTCTTTGACCGGGGCGAGGAAAGGCTCGGCTTCGACGACGCCGTCGGCATCCAGGACGTCCTGCTTCTGCCCATGCTCCTGAACGAGCTTCATCTTTTCGATGCCCGATTCGAAACGCTTCGCATTGCGATAGAGGTAGAGGATCCCCTCGTGGATGTCGTCATAGTCGATGTGTTCGTCAGCCGCGATCTGATCGAGCATCCGCTGGCTGTACTGCGCGAGACGCAGCTTGACGAGGGTGTTCTTCGTCGCGCGCTCCGCGTTGCACTCGCGCAGGAACCGCAGACCCCAAAACATCATGCCCGGGGCCTTGAAGGGATTCACGCGCAGCGCAGTGTCGTCGACCGTCAACGAGCGCAGGAGCTCTTTCGGCGCGGAGGGCGATGCCCACGCGAACGAGTGACCCGGCGCGATGAGGCCCGCGTTGCCTGCGCTGGCCAGCGTCGCGGCCTCGGTCTCCTTCTCGACGACGGTGACCTCGTGGCCGGACCTTGCGAGGTAATAGGCGGTGGTGACGCCGACCACACCCGCTCCGATGATGACCACTTTCATCAGAAGCGAGCCACCGTCATCGCGTCCATGCGCTCCCAGTCGACCTCGACCCCGAGACCAGGCTTCTGAGGCACGCAAACCGTCCCGTCTGGCTCGAGGTCGATCTCGTCTCGCATGCCCGCGCCGTACCCGCCTATCGGCATCGGAAACTCGAAGTACTTGCAGTTGGCGACGGCGCCCATCACCTGCAGGTTCGCGGCCTGGGCGAGGGTGTATCCGAAGCTGTGGATCTCGCAGCGCAGGCCCAGGCCTTCGGCGAGGCTCGCGGCCTTTTTCGTCGCCGTGATCCCGCCGGAGATCGCGGCGTCGATGCGCACGATGTCCCAGGCGCCACGCGTCAGGTAGTTCGCGGCCTCTTGAAACGTCCTGGTGTGGACCTCGCCAGACGTGACTGCGATGTCGAGTGCGCGGGAGAGGGTCCGGTAGGCCTCGATGTGTTGGTCGCGCAGCGGCATCTCGAACCACTCGTAACCGAGCTCATCAAGATGACGGCCGACGCGGATGGCGTCGCCGAGGCTGTAGGACCCGACTGCGTCGACCATCAAGGCAACGCTGGGTCCGACCTGGTCCCTTACGGCGGTGCACAGCTCGACGTCCCGCTCAGGGTCGCCCCAAACGTGGAGCTTGATCGCGCGGAACCCCTTGCGCAGCCAGACGTCGATCTCGTGCTGGAAATCGGCGAGCGTCGCGTAAGTCAGCGAGCTTGCGTACGCCGGCAGCCGGTCGCGCTGGGCCCCGAGCAGCTTGTAGACCGGAAGGCCGGCCGCGCGGCCCGCAAGATCCCACAGTGCGCAGTCGACGATCGCGAGCGAGTGCGGCGGGACCATAAGGATGCTGACCTCGTTCAGGCGTTGCCAGATTCGCTCCCGGTACAACGGGTCCTCGCCAATGAGGAGTGGCTTCAACTCGGCGAGCGCGGCCGCCACCGCCTGCGCGCCAAGGTACGTGCTGCTGCCGGCCACGCCCTCGATCCCTTCGTCCGTGTGGACCCTGACGATGACGTTCGCCAGGTTCATGATCAACCGCTCGGCGAAGAGCATGGTCACGCCCGCATCGACCACCTGGACCGAGACGTCGGTGATCTTCATCGCTCCCCGCGCAGAAGATACCCCGCCGCGAGATCAGCTGACGTAGAAGTTGATCTTCCGCGGCCGCAGCCGTATCAGCTCGCCATCGCCCGGGTGCCCGCCGCGACTCCAGACTTCGAGATACTCGCGTCCTTTGACCTCGCCGAGGTACCTGATCGCCAGGGCGCTGATGAACTCGATGCGCTCGTTCTCCGGCAGCCGTTCTACCGTGGCGTCGCCGACGACGCTGACGATCAGGTACGGTCTTTCGACCGTCGAGACGCTGAGCGCGGCGCGGCCGTCCCTCGCGAGCGCGCGTCCTTTATATGCGCCGGCCGGACTGCCGATCAGCAGATCGCCGTCCCTGTGCTCGAACCAGACGGGCAGGACGTGCGGGTAGCCGTCCAGGCCGATAAAGCCGAGCTGGCCGACGATCGGGCGGCCGAGGATATCGGCCGCGCGTGGGTCCAAAGCGCCGCCATTCTAGGCGTGGACCGCGGCTACCCGGTCCGCTCGGTTCGAAGTAAGGTTCTCGCGATGCCTGTGCAATCGAAGGTGAGGCTGCTGACCGACCACGACCTCCCGTACACCGACCTCGTGCCGGGGCTCGAGCTCTCGCGCGCGATCACACATGCCGGCACCACGCAATTGGGCGGTGGCTACATGCGATTCTCAGCAGACGCCGAATTTCCCGACTGGACGTTGAAGTACGACGAGGTGCTTTTCGTGCAATCGGGCGAGCTCGAGATCGTGAGCGATGGGGCGAGCGTAAAGGCGAGCGTCGGGCAGGCGATCCTCATCCCCAACGGTGCCAAGGTCACCTATCGAGGCCGCAAAGGCACGGTCGGGTTCTTCGTGCTCTGGCCTTTCGACTGGGATAGGAAGATTGGGGCCTAGCGGCGTTCGTCAGGTGGCGACCGGCTTGAGATCCTTCTCTGACGCGTCCTCGCCGAGGTCGGCCGCGAGCCGGTCGAGGTTCCGCATCGAGAGCTCGTCGGCGGCC
>VBDS01000011.1 GCA_005889085.1 Chloroflexota bacterium | reverse complement strand
GTTTTTCATCTTGCGCCGGATCTCCGACTCGGACGTGAGGCCCATCCGCTGCTGGATCTCTTCGAAGCTCGGCCGCCCCTTTTCGTCGAGCGCGACGATCTCGCCGTCGAGGATCACTTCTCGTGAGCCAAGGGCGCGGCCCATGGCGTGGATCTCTGGATAGCGTGGCGTGATGTCTTCACCGGTGCGGCTCTGCAGCCTCACCCGGCCGCCCTCCACGAATGCGACCGCCCGAATGCCGTCCCACTTGAACTCGAATCCCCACGCGGCGTCCGGTGCCGGAAGCTTTGGCGAGAGTCTGGCCAGCATCGGCTCGACTTTCTGGGGCATGGGCTTGCGGTCTGGATCCTGGGGCGGATCCATCCGGTGGATCATCCAGTTCTCACCGTTGGTCTTGAAGAGGACGTAGCGGCCCTTCAGCCGATTGCCGTGGAGGTCGATCATCACCTCGCGGTCTGACCACTTGACCGGGTCGTAAGTCCCTTCGTCCCAGATCAAAACCTGTCCACCGCCGTATTCGCCTTTTGGAATCTCGCCCGCGAACTTGAAGTATTCGAGCGGGTGGTCCTCGACGTGGACGGCGAGGTGGTTCTGCTTCGGATCGGGTGGAATGCCTTTCGGGACAGCCCAGGACACGCCCACGCCGTCCTTCTCCAGGCGGAAGTCCCAATGCAGCCTTCGGGCGTGGTGCTCCTGAACGACGAACCGAGGCGCCCGGGCTGCCTTCTTTGGCACCCGAGCGCCTGGTTCCGGCGTCTTCTTGAAGTCTCTCTTGGCTTCGTACTCGGCGAGCTTCTTCGCCATCGATCAAAGGTTAGGCTACGGCCGCTTCCTCCTCGTCGACCAGGACCTGGACGCGGGGGTGGGCCCGCATGAAGCCCGCCGCGACCGCGGCCGCGATGAGCACCACGATCGGCAGCACCAGGGTCGGGTGCATGGCATCGACGAACGCGTGCGTGAAGACGTAGTGCGCAAGGGCCTGGACCTGCGCCGGGAGCTGCAGGCTCACGCCGGATTGTCCGGCGCCGACCTCGAAGCCTGAATGTGCGGCGTGGCTGAAACCGGCGACGAAGGAAGCCCTGTACTGCTCGGGCAGCTGGCCTGACGCAGCTGCCGCCTGGTCGTGCAAGGCGAGAGCGAGACGGTTTTGCAGGAAGGCTCCGACGATCGCGCTCGCTAGAACACCGCCCAGCTCCTGGATCGTGTTGACGACTCCCGACGCGACACCTCCCAGGTGGGCGGGAATGTCGCGTGTGGCGAGGCTGAAAATCGGAGTCCAGATGAAGCCCATGCCCAGGCCGCTGACAACGAGGCCCGGGACGAAGTCCCAGCGGCCGGAGCTGGCGTGCGCCGCCCAGTCGATGTATCCGCTTCCCGCGGCAAGCGCGAGCAGACCTGGGACGAGCAGATATTTGCCGTTGATCCTCTGGCTGAGGCCCGCGGCCACGCCAGAGGTGAGCATGGTCGTGAACGGCTGGATCGCGACCGTGAGGCCGGCGTCGATTGCGCTGAGGCCGAGCACCGACTGTAGGTAGATCGTGAGCGGCAGATAGAGGCCGAGGATCGCGAATCCCATCGCTGCCATGACGAGAGTCGCCAGTGCGAAGTTGCGGTCCTTGAAGACGGCAAAGTTCAGAAGCGGCTCGGCGTCCTGCCGGCGCGCCTGGTAGTAGAGGAAGGCGGCGAGCAACAGAACGCCGGCCCCGATGATCTCGGGGATCGTGATGATCCCGGTCACGACGCCCCAGTCGTAGCGCTGGCCTTCGATCAGGCCGTAAATGACGCCAAGGAGGCCGGCGGTGGCGAGTCCGACTCCCGCAAAGTCGAGGCGATGGCGCCGTCCAGGGCGGAGGTCGGGGATGACGAGCATCGCGAGCGCCAGGACGATGACGCCGATGGGAAGGTTGACGGTGAAGATCGAGCGCCAGCCGAAGTGGCTCACGAGCACGCCGCCGACGGTGGGGCCGGCGATCACGGCAAGCCCGGCGACCGTTCCGTAGATCGCGAACACCCCGCCGCGCCTATCGGCCGGGAACAGGGTGAGCATGAGCGGCAGGCCTTGCGGCGCGATCACCGCGGCGCCGAGTCCCTGCAGGGCGCGGGCCACGATGAGCTGCGTCGGGTCCTGGGCAAGAGCGCTCAAGCCTGACGCGACAGTGAAGATCACGATGCCTGCGGCGAATACGTTGCGCGGGCCGTAGATGTCGCCGAGCCGCGCCGATGTGATGAGCAGGACGGCGTAGAGAAGGCTGTAGGCGTTCAGAACCCACAGGACCTGGTCCAGGCTGGCGTGCAGCCCGTCGAGGATCGAGGGGATGGCGATGTTCACGATGGTCAGGTCGAGCAGGGTCATGAACAGGCCGAGGGCGAGGACGCCCAGGGCGGCTATCGGGTGGTTGCGAATATTTGTCACAGGTTCTGCTCCTTCTTCAGTTGCACCTGGAGACCGATCCCCTCGGTGGTGATCTCGCACGTCCTGAACGGGCTCTCGGCAACGAGCCGTTCGAACTGGCCCGATGAGTACGCCCGGCGCTTGAGCATCTCGAGCGTCGCCTTCGTCGTGAACGCACTGAACCGGCCGAGGTCCATGTCCCTCACCTCGTCCTCGATGTCGGCATGGGTTGCGTCCTTGCTCATGTCCTGGATCACGGCCGTCCCGCCCGCGCGCAGGACTCTGTGCATCTCCGCGAGCGCACGGCCCGGCAGTGTGAAGTTCTTGAACGCGGCCTGGCACACGACCAGGTCGAAGGACTCGGATTCGAACGGCATTCGGGCCGCATCGCCCTGGCGGAACTCAACAGCCACTCCCGCCTTGAGGGCGTTATCGCTGGCAATCTCGACGAACGTGTGGCTGATGTCGAGGCCCGTTACATGAAACCCTCCGAGTCGCGCCATCTCGATCGCCAGGTACCCGGGCCCGGGTGCAACCTCGAGCACCCGGGTGCCGTCCGGAAGGCCATTGGTCAGGAGCCGGGCCTGCTCACGGTACGCATCGAGCTGGCTCTTCGTTCCTCGCACGCGTGCGTACCACCGCGCGATCGGTCCTTCCATCTCGGGGCCCTTGAATCGCCACCGTCTTGCTTCAGTCATCTGCATCTTGCTTCTCCTTTATCTAACGCTGTTAGGTGCCAATGGCGGTAGAATACCCCTAACACCGTTAGGATTGCAAGTACCACTACAAGAATTAGAGGAGAATCAATGCAAGTGAGCCCTGAAGAAGAGAGGCAGCGCGGCCTGACCCGGGAGCGGCTCGTCGATTCCGCCTTGGAATTGATCAACGAGGAGGGCCTGGAAGGGCTTTCGATGCGCGCCCTCGCAGACCGGCTGGAGGTCAAGGCCTCCTCGCTCTACTGGCATGTGCGCGACCGCGGCGAGCTGCTGGAACTGCTGGCGGAATCGATCCTCGAGCGCGTCGGCCGGCCGCGCAGGAGCGGCGCCTGGCGGCAAAGCGTGCTGGCGATCGGAGCGGCGCTGGGCACGTCCGTGAACGCACAGAAGGACGCCGACCGCATCCTGCTCGAGGTGCCCGAGGCGCTCGAGCGCAGCGACACGTTCGCCGACCTGAAATCCCAGCTTCAGGCGGCGGGCTTGCAGGCGGCGGAAGCCGGCGACGTCGCGCTCATGGTGATGACCTCCGTGATCTCACGGCGGACGCACGAGGAAAGCCCCGTATTCCCGAGCGGCGGTGACGTGGCGTCGATCGCGATCGACAGCGGATCGCGCGGAGTGATGCTCCGTGCGGGAACCGTGGACATGCAGTCGATGATCCGGGTGCCGCACGACCAGGCCGCCGCCGCGCCGGCGGTGGTGCGAGGGGAGCAGGTGGTGGTACGGCGCCTGCGCGGAGTGGGGCGGGGTGAGATCGAGCTCAACCCGCGACGGCCCTGGCGCTTCAAGGTGCAGGCTCCGACCTGGAACACGGTCCTCGATATCGGCGGGCTCGACGTGCGTGGGATCCACGTCGACAGCGGCGCCGCGAACGTGCAGTGCTTTCTTCCAGAACCCAGAGGCGTGGTGCCGATCCACATCTCGAGCGGCGTGGTCAACGTCTCGATCCAGCGGCCACGCGGAACCGCGGTCGTCGTCAACGTCCACCCCGGAACGCTGAAGCTGAAGCTGGACGACTTCTCGACCAAGGTCGTGGTCACCGACATCCACTGGCAGAGCGAGGGCGCGGAAAACGCCCGCGATCGCTATGAGCTCGAGATCAGCGGCGGAGTCGTGGACTTCCAGCTCGGCACAAACGCACCGAAAATCGAGCGGGTCGAACCGCCGCCGGCCGAACCGCAGCCAAAGGGGAAGCCGGCATCAGCCCTCGAGATCCTGCTCGACGGAGTCGAGGCGCGAACGAAGTCTCGCTAGCGGATCGCCGGTTTTACGCGCGTCTTGTTCAGAAAGCTCCTCTCGCGCGAATCCAAACGATGTTTGCGCAAGACGTGCGGAATCGACATCGCTGGGGGCCGGCTGGACCTCCATGATTCGTTAACAGGCTGGGTTTTCGCGCGCCTCCGGGGCCGGGTAACTTGCCCCGAAAAGGCTGGAGGCGCACATGGTTTTTCTCACCGGCGAACCCGACATCACGCCCATCGTCAACCTGATCAACACGTGGATTCACATCGGCCAGGCGCTCGTCGGATCCATCGGCGCTCTCGCGTTCATCTTCGCGTTCATCTGGAAGATCACGGCCGTGGAGACGAAGTCCGCGCTCGCGGCCAAGCAGTGGATCCAGCGCATCGTCGTCGGCACGATCGGCGTCGAGGTGGCGAGCTCGCTGGTCGGAATCCTCACCAGCTCGGTGCCGAACTCGCACTGATCGATGGACTGGCTCCATGAGCTCTATGTCGAGCTGAGCAGGATCGACGGCTACCTCTACACCATCGTCCATCCGAACCTGATCCTCGCCAAGATGCTCGACGACAGCGTCGGGCTGCTGCTCAACGTCTGGTTCAAGTTCATCCTCAGCACGACCGACCTCGAAACGGGCGGCGACTTCGTGAACGCCGCCGCCATCCAGCGCTTCGAACCGAAGGTGCAGCTCGTCGCGGACGCGGCGCTGGTCCTCATCGCCTTGTGGGCCTCGTACCGAATCATGTGGGGCCACGGCCTCTTCACCCAGTACACGGCGCGCATCTTGCTGCCGAGGCTCTTCATGGCCGTGGTGCTGATCAACTTCGCGATGCCGATGTTCCAGATGGGTGTGGGCGCCGCCAATGCGATGAGCCAGGCGGTGCAGAGCTTCAGCACGCACGACGATCTCTCCACCCTCGCCGCGGGGATCGCGCACAACGCCAACGAGGGCACGTGGGAGGTGATCACGACCGGAGCACTTGCCGCGGGCTATGGCGCGCTGGCGATCAGCTACCTGGTCCGCTACGCGGTGCTCATCGTACTTGCGATCACCGCGCCCCTTGCCGCGCTGCTCTTCATGCTGCCCGAGACGAACCACCTCTCGAAGATGTGGATGTCCCATTTCGCGACCAATCTCTTCATGCAGCCGGCGCAGCTATTCGTCCTGTCGATCGGCTTTGCGCTGGAGCACGACGGTGTGAGCCCCGTCCACCATCTGTTCGCGCTCGCCTCTCTGCTGGTCGTTTTCAAGGTGCCGGGAGCGATGGGCGGGACGGAAAAGGCCGCCCACAAGCTCGAGTCGATCGTCCATACATCTTTCGTCCACATCGGGCACGCGCTGGCCAAGGCTTAGGTGCGTCTTCTCGCCATCGCCGCGCTGGCGGTCACGGTCTGGCTCGTGACCGCGACGCAGGTGCCGACCCATGTCCGGCTTCCGGTGGGCAGCGTCGTCATAGGAGCCACCATCACCCAGCCCTTCGGCTGCAGCACGCTGGACCTGGAACCATTCGACCCGCTCTGTCCCTGGCACCACATCCACACTGGGATCGACCTCGCGGCTCGGGAAGGGACCGAGGTGCATTCGGCGACCGAGGGGATAGCGTTCCCTGGCTTCGACCCGGCCGGAGCCGGCAACTTCGTCGTCGTTACGGTCGACGCGCACGTCCGCATCCTGTATTGCCACCTCGCGGCGTTTCGGATCGCCGCTGGTCAGACGGTTGCACCAGGGCAGGTCATTGGCCTGCTCGGGGCCACCGGTCTTGCGACGGGCCCACACGTCCACCTGCAGGTCAATGTCGACGGCCGCCCAGTCGACCCTGCGACGTTTCTCGACTCTTAACAACCTGGGTTGGCGCCCGGGGCGCCCGACCCTAGCCTGGAGCCAATTTCACGGAGGTGATGCGATGATCAACAGAGTCACTCTTATCGGCAACCTGGCGGCGGATCCAGAGGTCAAGGCGACGCCCAAAGGCACCTACGTCGCCAAGCTGCGGCTCGCCACCCACACGTACATCGGCAAGGACGACGAGGGCAAGGCGCGGGAGCAGACCGAGTTCCACCACCTGGTGGCGTTCGGCAAGACGGCCGAGTTCGCAGGCCAGTACCTCCACAAGGGCAGGCTCGTTTACGCCGACGGAAGGCTTCAGACAAACACCTGGGAGGACACTGCCGGCCAGAAGCGATCGCGGACCGAGATCGTGGTTGACAGCCTGAAACCGCTCGGTCCAAAGCCGCAGGAGGCGGCGGCGTAAGCCGCCCTCCGGCGGCGCCCCTCTGACGCTCCCGCGCCATCTCCCCATACATGGGGGTAGGCTGTAACGTTGTAATCAATGCCCGAGGACGTCCGCAGCTGGTTTGCCTCCCGCATCCCATCCGGTTGGTTTGCCGGCCCGCCCGACGTTTCAGCGGACGGGGAGGAGATCCTCGTGATCGGCACGCTCCCGGACGTGGAGCTTGCCGCGGGCACTTCCGAGGAGGCTCTGGCCGCCGCCAGGGCGGCCCGGATCGAGCGCTTCCGTGAAGAGACCAGGGACGACCGGATCCGGATCGCCCGCGAGGCCGAACGCCAGTTCCGGCGCAAGGTCGCGTGGGGAGCCCGGTGCGGCGACGAGGTCAAGGTGTTCACCACGCTGAGCGTCCCGGTCATGACACGGCTCCGGATGCCCGAACGCGCCATCCTGGACACCCTGGTCGCCGGAGGGGTCGCCCGGAGCCGCAGCGAGGCTCTTGCGTGGTGCGTGCGCCTGGTCGGCATGCACCAGGCCGACTGGATCAAGGGCCTCCGGGATGCCCTCGTGAAAGTGGACGAAGTTCGCAGTAAGGGACCAAAGAACTAGTTAGTCCCGTTGATACTTGTGGCCACTTTGATCGCCAGCGGCGAACGCAAGCACGTCGTCGTCCTCGGGGCGGGCCCCGCGGGGCTCACCGCCACGTATGAGCTGCTGAAGCACGACGTGCCGGTCACCGTGGTCGAAAAGGACCCACTGCAGGTCGGCGGCCTGGCCCGGACGGTCGAGCACAGGGGATACCGGTTCGACATCGGAGGCCACCGTTTCTTCTCCAAGAACGAGGAGGTCGAGGCCCTCTGGACTGAGATCCTCGGTGACGAGATGCTTACTCGGGGCCGTCTTTCGCGGATCTACTACCGCGGCCGCTTCTTCGCCTACCCCATCAAAGCCGCCAACGCGCTCTGGAACCTCGGCCCGGTCGAAGCCGTCCGCTGCCTTGCCAGCTACGCGCAAGCCAGGATTCAGCCGGTAAAGAATCCGAGGAACCTGGAAGACTGGGTGCGGAATCAGTTCGGTTCGCGCCTCTTCAGCATCTTCTTCAAGACCTACACGGAAAAGGTGTGGGGCATCAGCACGAAAGAGCTCTCCGCGGACTGGGCGGCGCAACGGATCAAGAGCCTTGACCTCTGGGTCGTTCTCCGCACGGCGCTTGGGCCGGGCCGCAGGTCGGGACGTCGAGGCGAAATCGTCACCACGCTGATCGACAAGTTCCGCTACCCCCGCCTTGGCCCAGGCCAGATGTGGGAGCGGGTGGCCGAGATCAGCGCGGCCAAAGGCCATCCCATCCTGCTCGGGAGGTCGGTCGAAAAAATCAGTCATGAGGATGGCGCCGCGACATCGGTGACGACACGAACGGAAGACGGCAGGACCGAGACCCACCGTGGCACACACTTCATCTCGAGCATTCCGATGCGCGAGCTGGTGGCGAAGCTCGACCCGCCCGCGCCGGAAAGAGTTCGGAAGGCGGCGGATTCGCTGACCTACAGAGACTTCATCAGCATCGCGTTGATGATCGACCGTGCAAACGTATTTCCCGACAACTGGATCTACATCCACGACCCGGGCGTGCGGGTGGGACGGATTCAGAACTTCAAGAACTGGAGCCCGGACATGGTGCCCGACCGCTCCAAGACCTGTCTTGGACTCGAATACTTTTGTTTCGAGGGCGACGGCCTCTGGACGATGAAAGACGCTGACCTCATCGCGCTGGCGACTGAGGAGCTCGGCCGGCTCGGAATTTGTGCCGCGGGCGAAATCTTCGAGGGAGTCGTGGTCCGACAGCACAAGGCGTACCCGGTCTACGACGACAACTATCAGGAGCACGTCGCTGTCGTGCGCGACTACCTCGCGACCACGCTACCGAACATGCATCTCGCCGGGCGCAACGGCATGCACAAGTACAACAACCAGGACCACTCGATGATGACCGCGCTGCTCGTGGCGCGAAATATCGCGAGCGGTTCGCCGCTTGACCCGTGGAAGGTCAACGCCGATGCCGTCTACCACGAGGACATCCGGGTCGGTGAGCGCGATGGCACCGGCCGCCTGGTTCCGGAGCGAGTGTCAGCTAGTTAGAGAGCTGGCTAGACAGTCTTCGGTCGGGCGAAGTTGAAAGCGATGAAGCACGCAACCGCGAGGACGCCGAAGAGAATCGCGTGCTTGTAGTGAGGACCGGACGAGGTCGAGGCGAATAGCTGCAGAATCCCCAACGCATACAAGATCGCCACAACCACGCAGAGAAGTCCTACCAGCAAAATGCCGTACGCGACTGGTGTCGATTTCACGCGTTCAAGGTTAACAGTGCGAGGCTGAGGGCCCCCGCGGCGATGCAGTACCAGCCGTATGGGTCGAGCCGGCCGGATCTGAAGTAGCGCAGCAGAAAGCGTGCGCTGCCGTAAGCGGCGATTCCGGAGAGCACCGCGCCGGCGAGGTACTCACCGACCGGCACTCCATTCGAGAACAGTTGGGGCACCTCGATGATCCCCGCCCCCAGGATCACGGGCGTCGCCAGGAGAAATGAGAACCGCGCCGCCTCCTCGTGCCGGAGCCCGGCGACGAGTCCGCCCCCGATCGTGACGCCAGAGCGTGAGATTCCGGGAAGGAAAGCAAGCGCCTGGCAGGCGCCGACGATCGCCGCGGCGCGAAAGCTGATCCGCTCGGCCTGGGCAAAGTGTGCCTCCTGTTCGGCGCGCGATCCGGCCGCCACGGCCGCGCGTCGTTCGGCGCGCCGTCGCAACCACTCGAAACCCAGCATCAACACACCGTTGGCGACGAGGAATCCGGCCGCCTCGTACGGGCTGGCGAAGAGCGTCTTGATGTGGCTCTCGAGGAACACGCCAAGGATGGCGGCCGGGATCGTGCCGACGAGGAGCAGCATGGCGAGACGCTCCGCGTCGTTCTCGATCTTGCCCCGGACCGCGGCCGCGAAAAATCCGCGAATGATCACCACCCACTGGTCGCGGTAGAGGATGAGGAGAGCGGTCGCCGTGCCGAGGTGGAGCAGGACGAGGAAGGGCAAGAACGACGGGTCGGACTGCTTGAAGCTCCAGTGCAGCAGGCTCGGCACGAGCACGGCGTGGCCCAACGAGGAAACGGGGAACAGTTCGCTCGCGCCCTGCAGCAGGCCCATGAACAGCGCCTGTGCGAGGGTCAGGGCTGTGAGCCTCGGCGAAGATCCGTCGAGGATTCGCCGCCCAGACCCTCTGTCACTGGTTAGATTGTCGGGCAATGGATCGGATCGCTGCCTTGAGCCCGGCGGGCAAAACCCTCGACGAATCCGTCAATCGCGTCCGGACGGTTGAAAGGTTGGGCTACGAGTCGGTCTGGACGTCGCAGCTTCCCCCTGCGCGCGACGCCGCGCTGGTCCTCGCCGCCTACGCGGCCGCAACCGAGCGACTGAAGGTCGGCACGGGCGTCCTCCCGATCTATACGCGACATCCGACGGCCATGGTGCAGATGGCCGCGACGCTGGATGAGGTTTCGGGCGGCCGGTTCATCCTCGGCATCGGCGTGAGTCACAAAGTCACGGTCGAGGGCATGTGGGGCATGCGGCTGGAACATCCTGTCGATGCCATGCGCGAGTACCTCACGATCGTCAGGACCAGCCTGCGCGACGGTGGGTGCAGGTTCGAGGGCCGCTTCTTCACAGCTCGCTGGGCGTACTCCGCGCCACGCCGGCCCGAGCTGCCAGTCATGATCTCCGCGCTCCATCCGCGCATGCTCGAGCTTGCAGGCGAGCTCGCGGACGGCGTCATCCTCTATATGTGTTCGCCGGCCTACATCCGCGACCACGTGGTACCTGGGATCAGCGCAGGTCGCGCGAAGGTCGGCAAGTCACTCGAAGGTTTCGAGATCGTGGCTGCGATCGACGCCTGCCTTACGTCGGACCGCGCCGCAGCGCTGGATGTCTATCGCAAGACTGTTGAGCGCTACGCGTCGCTCCCCTTCTACAGAAAGGTGATGGACGCGAGCGGGTTCAAGGACGAGCTGGACGCCAACCACGTCAGCGAAGGCATGATCGACGAGATCGCCGGCATCGGCGACCAGCAAAAGGTTCGCCACGCGATCCAACGCTATCGAGAAGCCGGTGTCACGTTGCCGGGCGTCGCCCCGTTCGGTGGTCACCCCGGCGCGGCCGGCTTCGAGGCAACTCTCGAGGCGGCTGCTAGCGCCTAGCTCAACTTAGCTGCCGCTTTATCGAGCAGCTCGCGTGTCGTGGCAAACTCGCGCCGCACTGCGGCATCCTCGGCGCGGTCGAGCAGTCGGACGACCTCCTGCCACCGTTCGGCGTCGCGCTCGTGCAGGCCGGCGCGGACCTGCCCGATGGTCTGGGTGGCGAACACGAGCCCTCCGCCAGGGTTGTCCAGGATCGATCGCGCGATGCCGATCTGTTCACGCGCCCAGCTCACGATCTCGTCACCGGAGTGGATGTCGAGCTCTTTCGGACGGAGTACTTCCATGCGCATCTATTCTCCGGCAAGCGAGTGAAGCGATTCGCCGGCGAGCCGGTACACGGTCCAATCGGAGTTTGGTTTCGCGCCCAGACCTTCGTAGAACCTGATCGCGTCTTTGTTCCAGTCGAGCACCGCCCATTCGAGCCGGCCGCACCCGCGCTCGACCGCCGTCTGCGCCAGGCGCTCGAGCAGAGCGCGACCAATGCCGTGACCGCGATGCTCCGGGACGACGAATAGATCCTCGAGGTAGACGCCCGGCCGGGCGAGAAACGTCGAGAAGCTGTGAAAGAAGAGCGCGAAACCGGCCGGTTCACCGTCGATCTCTGCGATCAGCGTCTCCGCGTATCGACGCTCGCCGAACAAGTAGTCAGTCAGCTTCTCTTCGGTCATCACCACCTCATGCTCGAGTTTCTCGTAACGCGCGAGGCCGCGGATCAGATCCGCGATGAGCGGCACGTCGGCAAGTACGCCCGGCCGGATCTGCAGCGTCACTTCGGTCGGTCTCGCAGCCGAAAGACGAATCGCATTGCACCGTGGGTGTCGGAGAAGCTGGCGATCTTGTTGTCGACCAGGCCCGCCGCGAGTCCGGCGTCGATCAAGTCGGTGTCGCGCACGGGACCGCGTCCGCCCTTGGGCCGGATGACCCAGATCGCGCCGTTGGGCTCGATCCAGCTCTTCACATCCTTCAATCGCTGCAGGTCGCGGACCTCGCTCACCCCCATGAACACTATGTCGCACGGCGTGCGAGGCTTGCCCCTGACGATGTCCATCGTTCGTTCTCGAAGCAGCTTGAGGAAGGAGGGATCGTCCAGGTCGACGACGGCGACCTTCGCGCCGGGCTTTACCCCGAGCTTGTCGAGAAGGGGTCGAGTCGAGGCGACGTCCGGGCTCACTTCGGGCCTTCGCCTTCACCGCCGCCGCGAACCGCGCCGAAGACGATGACTCCGAGCAACCAGCCTCCGTACGCGCCGGCGACGGCCAGCACGATGACCGGGATCGGGTTGCCGACTCGGCTGGAGAGCAAGCCACCCAGGCCGGCCAGGGCGACAAAGACCAATGCTCCGGCAACGCCGCCCGCCACCGCGCCGACGAGTGATGGAGCGGTGCTGCTCGGCCTCAGACCTCGATCACCTGCAGGTCTTTGACCGCGCCGGCCGTGGTGCCGGAATACACGTGGTTGAAGAAGAAACGCGTATCGGGATGACGTTTCCTCAGCTTCGCCGCGTTCTCCCAGCTCATGTGGCTGAAGATGTCGCCGGGGCCCGTTGCCTCGACGATGGCGACGTCGGCTCCGTCGACGAGCTTGTCGAGGGGCGCAGTCGGCTCTGTGTCGCCTGAGTACGCAACGACCTTGCCGCCGATGTGGATGCGGTAGCCGTTGCTGCCCATCGTCCCGTGGTCGAGCTTCACAGTCTCGTACCGCAGGCCTGACACAGTGCCTTTCGGTTTCGCCGTCAGGTAGCGAACCTTGAACTGCGGCCGCATCACCCTCTTCCAGTCGGCTCCCCAGCTGACCTGCCAAAGCTTCTCGAGGTACTTCTCCAGCCCGGAAGGTCCGACGAACGTGATCGGGCGGCGATCTACAAACACCCGATGCAGGACGAACGGCGGCAGGCCGAGCGTGTGGTCGCCGTGGAAATGCGTGATAAACACGACGTTGATAGCGCCCGGGTCCACGCCCAGCCGATGCATGTGCGGCAGCAGTGGCGCGCCTCCATCGAGCAGCACGCGGCCGGCGACCACGACGGCACCGTTGTAGCGGTCGAGCGAGAACGCCGCACCGCTACCGAGGAACGCGAGCTTTACGCGATGGTTACCGCCGGATTGAGATACACGTCCTGGATTGCGTGGAGTAATTCGATGCCCTCCTTCATCGGGCGCTGGAACGACTTCCGGCCGCTGATCAGACCCATGCCGCCCGCGCGCTTGTTGATGACGGCGGTGCGGACAGCCTCTTTCAGGTCTGTCGCGCCTTTGCTCTCACCCCCCGAGTTGATCAGACCGGATCTCCCCATGTAGTTGCTGATCACCTGGTAGCGGCAGAGATCGATGGGGTGGTCGGTCGAGAGCTTGTCGTACACCGCAGGCGACGTCACACCGAACCCGATGACCTCGAAGCCGCGGTTGGTCGTCGGCAGCTTCTGCTTGATGATGTCCGCCTGGATCGTCACGCCGAGGTGGTTGGCCTGACCGGTCAGGTCGGCGGCTGTCTCGTAGTTCACGCCGTCCTTCTTGAAGGCCGGGTTACGCACGTAGCACCAAAGCACGGTTGCCATGCCCAGCTCATGAGCCGCGTGAAACGCGACCGCGATCTCCTGCAGCTGGCGATCGGACTCCGGCGAGCCGAAGTAGATCGTCGCGCCGAGGGCAACCGCTCCCATCTCCCACGCTTCCTTAACGGTTCCGAAGACGATCTGGTCGTAATGGTTGGGGTAGGTCAAAAGCTCGTTGTGGTTGATCTTGCAGATGAAGGGGATCTTGTGGGCGTACCGGCGGGCGACCGAGCCCAGGACGCCGAAGGTCGACGCCACCGCGTTGCAGCCGCCCTCGATGGCCAGCTCGACGATCTTGGCCCCGTCGAAGTAGATGGGGTTGGGCGCGAAGGAGGCCCCGGCGGTGTGCTCGATGCCCTGGTCGACGGGCAGGATCGATAGGTAGCCGGTCCCGGCCAGGCGGCCGTGGTCGAGCATCGATTCCAGGCTCCGGAGCACCCGGGTGGGCCGGTCGCTGTCCTTCCAGATCCGGTCGACGAAATCCCCGCCGGGCAGGTGTAGCTGCTCCTTCGGGATGGTTTGACATTTGTGTTCCAGGAGGTCGCCGGCGTCCCCTCCCAGGACTTCTTCAATCTTCCCCAGGGAACCTCGGGTGACTGTAGCCATCATTGCCTCTTACACATTTGATTAGCTTGATTCGCACGATCGCGAAGGTATATCCGTCACTCTATAGTGCGCCGATATGACACAGCGGGCCAGCGATCTCCTCGCCGAGGTGGCGGACCGGCTCTCGGATGACGCCTCCCAGAGCGGGATGGTGGCTGCCGAGGCGGTCAGGGCAATCGAGCCCGAGATCATCCAGGGGTTCAAGGATGGGACCGACGAGCTGGTCAGCATGTCGGTCGAGTTCCTCCGGGCGCTCTTCCGCTCCCTGAAGCCGAACTCGAACCTGCCGTGGCCCGAGTATTACACCCAGGCCCGAGAGTTTGCTCGCCGCTACGCGGAGAAAGGCGTCCCGCACGAGTCGCTGTCGGAAGGCCTGGCGATCTACCGCCGCACGGTCATCGCCAGGCTCACCGAGGAGCTCGGCCAGAGCCCGTACGCCGATGAGGTCCTGCTCCTCGCCCAGAGCCGGCTCGGGGACGTCATCGAGCACCTGAACTCGAGCTTCATCCGGGGCTACCTCGATTACACGGAAACCAAGCACCACGCGCGGCAGAGCGAGCTCCATGGCCTGTACCACATCGCCAGCGCGCTGGGCCGTTCGCTCGATGTCAGCGAGATCGCCGAGGTGGGCCTCCGGGAAACGCTCAAGGTGCTCGGGCTCCAGGCGGGTGCCGTCTGGGTGCGCGAGGGCGCTCGGCTCAAGCTCGCCAAGACGATCGGCATGCAGCCTGGCGAGGAGGAGGAGTTCTCCGAATCCGGCCGGTCCGGGCTGATGCGGGTGGTCGAGGTCGCCTCAGGTCCCGCCGAGTCCCGAGTCGACCGCATCGCGGGCGAATGGAGCGCGATCCGAGCCGAGCTCCGAACGAAGGGCGTGCTGCTGGGCGCGATGACCGTAGCGACGCGGCTGCCTCGCACATTCGAGACGAGCGACCTCGCGTTCGTCGCAGCGGTGGCGGACCAGATCGCGGTGGCCCTCGACCGGGCCCGCCAGCACACCAAGGAGGCGCGCACCGACTTCCTCACCGGGCTGGCCAACCGCCCGGAGTTCGAGCGGGCGATCGATCGCGCGGTCGCGTCCGCGGAACGGCACAAGCGCCGGCTCGCGCTGATGATGATCGACCTCGACAACCTGAAGGACATCAACGACACGTACGGTCACCACGTCGGAGACGAGGCGATCCGCGTGCTCGCAGCCGAGCTCCAGCGCGCGGTCCGGGCCACCGACACGTGCGGCCGGCTCGGGGGTGACGAGTTCGGCGTCGCGATGCCTGATGCGGACGAGCGCGACGCGCGCGAGGTCGGGCTCCGGGTGCGCGAGGCGCTCGACCACCTCAACCGCACCGCCAAGCTGCCGGTCCCGGTGGAGTTCAGCATCGGGATCACCGCCTGGCGGCAGGGCCTCGACTGGCAGGCCATGTACCAGTCCGCGGACAAGGCACTGTACGTGGACAAACGCCGCCGGCACTCGGTCAGAAAGAGGCTTGGCGAAGCACGGGTCTGAGCTGACCCCTCCACCCGGCAAGGTCCTCGACGCGGCTTTCTTCGACCGGGAGACAACGACCGTCGCCAGGGAGCTGCTCGGCAAGGTCCTCGTCCGCCGGTTCGACGGCGGCGCGCTTTGGGGACGCCTGGTGGAGGTGGAGGCATATCTCGGTCCGGAAGACCTGGCCGCGCACTCGAAGGGCGGGCGGCGCACTCCGCGCACGGAGGTCATGTTCGGACCACCAGGCCACGCGTACGTCTACTTCACATATGGCATGCACTGGTGCCTGAATTTCGTGACCCGCGAGGCCGGCGTGCCACAGGCCGTCCTGGTCCGGGCGTTGGAGCCAGGACCTGGAGTCGGACGGTGCGCCGGTCCAGGCCTCGTCACGCGCGCCCTGCACATCGACCGCGCCTTGAACGGGGCTCCTCTCCAACCGCCCGACCTTTATATGGTCGACGACGGAGCGCCCCGGCGCCGAATCTTTGCTACGCCGCGGGTTGGGGTCCAGGGCACAGGTCGCTGGGAGAAGAGGCTCCTCCGCTACGTCGTGGACTCCCCCTTCCTATCGCGGCCAGTCCGGAGGAAACGGCTCCGGGCGCTCTAGCTTCTCCCAGTCGGCCCGGACCGGTGCGAAGACGTCGACGGCAGTGCAGCCATCCGATCCCGCGACCGCGTCGTGGGGGACGTTGCCTGGAATCTCATACGTATCACCGGCGTGCAGGACGCGCGCCTCGCCGCCGATGGTGAATGTCATAGAGCCCTGGAGAATGAAACCGAGCTGCTCGTTTTCGTGATGGTGTTCGGGGACCGAGCTGTTGGGCTCGAGGTCCACCACGGCCAACGTCAGCCGATTGCCATTGATCGCGCGTGCGAAGACGCCTTCGCGCAGCTTGTGCGGCCGGATGCTCGCGAGCGGTCGGAACGTCTCCGTCTTACTCAATTTCGCGGTCGATGATCGTGGCGGTACCGAGCCCGCCGCCACAGCACATCGTCTCCAACCCGTAGCGGAGGTCGCGCCGCTCGAGCTCGTACAGCAACCGGTTCATCAGGATCGCGCCCGACGCGCCCAGCGGATGACCCACGGCGATTGCGCCGCCATTCACGTTCGTCTTGCTCAGGTCGGCGCCTGTCTCCTTCTGCCATGCAAGCACCACCGAGGCGAACGCCTCATTGACCTCGAACAGGTCGATGCTCTTCAGATCGAGGCCCGCTCGCTTCAGAACGGCCGCCGTGCCCGGGATCGGCCCCTCGAGCATCAGCACCGGGTCGGTGCCGACCACGGCCTGCGCGCGGATGCGCGCCCGAGGCTTGAGGCCGAGCTGCTTGGCTTTCTCGAGTGACATCAGCAGCACGGCGGCCGCGCCGTCGGAAATCTGGCTCGCGTTGCCGGCGGTGATCGAGTGCTCCGGATTGAAGGCCGGCTGCAGCGCGGAGGTCGCCGCGTAGCTCGCGTTGGCGCGGATGCCTTCGTCGCGGTTGAACAGATCGTGCTGCCCATTGCCGTCGAGCGACACCTCGATGGGCAGCAGCTGCGACTTGAAGTAACCCTTTTCGGTCGCTTCGTGCGCCCGGTGATGGCTCTCGACGCTGAACTCGTCCATAGCTTTCCGCGAGATGCCGTACTTGCGCGCCATCAGCTCGGCCGAGATGCCCTGCGGCACGAGGTCGTAGATCTCCATCAGCTCGGGCGGAAAAGGCGTGCCCGGAGAAACCGCGTTAGAGCCCATGGGCACGCGGCTCATCGACTCGACGCCGCCGGCGATTGTGATGTCGCATACACCCGACTGGATCAGGTTGGCGGCGAAGTGGATCGCCTGCTGGCTGGATCCGCACTGTCGGTCGACCGTGGTCCCCGGTGTCGTGACAGGGAAGCCCGCGGTGAGCCACGCGTTGCGCGCGATGTTGAGGCTCTGCTCGCCGGCCTGGCTGACGCAGCCGAAGACGACGTCTTCGACCTGCTCGGGCTCGATGCCCGCGCGCGCCACAACTTCTTTGAGGACTAAAGACCCCAGGACGACGGGATGGACGTCCTTCAACTTTCCATTGCGTCGACCGATCGGTGTGCGGACGGCCTCGACGATCACGACTTCGCGCACTTTCAGAGCACCTCCATTAGCGACTCAAGAGTCGCCGTGTCAAGCCACCAACATTTGCCTGGCGATACGATTTTCTTTACTGTTGACGTGCCCATAGGCTCCTGTTAATTTTCGCGTCGCCCCAAGCGGCTGAGTACGGTAAACCTGAGGATACCGAACGTCGAGTAGGTGGAAGGTCCGGAGCAATCCGGGATGGAAACCGAAAAACGCATAGGGGACTTCAGGGTAAACAGGAAGGTCTCTTGGGGCATTACTTTTCCCCAGAACTCCCACACCGGCCATTCAATTCGAATAGCCCGTTTTTGACGCCTTAAAGCAGGCTTTGTCCACAGCTTCGGCGTCGAACGTCACAGCTCTTTTTCGCAGCTTCCGCACTCCGTCGGCAAGGCGCGCCACGGGCGCGGGGTCCTCGTAGCGGAGCCAGCGGTACGCGTCGGGCGGCGACCAGGGCTTGCCCTCCGACTCGTTAAGCCTGCGGTGGCCGTCAACGACCACCTGTTCCACGTCCTTCAGCAGTCCGGAGCGGAGGAGCTCGGCGAAATCCCGGCCCGCCATCCAGGCCAGGAGGCGGGCCAGCCGCGCCCCCGGGCCCCTAGGCGCTGGGATCGGGCGCCACGGTGGGAATGTCGTAGACGCTCGCTCGCAGCGTGCAGATGAACGGCAGGTTGCGATAGAGCTCGCGATAGTCAAGCCCGTAGCCGACCACGTAGTCGTTGGGGATCTGGAAACCGACATAACGCAGTGGCACCTTGACCAGTCGGCGGAGTGGGCGGTCGAGCAAGGTCACCACCTCGAGCGAGGCGGGCTTGCGCGCGCGCAGCTCCGAGAGGACGTAGTCAATCGTGAGCCCGGTGTTGATGATGTCCTCGACCAGGAGCACGTGGCGGCCCTCGATCGGATAGTCGATGTCGCGCGCGATCTTGACCCGCTCTTGAGGCTGGGCGCCTGCGTAGCGCTGCAGGTCGAGGTAGTCGATGACGAATGGCACTTTGATCTGGCGCGCGAGGTCGGCCATGAAGAACGTGATCCCTTTGAGCACGCCTACCAGGACCAAGGACTGCTCGCGATAATCCCGCGAGATCTTGCGGCCCAGGGCGCGCAGTCGCGTCTCGAGCTCCACCGGAGAGATGAGGATCTCGCCGACGTCCTCCTGGCGGAGGTGCTGCACCTCGAGCGCGCTGTAGCCGGCCTTGGCGAGAAGCTGCTGGTAGTCCTTGCGATACAGGAGCCGTACGTTGATCTCCGGGTAGAGCTCGCGGAGCATACGCACTTTCCGGTTCTTGGGTGTCACCAGCGACTGCTTCATGGTCGTGAGCTCGATGTAGAGGTCGTGCTCTGGGAGGTAGAAGTCGGGTGTGAACATCTCGGCCACGCGCTCGCCTTCCCATCCGATCGGAAAAGACACCGGCTCGTACTGCCAGCGAATTCGGTAGTAGTCGAGGAAGCGAGCAAACTCCTGCTCGGACGGGTGGGCGAACTCGACGCGCGAGTGAGCGGGGCCCGTACGTCTGACCAGGCGCGAACGTTGCCTGACCGGGCGGCGCCATTTCTGTGGGACGGACGTTGGGATGGACGACGACGCCAAGGAAACGCCAGTGATTGTACTCTCGGAATCGAGGGCACCCTTGTGAGCACACCGGGGCAACGGATGGTCGCCGAGCAGCTGCGTCCTCACGGCGTGACCGATGAGCGCGTGCTCCAGGCGATGGCGTCGGTGCCTCGCGAGGAGTTCCTCGCACCCCGGATGCGCAGGCACGCGTACGAGGACCGCGCTCTCGCAATCGAGTGCGGCCAGACCATCTCTCAGCCGCTCGTGGTTGCTTTGATGACGCAGGCCGCTTCACCACAGCCGGACGAGATTGCGCTCGAGGTCGGCACCGGCTCTGGATACGCAGCCGCCGTCCTGAGCAGGCTGTGCCGCCGCGTGATAACAATCGAGCGCGAGCCGGCACTCGCCGAACATGCATCGGAGACGCTGCTCCGGCTCGGCTTCGACAACATAGAGGTGGCCGTCCGCGACGGAAGCCTCGGCTGGCCGGCCGAGGCGCCCTACAACGTGATCCTCGTCGCGGCCGCCGCCCGCGAGGTGCCGCAAGCGCTCATCGACCAGCTGGCCGACGGAGGGCGCATGGTGATCCCGGTGGCAACCTCGGCGGATGAGCCGCAGGATCTTCGCCTGTACGCGCGCCATGGCACGGACGTGATCTACAGGTCGCTCTTCCCGGTGCTTTTCGTTCCCCTACGGACTGGATGACGCTTTCGGTGACGGCGACGCCGATGGGCTTGGCGTGGTGGAGCTCGATCCGGTCAGCGCCTGGATCTGACTGAGCAGCTGACCGACCTTCTGCATCTCGGCCCCATACGTCGCAAAGTCGCCCAGAGCCAGAGCCGTGTAGGCGGCTTTGTAGTGCTGGTTCGCCTGCGCGACGAGGCTCTGGAGCTGCGCGAGCTGAGCTGGGGTCAACGTGGTGATCGGCGGCTGGTTGGGCGTCGTCGGAGGAGCGTTGCCGACCAGCTGTTGAATCGCCTGGTCCAGAGTGGTCGTGTAGACGACGCTGTCCTGGGTGGCCAGGATGATTCGCTTGAGCTCGGGAAGGCTCGAAGTCTGGTTGGCCCGCAGGTAGATCGGCTCGAAATAGAGGAACGAGTTGCCGATCGGCACCACGAGCAGGTTGCCTTGCTGAACCTGGGAGCCCGCCTGATGGAAAAGCGTGAAGTCGGCGGAAATCGTCGTGTTCTCGTTGATCCGGTTGGCCACCTGCTGAGGCCCGAAGATTGTCTTGTCCTTCGGCAGCACGTAGGAGACGTACTGGCCGTAATGGGAGCCGTCGCTGCGGGCGGCCATCCACGAGACCATGTTGTTCTTGCCTAGAGGCGTGTAGGGCATGATCAGGAGGAACTCTGGGTTCTGCTCGCCCGGCAGGCGAAACAGAACGTAGTAGGGTTCGAGCGCGGTCGCCCCAGCACCCGGCGCCGTCTGCGCCGTGGGCACGGCCCAGACGTCCTCGCGGGCGAAGAGCACCTTCGCCCCGGCCGCGTCAGCGGTGACGTGGTAGGTCGCGTAGATGCCGACCTGGAGGTTGAACAGGTCGACCGGGACTCGAACGTGGGCGCGAAGTCCTGCCGGCATCGCGTCGATCGGCTTGAACATCGACGGGAAGGTGGCCTGGTAGGCCTTGATCAGCGGGTCCTTCGGGTCGACCACGTAAAAGGTCGGGACTCCCTCGTACGCGTCGATGACGACCTTGACGGAGTTGCGGATGTAGTTGATGGAGTTGCCGCCGAAGGCCTGCTGCTGCGCGTAAGGGTAGGTCGAGGCGGTCGTGTAGGCGTCCATGATCCAGTAGAGGCGACCGTCGACGACGACAAGGTACGGATCGCCGTCGAACGTCAGGAAGGGCGCAATCTCCCGTGCGCGGTCGAGGATGTTGCGGCGGTACAGCATCGTGGTGCGGCTGATCACCTGGCGGGACACAAGCAGGTTGAAGTCGCTCAGCTTGAGCGACCACAGAGCTGAGTTGAGACCCGTCATCGGCACGCCATGCGTGCCGGAGTAGTTGGTGAACACATCCGTGCCGCCTACGGGGTAATCGAATTCGCGGTTGGCGGAAGGCGCAAGAACGTAGTCGTTGGTCAGCTCGCCGAAGTAGATCGCCGGCTGCGTGATCTTGAGTGCGCCGGTCGGCGGTACATCGCCGACCACGTAGGCGGGCAGCCCCTCGCCGACGACCGCGTTCACCGGGCTTGCGGCGGCGCCGTAGCCGTGTGTGTACCCGAGGTGGATGTTCACCCAGTTCTGTGCGGCGGACGAGAGCTTCGAGGTGTCCATCTCTCGCGCGCTGATCTCGAGCTGCTGGTACTGGCCGTTGATCATGTAGCGGTCGATGTCGATGTCGTTGAAGGTGTAGTACGTGCGGATCGTCTGCTGCTGCTGATACGTCTCCTTCAGCGCGACGTAGTCCCACAGCCGCAGGTTGTTGACCGTCGCCTGATCGTTCTGGACGTCCTGTGCCGTGAGAGGCTGGTCACCCGTGAAGTTGCGAACACCCACATCGGAGAGCCCGTAAGCCGCGCGCGTGCCGGCTATCTCGCGCTGTATGTACGGGAGCTCATACGTCTGGGCGTTCGGGGTGACGGAAACGCCCTGCACGACCGCGGGGTACGCCTGAGCCAGCACCGATAGGCCGATCCAGGCGACCGTCGCGGCGATCGGCAGCCACAGCCGCCTCAGCCAGGCGTTGGCGAGCAGCCCTCCCGCCAGCACGATGCCCATCCCCGCCTGGAACGTGTACAGCGGCAGCCGCGCGTTGACGTCCGTATAGGCGGCGCCCCAGACGGTACCGCTCGTATGGCCGTACAGCAGGTCGTAGCGGCTGAGCCATGTCGCGACCGACAGAGTCACCGCGAAAGCGGCGAACAGCACCGAGAGGTGGGCAATCGCCCGCGGCGTGGGGCGGAAGTCGAAGCTGTCGCCACGCCACGAGTAGAGAGCGCCGATCAGCAGCACGGTGAGGAAGTCCAGGCCGAGCGCCCAGTTGGCCGCCGAATGCAGGAACGGCAGCGTCAGCAGATAAAAGGAGATGTCCTGGCCCAGCACCGGATCGGTGGCGCCGACCGGGGTCGAGTGCATGAACAGAGCGAGCTGCTGCCACTGTGAGAAGGCCCCGGCGCCGAGGATCAGAGCGATGATCGCCGCAACGCCGATGCTGATCCAGCCCGCGGGCCCGCGAAGGGTCGGGCGCTCGATGCCGACCGCGCGTAAGGCACCGCCCGCTCGGATCCTCAGGGCGATGGCGACGTTGACACCGAGGTACGCGAACGCGATGACGGTCGCGCCGATCGCCAGCGACCACTCCAGGGTCAGTCGGGTGGTGTAGACGTCGCGAAATCCGAGCGCGTCGTACCACTGGAGCTCTGTGATGAAGGAAACGATCGGGCTGGCGATGATGAATACGAGCACCGCCAGGGCAAAGAGAGCCACGCCTCCCCAGAAACGGCGCGGTATCTGCGGCATCCGGATCTCCCTGCCGACGTCGAACGGACCACCGCGCTCGAAGGGATCGAAGGGCCGGTACCGGCGGGACATCTGGACTGAAGCTTAGACGGACTCGGAGGTCCGCCCGAAGAGCCCTCGCCTGATCTTCGGCGCCCAGGCGACCGATCTCCGGGTTCAGCGTGTGCGCTGCTCGCCGCTTCACCCGGATCTCGGCCCCCTGGATCGCCGAATCTCTAGTCGAGGGTCTTCGGTCGGGCCTCCAGAGCCCTATCGTCCAGGGTGAAATCGGCGTCCGAATCTGGCGGTGGGTGGTCGAGGTGCCAGCGTACGGTGGCGCGCAGCGCCTCCAATGGGTCGGATGGCGTCCATCCCAGCTGCGACCGAGCCTTGCGTGCGCTTGCCGCGATGTGCTGCGTCATCGTGCCGGTCGGCTTCAGGTCCTCCGGCAGCATCTCGTCCGGCACCCGCACCAGCTCGGCGCTGGCACCTGCCGCCTCGATGATCATCTGCGACCACATCCGCATCGAATAAGTGCGGTCCTCGCAGATGTTCATCACGCCGGCCGCGGCAGGTGTCCGCAGTCCCAGGCTCACTGCCCGCGCGATGTCGCGGACGTAGCCGCGGCATGCGAGCCACGTGCCGGCGCCAAAGGGAATTTGCGTCCTGCCGGCGCGGACGCGCCGCAGGATGAACTCCTCGCGCAGCTGATAGTCGTGCTCGCCATAGACCATCGGCAGGCGCAGCACGAGCGCGCCGCGGGGCAAGTAAATGTCTTCGACGTCGAGCTTGTCGTAGTCCTCTCGGTCGGCGAGCTTGCCGCGATAGGGATAGCGCTCCGAGCGGACTGGCGAGTCCTCGTCGATCGGTACCGGGTCGGTCTCGCGGTCCTGGAGCAGCGCTCCGAAGGCGCGATAGACGTCCATGCTGGAAATCACGATCCAGCGTTTGATGTCCGGTAACGCCTGCAGTGCGACCTCCGCGTCAGCTCGGCTCAGAGCCCGACAGTCGACCACCGCATCCGGTCGGAAGGCCGCGAGCTCATCGCGATGCGATGCCAGCTCGGCCCGGTCGCAGTGGAGGTGGGGAACCTGTGGGAGGTCGCCGGGCTCGAGCTGGCCGCGATGCACGACAAGCAGCTCATCGCCCGCCGCGGCGAGCTCCTCGACGATCGCGCGGCCGATGAACCGCGTGCCGCCGAGAAGGACCACCCTCACCCCGCGACCGGCGTCACCACGTGCGGGTTCTTTTCGACGATCAGGTCGATCAGGCCCCACTCCTTGGCCTGCTCGGGTGTCATGAAGAAGTCTCGCTCCATCGCCCGCTCGACGTCTTCCAGCTGCCGGTTGCAGTGCTTCGCGTAAATCCGGGCCACCTGCTCCCGCTGGCGGAGGATTTCCTGGGCGTGGATCTGGATGTCTGTGGCCTGGCCCTGGATCCCCTGCGTGAACGGCTGGTGGATGAGGATCTGCGCGTGCGGCAGCGACATTCGCATGCCCGGGTCGCCGCCGGCAAGGAGGATGGATGCGCCGCTTGCTGCGAGGCCGGTGCAAAGTGTCGCGACCTTCGGCCCGACGTACTGCATCGCGTCGTAGATGGAAAGCGCCGCGGTGAGCGAGCCGCCGGGGCTGTTGATGTAGATCTGGATGTCGCTGTCGGGTGCCTCGTTCTCGAGGAAAAGTAGCTGCGCCGTCACGGTGCTCGCCATGTCGTCGTCGATCACGCCACGGACGAAAATGACTCCGTCCTTGAGCAGCCGCGAGTAGATGTCGTACGCGCGCTCACCGCGGCCGTCATTGGTGATCACGGTTGGAATGAGGTGCATTTGTTACCTCCTTGGCATGAAGCCGATGCGCTCTTTGGGTCTGGGTGGCGGGTTGGCCATCGCGAGATAAGCGCTGAAGTCGGCCACGCTGCGCAGCGCTTCGAGAGGCAGGGATGCTGTGGCGAGGCGGAGCTTCACGGGCGGGTCATCGGGCCATGTCCGCTGCTCCGAGTCCGCGCCCAGAAGGCGGGCCAGGTCGCCGTAGATCTCGGCCGGGCGGATCCCGAGTGCGTGAGCCACGGCGAGCAGGCGCTCGGTGGACACCTCCTTGCGGCCGCGCTCCACCTCCGACAGATGGGCCGGGGAGAGGCCCGCCTCTGCCGCGACTTCGCTCAACGTCCGGCGGTTGGCCTCCCGGCGGGAGCGCAAGATCGAGCCAAGAGCGGCCCGAACCGTAGCGGCGCTTTCGCTGTAGGCGAAATCCATCTGTCCTGGGCTAACAATACGACGAAAGCCGGCTCAGTGAGACTGAAACGTCGGACCAGGTGGCGGCGGCACCGCCTCGCGCTCGGCCGGCGTGCGGGCTCTGCGGCGTCGTAGCTCGAGCTCGATGCTCTCCAGGCCACGCGCCATGGCCCACCGATGGTTGGCGGCAAAGATCGGCCGGAGTACGAAGCTCCCATATCGCAGGAGTGGCTTCGTGGCTGCGATCCGCCAGTCATAAATCGCCTCTACGTATTCGCCGTCCTGCCTGATCGTCCACACGCCGGTGCCTTCGAAGTCGCCCTCGGCGCGAAGCTTGAACCCATGTGGTGGGTTTGACTCGGTGACGGTGAACTTCCACCGCAAGGTGTAGGGCAGCCAGCCCTTGGTGTAGAGGTCGATGACTCGGCCGGTACGAGTCGTTGGATCGCCGGGCGCCAGCTCCTTCACGTCGAGATAGACCGACGGCCACCAGCGCGCGAGCGAGGTGGCATCCCCGAGGATCTCGGCGACCTCCTCGGCGGTGCCCACTACGCGCCAACGGGTGAGGAACGCGTACTCAGGAGCCAAGGTCTCCCTAGTCCTTGAGGTTTGCCGGGTCGAGCAGCTCCTGTTTCGGCCGCTCGATCTTCTGCCGCGAGCGCATGATCTCGATCAGCTTCTTCCGACCCTTGGGCGGGCCGATCATGATCGCGCCGACCAGGCGGTCGTCCTTGAAGAAGAGCTTGCGGTAGAACTTCTCCTCGAAGCTGAACGTGCGGACTGACTCGAGGTCGGGCTGCACGTCAGGCGTGACGCCCATCACGGCCAGCGTCGAGCCGAACATCGTCGTCGTGTATGTGGGCACGTCGAAGAAGTCCTCGTCGGCCCCGGCCATGTTTCGCGCCGCGACCTTGCCATGCGCCTCGGCGTTGTCCCAGGTGCCCATCTGGTTGTGGCGCTCGACCATGAGATCGAAGAACACCGCGATGTCGCCGGCCGCATAAACGTCTGGCGCGGACGTCCGCAGCTTCGAGTCGGTGACGATTCCCTTGTTCAGCTCGAGGCCCTCGCGTACCGGCTCGGTGTAGTAGTCCAGGCCGACGCCGTAGGTCAGCACGTCGAACTCGACCTTCTCGCCGTTCACAGTCTCGGCGGTGTAACGGCCGTTGGTCCGGCTGAACTTTTGCACCTCGTCGGAGGTGATGAACTGGACGCCCTGCGCCTCGCCGAGCTGGCGGCACAGCTGGCCACCTTCCTCGTCGAGCACGTAGCGCAGAAACCAGGGCCCGCGCATGATCCAGCTGACCTGTGCCTTGTGCCGAAAGCTCACTCCCTCGGCCAGCTCATAGCCGATGAAGCTGCCGCCCATGACGAGGACCCTCTCGCACGCGTCCGCCTTCTCGATGATCGAGTCGGTGTCGTCTAGCGTTTGGAAGCCAAGGCACGCGGAGACCTCTCCCGAGCCCGGCCAGGGGGGCGGTTTCGGCCGGCCGCCCGTCGCGACGAGCAGCGCGTCGTACTTGAATTCCTGCCCGCGGTTGGTGTGGACGACCTTGCCCGCGAAATCGACGTCGGTCGCCCACGTTTCGAAATGGATCTCGATGTTCCGGTTGGCGGAGTCCTCGGCCGTCCGCATGAACACCTTCTCGCGGCGCACCTGGCCGCGCAGATAGCGCGGCAGCGCCACCCGGTTGTAGAGAGGGTGCCGCTCCGCGGCGATGATCACGATCGACGCGTCTGGGTCAGCCTTGCGCAGGTCTTCAGCGCACGTCTGACCGGCGATGCCGTTGCCGAGAACGACGTAACGGCGAGTCAACTAGAGCTTGAGGGCGTAGACGTAGGCGCTGTTTTCGGCATCCGCGAAATCGTATCCGGTGGCACGAAGGTCCTCTTCGGCAGGGTGGCCCGGGGGCAGGTTGATCGTGACGTGGCTCAAGCCGTCGGCGTCCGCTTCGAAGCGCAGCGCCATCAGCACCTCGCGCAGGGCGCCGCCCGCACCTGCGAGGAGTGAGACTGCGATGTTCTGGCCCCACGGTTCGCGGAGGAGGGCAAGGGCGCGGCCGCCCGGGCCGACCCTCAACAACCCGCTTCGCGCGAGTCGCTCCAGCTCCGTGGCGTCAAGGTCGCGCGCGCCGTTCAGGTCCGGAGACACGCCGCCATAGAGCTCGATGCCTCGACTCGAGGCCACGAACGGCCACAGCTTGCGGGCTTCAGTGGCCTCAGGCATGCGAGCGGGCTCCCCGCCCTCCACTCGAAGACCGCGCCACCACTTGACCTCGACGATCCGTCGAAAACCCGCGGACTCGAACAGGCGAACCGCCGGCAGGTCGCGCGTAGCGAGACGCATCTCGCGAAGGTTCTGCGCCCGCGCCTCGTCGATCGCCGCCTCGAGCATTGTCCGAGCGACGCCCTGCCTTCGGTGTTCGCTTGCGACGCGAAGGCCCTCATACCAAACGAGGCCGGGTGCGAATGGCCGCAGCCGCTGGAGGCCGACGACCACGCCTTCTATCTCCGCGGCCTGGAATGCCGCACCGGCGTCGGACACCCAACGGTCGAAAACGCGCGCGAGGTAGTCGTGCCCTTCCCAGACGTCCTGGGTCATTTCGACGACACGGTCTCGGTCTGCGGGCCTGACCGGCCGGATTGTCAGCTCTCCCGTGGTTGCCAATGCGCCACCCCAGTCAGCGCCACGCCGCCGTCGAACACAAGCTCGTCGCCGTCGCGCTGCAGGATCTCTTCGAGGACTGCCCGGCCCGCGGCCTCGTCCCACCCTCCGCCGAACAGGGCGCGGCTGTCGGCGAGCGCTTCGTCCATATCGGAGTAACGAGTCATGATCGGGTACTTCAAGAATGCGACGTCTGGAGCGATGCCCACCTGCAGGAGGAGCATGAAAAGCTCGCTGAAGCGCGGCAAACGCGGACCGGTTTCGCCGCGGAGCCGCCTGCGAATCTCGGCCACGGGATGTGGGAGGTCGGTCTCACGCATCATCACGAAGACGCGCTCGCGGGCCGCTCGCTCGAGCTTGGCGATGAACGTCACCGGGTCAGCGACTCCATAAAGGACGTGGCTGCAGATGACGAGGTCCGCCGGCGCGACCTCGGCATCCTCCCACGTGCTTGCGATGACAGTGACGTTGTCGCGCTGTGCGATGTGCGACCTCATGCCTTCGGATGGCTCGATCGCGGTGACCCACTCGAGGCGCTCGGCGAGCGGGTTGGTGTGCCGGCCCGTCCCAGCTCCGACGTCGATCAGCGTCTTGCGCGGCGACAGGTAAGGCTCCAGCACGCGCATGAACTCATCGGCCCGCGCGTGGGTTGAGCGCGCAAAGCTGCGGGCGCGGCGGTCCCAGTAGCCGCAGTCGGCGTGGCCGGAGGCGAGTGACGCCCGATCCTCCACCAGGCGCCTCCAGCGCGCGGCCCAGTCGATCTCGTCCATCAGACATAGCAATGTAGTGAGCGCCTGCCGTCCGCGTTTCGCAGGCAGTTTTTAACAGACCTGGGGACAAACCGGGGACAACTCGGCCAACAACGCCTATACGCTGTGGATAGCGCCCCGCCCGACACAACATCTAGGGACCACCTCGTCTCCACGAGAGAGGGGATACTACGGGCCATGCCAGAGTCCGAGTTCAGTGCGGCAGAAGCGTCTCTCCTCGAGCGCTACTTCACCAACCTGGACCGGCCCGTCTTCGCGCTGCGCAACCTCCCCGAGGTCGTCAAGGGAGCGCTGTTCTCTCGGTACTCCAGGACGGAGAAGAGCCTGCGCCGGGTCCTGCTGGACGAGTTCATCAACGAGCCGGACTCCGGCTTCGAACGCCTGGCCGGCTCCGCTCCCGTCGACGACGATATGGTCGCGGTCCGCCGTGCAGAGGAGTTCTACGAACGAGTCCTCGTCGGCTACGGCGACGACTCGGTGGCCGAGCTGGCCGGCGCCCACGTTGCTGTGGAGCAGGTCTCGACGCTTGCGGCCAAGGCGGTCGAGGACAGCCGGATCGGGATCTCGCCACTCGAAAAGTCGACGCGCTACGTCCGCTTCGACCGCCCGGGGGCCGACGGACGGTACCTCTATCACCGCGGCCCGGAGCTCGCTCATCCTGACTACGAGCGCGCCGCGGACACGCTTTTCGAGACCTACAGCGGCCTGGTCGAGCCCGCGACTCGCGCGATACGCGAGCGATATCCCCAGGAGGAGGCGGAGACCGACCGCGCCTGGAAATCGGCGACTCGGGCCAAAGCGCTCGACCTACTGCGCGGCTTGCTGCCGGCGGGCACGCTGACCAACCTCGGGCTGTTCGGCAACGGCAGGGCCTTCGAATACCTGATCACGAAGATGGCCGCCCACGAGCTGCCCGAATGCCAGGTGCTGGCGTCCGACCTCCATCGCGAGCTATCGCTGGTCATCCCCGCATTCGTCAGGAGAGCGCTCGATGAGCGCTACGGCGCGCCGGCGGCAAGGCGGCTCGCGAACATCAGGAACCGGATCAAGGCGCTGACCCCCTCCCCGCTCGCCGGGCAGGGCCGGGGTGGGGAGATGGAGCCCTCTGTGCGCCTTATCGAATTCGATCCGGACGCCGAGAAGAAAGTCGTCGCCGCCACGCTGTTTCCCCACTCGAACCTGCCCCTCGAGGCGCAATCCGCAGACGTCGCGGCCGTGCTCGAAAGCCTCCTTGCGGACCGCGCCAACCGAAGGCAGCGGGCACCCCGCGCCCTCGAGCACGCGCAGTACGAGTTCGAGATCGTGGCCAACTTCGCCGCCTATCGCGACCTCCACCGCCACCGCATGCTGACGCAGGAGCGCCAGCTCCTCGGTACCTCGCTCGGCTACGACCTTCCGCCAGGGCTTGCCGAGCTCGGGATGCAAGACGCCTTCGCCGGCGCTGTCGACGCTGCGGCCGGCGCGCACGCCCGGCTCGAGCGCGATCTTGGACCTGCCGTCGCCCAGTATGTCGTGCCCCTGGCCTTCCACGTGCGCTGGTACTTCCGGGCCAACCTGCGCGAGATCTACCACCTGTGCGAGCTGCGGACCACCCCGCAGGGTCACCCCGACTACCGCTGGATCGCGCAGGAGATGTTCCGCCGGGTCAGCGAGGTCCACCCCCGGCTGGCTCGGTATGCCCGGTTCGTCGACCTCGGGCCGGGAGACGAGCTGGAGCGGCGCAAGTCCGAGCGCAGAATTGACGAGAAACTCGATGCCATCGACCATCGCGTGCGCTAGCATCGTTCGTCTAAGAGGGTGGATGTGGTACCGCGTGGACCCGAGCGACGAGCAGGCCTGGACCGGCGAGCTGCTTCGGACCGCCGCTTTGGCGAGCGACGCGCTCCCGAGCGGGCAGCCGCAGGCCGCCGCATCCTCTTTCCGTTCGACCGCCGAGTCGCCGAGCGTCGCTTCCTAGAGCGGCGCACCGACTGGCCTAACACAGAAGCCCAGGCTTACTGAGTCGTACGGCCGTCCGCTCGGCGCTGATCGTCCACGGTGGCGCCGGTCCAGTCCCCGCCGCCGAACGGCCGCTGCGCCAGGCCGCTGTGGAGCGGGCCCGCGATGTCGGATGGGCCCTCATCGGCCAGGGTGCCCTGGCCGCGGCCGTCGCGGCGGTTCGTCACATGGAGGACGAGCCCCTTCTCAACGCCGGCATCGGCGCTTGCCTGAACAGCGATGGGGTGGTCGAGCTCGACGCCGGGGTGATGGAAGGCGCCGCGCTGCGCGCGGGCGGGGCAGCATGCTTGCGTGATGTGCGCCACCCGATCGACCTGGCCGTGGCCGTGATGCAGGACGGCCGCCACGTGCTCCTGGCGGCCGAAGGAGCCTCGCGTTTCGCAAGGGAGCACGGCGTCGAGATGGCGGACCCCGCCACCTTCATCACCGACCGCAAGCGTCAGGAGCTGATGCAAGGCGCCGACACGGTCGGGGCTGTCGCCCGAGACGCGGAGGGACACCTGGCGGTCGCCGTCTCGACCGGAGGCATCAAGGGCAAGCTGCCCGGACGGATCGGCGACTCCCCGATTCCAGGGGCGGGCTTCTACGCCGACGATCGGTTCGGCGCAGTCTGCGGGACGGGGCAGGGCGAGGCGTTCATCCGGCTCGGGCTGGCCCGTTTGATGATCGTCGAGCTGCAGCACGGAATGGACCCGGCTTCGGTCGCCCAGGGCGCAATCGACCACCTGGGCAAAGCCATGAAGGCAAAGGGCGGCGTGATCCTCATGCCGCACCATGGCTCGCCTCGGGCGGCGTTCAACACCTCTGCCATGCCGTGGGCGATGGCCGAGTAGGCGTGGATTCGGGCAACGCGGGCGAGCTCGTCGCGCTGGCCCTCAAGCGGGCAGGCGTCAGCCATCTGTTCACGCTCAACGGCGGCCACATCTGGCCAATCCTCACCGGCGCCACCGAGCACGGCATCCGCATCATCGACGTGCGCCACGAGCAGTCGGCCGCGTTTGCCGCCGAGGGATGGGCCAAGGTCACGCGTGAATGCGGCGTCGCGGCGGTGACCGCCGGGCCCGGCGTGACCAACTCCGCGTCGGCGTTAGCCCAGGCCCAGGCCAACGACACCCCGATGTTCGTCATCGGCGGCCGCGCACCCATCGCGCGATGGGGGATGGGTTCGCTGCAGGAGATGGACCACGTCGAGGTCGTGCGGAGCCTCACGAAGAAGGCGATGACGCTGGGCTCGGCAGACGACGCGTACGCCTGGGCGGCCGAGTGCATGCGGGCGGCCCTCAGCCGCCGCACCGGCCCGGTCTTCATGGACATCCCGATCGACGTCTTCTTTGGCGCCGCCGATCTTCCCGAGGCGACGGAGCACCTCACGCCCGACCCCGGGCCGCCGCCCGACCCAGACCTCGTCGAGCAGGCTGCGCGATTGATCCGAAAAGCGGAGCGGCCGGTCGTCGTCGCCGGCGGCGGCGTCTGGTGGGCGCACGCCGAGCATGAGCTGAGCGCACTGGTCGAAGGTGCAAGCCTGCCGCTTGTCGTCAACGGCATGGCACGCGGCATGCTGCCGCCGGCGCACCCGCTTTTCTTCTCCCGTGCCCGCGGCCAGGCGCTGCGCGAGGCGGATCTCGTGGTCCTGGTGGGAGTGCTGCTGGACTTCCGGCTCAACTTCGGCCAGCCACCTGTTTTCGCGGAGGACGCGCAGCTCATCTATATCGACGTCGACGACCACCGCAAGCACCGTCCGGCGGAAGTGGCGATCTTCGGCCACCTCAAGGCGGCGCTGGAGCAGGTCGCCGGCGCCGCGAGCCGCGCGTCCTCCAGTTCCCAGTGGCTGGAGAATCTCCGCGAAACCGAGACTGCGGTGCGCCGTAAAGACGAGGTTATGACTCAGTCGGAAGCGTCTCCCGTGCATCCCGCCCGGCTCATCGCGGATGTCGACCGGTTTGCCGATCCGGACGCGATCATCGTCGGTGACGGCGGCGACTTCATCTCGTTTGCGGGCCGGCTGATCGAACGCTCCAAACCTGGCCTGTGGTTGGATCCCGGCCCGTTCGGATGCCTGGGCTCCGGACCTGGCTACGCGATGGCCGCGAAGCTGGCGCGACCCGACAAGCAGGTTTTCCTGCTGGCGGGCGATGGAGCCTTTGGCTTCTCTGCCATGGAGTTCGACACGATGGTGCGCCATCGGATACCTGTCGTCTCGGTGGTCGGCAACAA
>VBDS01000036.1 GCA_005889085.1 Chloroflexota bacterium | reverse complement strand
CGCTTCGAGAAGGGCGACTTCTTCGTCCCCGAGATGCTCATCGCCGCACGAGCGATGCAGGGCGCGCTCGTGATCCTGCGCCCATTGATCGCGGAGACCGGCGCCAAACCCGTCGGCCGCTACGTGATCGGCACGGTGAAAGGCGATATCCACGACATCGGCAAAAACCTCTGTGTGATCATGCTCGAGGGCGCCGGTTTCGAGGTCTTCGACCTGGGCGTGAACACTCCACCGGAAAAGTTTGTCGAGGCGGTGGAAAAGCACCAGCCCGACGTCGTCGGTTTCTCCGCATTCCTGACCACGACGATGCCCATGTTCAAGGCCAACATCGAGGCGCTGACCAAAGCGGGATTGCGAGACAAGGTTCACATCGCCGTCGGCGGGGCGCCGGTGACCCTGGAATACGCCAAGCACGTGGGCGCGGACAGCTACGCGCCGGATGCATCGATGGCGACCCGGATGGCCAAGGAGCTGGTCGGCGATCGAAGTGGCAGTTCGCCGGGCGCGCAGGCGCTCGAGCAGGCCGTGATGAAGATCGACGAGACCCTCCGCAAGGGTTAGGGTGTCCGGTCCCCGAGGGTCCGCGCAGCTTCGCGTCCTAGGCAGCCGGGCGCCTGCGGCGCTGAAGCCCGCGTCGACTCCTGCGCGCGCTCGGTCACGCATCTACACGATGCGCTCCCTCGCGTGCTCGTCGTCTCCTTGGCTCCGGCTGCCGATGCCGCGAAATCTGCGGCGGCCCTCGGGGCCCAGACACCCCTAGTGGAGACCCGTCTCTCCTCGCGCGGTCGCGAGGTGGTCATCTCGGGCGACAGCCCTTTCGTGATCATCGGCGAGCGCATCAACCCGACCGGCCGCAAGGTGCTCGCCGCCGAGATGAAGGAAGGCGTCATGAATCGTGTGCGCGCCGACGCGCAGGCGCAGGCCGCCGCGGGCGCTCAGATGCTCGACGTCAACGCGGGCATCCCGGCGATCGACGAGCCGGCGCTGCTGGTCGCAGCGATCACCGCGGTCATGGCCGTCACCGACCTTCCCATCTGCATCGACTCGTCGATCATCGAGGCGCTCGAAGCGGGTCTGTCGGCTTACCAGGGCAAGGCGCTCGTCAACTCGGTCACCGCCGAGGAGGACCGCATGGAACGGATCCTCCCGCTGGTCAAAAAGCACGGCGCTGCTGTGATCGGCATGGCGAACGACGAGAACGGGATCACGATGGTGCCCGAGGAGCGGCTCGCCCTCGCGCGCCGCATCGTCGAGCGGGCGGCAGACCACGGCATCCCGCAGCACGACGTGATCATCGATCCCATCGCGATGACCGTGGCCGCGGATCCCACATGCGGTCTCATCACCCTCGAGACGATGCGGCTGATCCGCGACCAGCTCGGCAACAACATGACGTGCGGCGCCTCCAACGTCTCTTTCGGCCTGCCTGACCGTCCGACCGTGAACGCCGCGTTCTTGCCACTCGCGATGCACGCGGGACTGACCTGCGCCATCACGAACCCGCTCGAGTCTCAGGTGCGCCGCGCGATCCTGGCCGGAGACCTATTGCTCGGCCACGACGAATACGCGATGCGCTGGATCGCGCACTTCCGTGCCGAACAGGCCGCGCGAGTCACAACGTGATCGCACGCAAGCTCGAGGTGACCTATCTCCCATACGACCGCACGACACGCGTGCCGCCGGGGACCACGCTTTTCAGCGCCGCCCACTGGATCGGCCTGCCGATCGACTCCACATGTGGCGGCCGCGGCACGTGCGGCAAGTGCAAAGTGCGTGTGATCAACGGACGGCGGGATGCGGCCGGGCGCGCGCAGGGCGCACAAATCGAAGCGTCATCGGCCGACCATCGCCAGCTGCGCCCGTCCGAGATCGCCGATGGGTGGCGCCTCTCGTGCCAGACGCATATCTACGAGGACATGACGTGCGAGGTGCCGGCGCTGCTGCGCGTGCCGAAGGCGGCGACGATGGGTCTCGGCCGCCTCGTCATCCTCGACCCCAACGTGCGCAAGGTCTACCTCGAGCTCGCCGAACCGTCGATGGAGGATCAGCGCAGCGATCTCGCCCGGCTCAAGGACGCGCTGACGGAGGAAGGACACGACATGGAGGCGGGCGTCGCGGTCTTGCGCACTCTGCCGCCGGTGTTCCGCGAGGCGGGATTTCGCATCACGGCCGTCCTCGCGGGCGAGCACCTGGTGGCGGTCGAGCCTGGGGACACGACAGGCGACTGCTATGGCGTCGCCTTCGACGTCGGCACAACGACGCTAGTCGGCACACTGATGAACCTGCGCACAGGGATGGCGGCCTCAGTTCTGTCGACGCTCAACGGCCAGGCTCCGTTCGGCGCGGACGTCATCTCGCGGATCAGCCACGGCATGAACGGCCCGGAGGCAATCCGCGAGCTGCAGGATGCCGTGGTGACGACGATGAACTCCGTCCTCGACGATCTCTATCGAGAGGCCGGTGTCTCGCCGCAGCAGACGTATGAAGCTGTGGTGGTCGGCAACGTGACGATGCTGCATCTGCTGCTCGGCGTGGACCCGACGCCGCTCTCGATGTCTCCGTTCACCCCCGCGTTCATGGACCAGCTCAACGTGGAGGCGCGCGAGGTCGGCCTGCACATCCACCCGCACGGTTATGTGCAGACGCTGCCGGCGCTGGGCGCCTACGTGGGGGCGGACATCGTCGCCGGAGTGCTGGCGACCAGCGTCGTGCGCGAGGACAGGCTTCGCGTTTTCGTGGACGTCGGGACCAACGGTGAGATCGTGCTCGGCAGCGCGCAGCGCGCCCTCGCCACCGCGGCGCCCGCCGGACCTGCGTTCGAGGGCAGCCAGATCAGGTGTGGCATGCGCGCCACCACCGGCGCGATCGAAGGTGTGCAGATCACCGACGTGATCGAGCTGCAGGTCATCGGCGGCGACGTGCCGGCACAAGGAATCTGCGGCTCAGGCCTCGTGGACGCCGTCGCTCAGCTTCTCCTCGCCGGCCTGCTCGATCACTCCGGACGGTTGAGGCTGCGCGAGGACGTGCCCGACCATCCGCTGCGCGACCGACTGATCGACATAGACGGCGTGCGTGCTTTCCTTCTCGCGGACGGGGTCTACCTCACCCAGAAGGACATCCGCGAGCTCCAGTTCGCCAAGGGATCAATCGCAGCTGGGATCAAGGTCCTGATGGACATCCTCGGCGTCGGGCCGCAGGATCTCGACCAGGTGCTGCTCGGAGGCTCATTCGGCTCTTACCTGAATCCCGAGAGCGCGAAGATCATCGGCCTCGTCCCGCCGGTCGACGTGGACCGCATCATCGCCGTCGGGAACTCGGCCGGCGAAGGCGCCAAGATCGCGCTGCTGTCTTATCGCGAGCGCCAGGTCGCCTTCGAGCTGCCGTCGCGCATCGAATACGTCGAGCTGTCGGGACGCCCGGATTTCAACGACTCGTTCATCGGAGTGCTCGGATTCCCCCAATTGGCAGCCGTGCGGTGAACACCACCGCGCTGGTCATCTGCGGCGCCCTTGGCCGCGAGGTGAAGGACATCGTCGACCGGCGTGGTTGGGAAGTCGACATCTACGGCGTGTCCGCGCTGCTCCATCTCTACCCGTCGCGAATCGTCGACGAGCTCCGGGAGAAGCTGCATACACTTCGCCCGAGCTACGACAAGCTCGTCGTCGTCTACGGGGAGTGCGGGATGAACGGCGAGCTCGACTCTCTGCTGGAAGAGGTTGGGGCGGCCCGCCTGCGTGGCCCGCACTGCTACGAGATGTACGCGGGCGAGACGCGATTCAACGAGGTTGCCGACCGCAGACCCGGCACGTTCTTCCTGACCGATTGGCTCGTCCGCAACTTCGAGCGGGCGGTGGTGAAAGGGCTCGGCCTCGACCGCGACCCGGAGCTGAAGTCGATGCTCTTCGGCAACTATGAGGCCGTGCTCTACCTGCGCCAGATGCCCAACCCGCGCCTGGCCGAGAAGGCGAGTGCGATCGCCGAATATCTGGGGTTGCCGCTCGAGATCAGCGACGTCGGGCTCGGGGAACTCGAGGAGCGACTTGCTGCGTTAGTGGAGAGTGCGAATCCCCCCACCCGGCCTTCGGCGGACCTCCCGATCACGCTCTATGGCTAAGTATCAGGTCATGTTCTGGAAGCACATCCCCTCGCAGGTGAAGGCCTGGGAGGGCGGCGTCGAGGCGAAGCGCATGTTGCCCGACTACTTCCAGGCGGCGATCGATGCCTACGCGATGAAGGACGGCTCGACCGACATGGACGCATACCTCGACGCCTGGCGATGGGGCCCGGTCGAGGAGCGCGCCGGCACGCCCGATGAGGTCGTGAGCGCGCTGATCGCTGAGCTGACGGAATCCAACCCGCGGTCGCGGCTGTTGAATCCAGAGTGAGCGAAGAGATCTTCGAGCGACTCGCCTCGAGCCAGCAGCTCGTGATCGCGATGCTGCGGCTGGCGGCCGATGACTCGTCGGCGAGGGTCGGTGCGTGGGACCTGCGCGATATAGCCGCCCACCTGGCGGCGACAGAGCGTGACTGCTACGTGCCGAGAATCCGCTCGATCGCAGCGGGCGAGAATCCGACGTTCGACTTCTTCACCAACGACGGAACGGACTTCAGCGGGATTCACCTCGACGACGCGCTCGACGAATGGACTGCGACCCGGATGATGCTGATCGGCTACGTGAAGACCCTGGACGGCGAGCAACGGGCTTTGACTGGTCGCCACGAGCGGTATGGAGAGGTGACGGTCGATCGGTACCTGGAGATCGCGCTGGAGCACGACCGCGACCACCTCCGGGGCCTGGAAAACCTGGCCGGCCAGCGGACACGTTGACCGTGACCAGCATCGCGGCCGTCGTGGCCGCAGCCTGAGCAAGGATCGCCGCCGCGGCAGCGTCAGCCTTCAGGTTCGGGTTGCCGTTGCTTTCCAGGACATGCGCGAGGGCGACGACCTCGGCTGCCAGGCTCGCGATCTCCATGGGGATATCGATCGTCTTCTGTCGCGCAGTCTCGACGTTGTGGCCCGCCCGCATCGCCTCGATGAACTCCAGGTAGGCGAGCGAGTCGAGCTCGACGAGCTCCTCCGCTCGCGCTCGCATGGCCGCCGCGCGCGCGTGGGCGCCGGCCGCGCCGCTCCACAGCTCCTCTGAGCGCAGCGCCACCTTCTGCAGCAGCGCCGCCGAGGTGGCGACCACCGCGGCGGCGGCGGACCCGCTGGCCGGCGCGGGCGCTTCCGAAGCGATCTTTTTCAAGAGGTAAGCGAAACGCTTGCGCGCCTGAGAATCAGTCGTCGCCAAGCTCGCGCTTTCGTTTCGCGATGAACTCTTTGAGCTCCTGGTCGATCGCCGGGTCGATGCCCGGGTCGGGATACTCGGCCAGCACCTGCTTCCACCGCTCGGCGGCCACCACGTCCGCCGTGCGAGCGCCGAATCGCTGCCAGCGGTCGTAGTTCTCGGTCGACGAGATCCACGGCCGGTAGAAACCGGTGCGGTAGTTGCGCAGCGTGTGCTCGGCGCCGAGGAAGTGGCCACCGGGGCCGACCTCGCGCAGCGCGTCCATCGCCAGGCCTTCGTCGTCGACCGGCAGCCCATGACCGAGGATCCACTCGAACATGCGCAGCTGCTCGACATCGATGATGAACTTCTCGTATGACGCGAGCAGCGCGCTCTCCAACCAGCCGGCCGCATGGAGTACGAAGTTGACGCGGCCCAGGATGGTCGGCCACATGCACATCATCGACTCGTAAGCCGCCTGGGCATCGGGGGCCTTCGACGATGTCAGCGCGCCGCCGCCGCGGAACGGAAGCTTGTAGTGGCGCGCCATCTGCGCGCTGGCCAGGATGCCCATGGCCGATTCCGGCGTGCCGAACGCCGGGCTGCCCGACTGCATATCGGTGTTGGTGAGAAACGATCCGTACACGCTCGGCGTGCCGGGGCGGATCAGCTGGACCAGCGCAATCCCTGCCAGGGCCTCGGCCGTCTGCTGCGCGACCGTGCCCGCAAGGCCCATCGGCGACATCGCACCCGCCATGAGGAACGGCGTGACGATGACCGGCTGGCCGGCCGCCGAGTACTCCATCAGCGCGCCGAGCATGCGGTCGTCGTAGCGCAGCGGGCTGTTGACGTTGATCAGGCTGAGCACCGCCGGGGTCTTCTCGATCTTGTCGCGGCCGCCGAAGACGATCGACGCCATCTCGATCGTGTCGCGCGCGTTCTCGGTCGAGATGACGCTGCCCATGAACGGTTTGTCCGTCCACCGGATGTGGGAATAAACCATGTCCAGGTGCCGCGACCCCAGCGGCAGGTCCTCGGGCTCAACGGTCGTCCCGCCGGCGCAGTGGATCTGGTCCACCGCCTGGGACAGCTTGTCGAAGTTGCTGAAGTCCTCGAGGGTCGCTCCGCGCCGGCCGCGCTCCAGGTCGGTCACGAACGGCGGTCCGTAGACAGGCGCCGTCACTACGTTGTCGCCGCCGAGCGTCACCGTGTGGGCGCTGTTCCGGGCTTGAAACTCGAACGTCGCCGGCGTCTTCGCGACCTGCTCCATGACGAAAGCACGCTCGAATCGGACGCGGTTGTCCTCGATGCGCATGCCTGACTTCTGGAACAGCTCACGGGCACCGTCGTGCAGGAAGTCGATCCCGATCTCCTCGAGGATGGTCATGGCCTGCCCGTGGATGGTGTTCACCTCGTCCTTGCTGAGGAGGTCATACGGTTGAAGCCGGTTCTTCCACATCAGAGTGTCCCGCCCCCGGTGCTCCGCGCATCTTTGCGCGCTAGGCGGCCGGGCGCCGACCCACCCCACGAAATCTGCGATTTCGCGGGGACCCCGGGAATGGGCGCTGAAGCCCGCGTCAAGGGGCCCGGCGCTTCGTCGTCATGCATTTTCAATGCACTCCTCGTCGCGCCACCCTTTCCTTGGCTCCGGCCGCCGATCTCGCAAATCTGTCGCGGCCATCGGGGGCGTGACACTCAGCCCAAATCTTGATCCAAAGCGGGGTGTGGTAACGTAGGCGCTGCCCATTGGGGTGCTTGGTCCCGCCCGGGGACCTCTTTTATTGACTTGATCCTAATCACGCGTTCTGCCCGTACTACAGCCAAGGCTCGCCTGGTATGAGCACGCCCATCCCCGGCGATGTGCTGCCGCTCTGGAACCCTGAGATCCCGGGGGAGGAGATCCAGGCTGGTCGCCTCGGCATCCGTGTCCGCCCGGGCACGCCCGCGGCCGCCAAGGTCACCGCCCTCGAGGCCCACGGCGGAGCCGAGCTGCTGCGCCAGGTGCTCGAGGAGCAGAAGCTCATCGACGGCACCTACAACGTGGTCAAGCCGGAGAAGCCGCTCGAGTTCATCGGCCAGGTGAGCACCACGCTGCTGACAGGCAAGCTCGGGCGAACGCCCATGGGGCTCGCCCTGGAGATCACCGACTGGCAGGAGCTGGAAGGCGCCTACGAGATGGAGAAGAACCGCCTCAGGCTGCGTTTCCATGAGCTCCACGTGGTCAAGGAGTGGGATGGCGACCTGGAGGGCTTCACCGCGATCACCCTGCGCGAGCAGGCGAAGGCGCACCCGATGCTCGATTCGACCATGCGGTTCATCGAGCACCTGCGCGACTACCGCGAGAAGCTCGCCGAGGCGGCTGTGCGCCGGTACGAGGCGACCGAGCAGTGGATCGAGTGCCCGAAATGCGAGACCGAGGTGCCCACCTCGAACGGCATCCACTGCCCGAACTGCGGAGAGGACATGCGCGGCGGCGAGTACGTGCGGGCCATCCTGCACCTGGTCGACGACGCTGACGGACGGATCTACCGCGGCATCGACTCCCTGACCGTCCGCTCGGCCGGCTTCCCGGAATACCGCGGGATGTCGCTGGACCGGATCCAGGGCTCAAACCTGTGGGTGAGCTTCCGCCGCTACGACCCGCTGCCGGACGAAGGCATCGTCCTCCCGACAGCAAGCGTGGAAATGTTCGAGGCCCAGCGCTCGGTCATCCGCCAGCTCCAGATCGGCAGCCCGCGCACGGGCGCGCTGGCCGCGGAGCTGGCCGACACGGGCTGGCTGGGCAGCCCGCCTCGGGTGCCCCTGGATGGCAAGAAGGCCCACCACCTGCCCGACCCCAACGAGGAGCAGGCGGAAGCCGTGGCGCGCGTCATGGGCATGCGACCGGGGCAGCTGTACCTGATCCAGGGACCGCCCGGGACAGGCAAGACGACGGCCATCGTGGAGTCGATCCGCCGCATTCTCGCGCGCAACCCGAACGCGTCGATTCTCATGTCATCGCACTCGAACGATGCGGTCGACACAGGCCAGGAGCGGCTGCTCGGCTTCTCGCACGTGCGACAGGCCCGCATCGCCGAACCCGGGAAGGTGCCGCGCCGGCTTCGTCCCACGCTGGTCGAGAGCGACGACCTCGAGCCGTACAACCTTGTCGCGGGAACCTGCAACCGGCTCACCATCGACTCGCGGCTCCGGTTCAAGGTCTTCGACTGGCTGATTCTTGATGAGGCGAACAAGGTGCGCGCCAACGAGGCGCTGGCGCTGATGCCGCTGGCCAAGCGCTGGGTCATGATCGGCGACCTGAACCAGCTGCCGCCCGTGATGGAGGAGGCCGCGTCCACCTTCACCGTCCAGACGCCCCTCGACGAGGTGGTGCGCGACGACAGCTTCTACGGCTGGATATGGGACAAGGTGCCGGCGGGCTCCAAGATCATGCTGCCGCGCCAGTACCGGATGCGTGAGCCGATCGGCCGGGTCGTCTCCGACCTCTTCTATGAAGGCAAGCTCATCCACGAAGCGCCGCACCCACGCATGCCGCTCCCATGGCCTTTCGACCGCGAGCTGGTCTGGGTCGACACCGGGGCTCAGGACGAGTACCGCGACGCGCAGCGCTCGGTGGCGAACGAATTCGAGGTCGCGCTATGCAAGGACATCACCTCGATCATCCGCCGGCGCGTGCGCAAGGCGAAGCTCGCGGTGATCGCGATGTACAACTCGCAGGTCAACCGCCTGCAGGGCGCGCTCAAGGGCATCGTGCCGCCGGACGACATCGAGTCGGTCGACGCCTTCGAGGGCCGCGAATCGGACGGCGTGATCCTGTCGCTCGTGCGGTCGAACGACCGCGCAGCGATCGGATTCCTCAACGACCCAAACCGGGTCAACGTCGCCATCTCTCGGGCCAAGAAGCTGCTCGTGATCGTCGGCGACTCGAAGACGGTCATCGGCGGCGCGCCTGAGCTGTTCGGACCGCTCTTCGAGCACTGCAAGGATGACGGGCTGGTGGCCGGCGTAGGCGCCGTGGTCACGGCGTGTCAGCGGGTCGGCATCCGCTCCCAGGTGCAGCGCCTCTCGCGTCCGCATCGTGGCGACCGGCGCGCCCGGCGGCGCCGGCGCGGTCAGCGCCCGGCAGTCGAAGGAGTGCTCGACGGCGAAACAGCCGTCTCGCCGAACGGTTCCGGGCCCGTGCCCGCCGACGACGCCGCGAATGGAGCAATCGAGATGCCGCCTGAGCCGGCAGCGGTGGAGACCCAAACCGACCCCGAATAACTGGGAGTCGCCGGCGACTCGTCCGTTTAAGCTTCAGCACGCTTTGAGCGATCAGTGCATCTTCTGCGAGATCATCCGCGGCGAATCGCCCGCCAGCTTCACGCACCAGGACGACACCGTCGTGGCCTTCATGGACGTCCAGCCGATCACGCACGGCCATATGCTGGTCGCCCCGCGCGAGCACGCGATCTTGATGGCAGACCTCGATGAGACCGCCGCGATGCGCACGTTCCGTGTCGCGCGCCGCCTGGCGGCGATCGCGCGCCAGACGCTCGGTGCAAGTGGCATCAACCTGTTCGTCGCCGACGGTGAGGTCGCGTTCCAGGACGTCCCCCACTTCCACGTCCACGTGATCCCGCGCTACCCGAAGGACGGCTTCGGCCTGACGTTTCCGCCGACCTACGACCGGCCGCCTGCCCGGGCCCAGCTCGACGCGATCGCTGCAGCAATTCGGGCCGCCGGCGCCGCAACTACGGCGTGATCGTGACCTTCAGGGAGTAAACGGCCAGGAACATCGGACAGGCCTGGCCAGGCGAGCAGGAAGCGCCGGCGTTCGCTGACACTGTGAC
>VBDS01000035.1 GCA_005889085.1 Chloroflexota bacterium | reverse complement strand
GCGGCCAGCGTCACACCGCGGGCAGCCGTGGCGGCCGGGTCGACGATCGGCGCGAGGGCTGACTGGTCGCTGGCCACAGGGTGCGACCAGCTGGCCATCCCCGGCGCTGCGCGCAGGACGACCTCCAGCTTCTGGCCCACGTGCATCGTGAGGGCATGGTCGGTGTTGGTGGCGGTGACATCGAAGCCCATTCCGCCGCCTGGGGTGGGCGATGAGCCGGCGCCTGAACCGGTGCCCGTTGCACCGCATGCGACCGCAAAAAGCGCGATCGCAGCCAGAAATACCAATTTCTTCATATCCAGTACCGAAACGCGCCAGCGGCCGTTCGGGTAACAAGTAGGAATGCCCAAGCCTGTCGCCGCGCTCGCGGCCCTCCTTCTGCTGGCCGCGTGCAGCAGCTCCGGCGCTGCCAGCGTTCATTCACCTTCGCCGCGCACCGGGGGCCTCACGCAAGGGCTGATCGCCTATGCGGCGGACCAGGGGATCGGAGTGCTGGACCCGGCCACGGGCAAGTCCACGATCGTGGCGCCGCTCTCACCGGGCGCGTTCCGTGTCGCCGGGCCGGTGTGGGCGCCCGCGCCCA
>VBDS01000034.1 GCA_005889085.1 Chloroflexota bacterium | reverse complement strand
TTCGGTCGCGGTGGGTTTGTCGCGACCGCGATTCGGGCGCGAGCGCCGATCATCCCCGTCTCGGTCATCGGCTCCGAGGAGATCTACCCGATGGTCGGCGACCTCAGGCCCGTGGCACGGCTCCTCGGTTTGCCGTATTTCCCGGTCACGCCGTTCTGGCCGTGGCTCGGTCCGCTCGGCATGATCCCCCTGCCGAGCAAGTGGCGCATCGAATTCCATCCGCCGGTCGAGGTCGCACACCTTCCTTTGCAGGCCGCCGAGGACCAGCACCTCGTGATGGCGCTTGCCGACGACGTGCGCGACACGATCCAGCGGGGGATCTATGACAACCTCAAGCTGCGGAGAGGCGTCTTTCTCTAACCCGGTTCCGGCGAGAGGCGTCCGCGTCCACTGGGAAGACCTCCCGCCCGAGATCAGGGCGGCATTCGAGGAGCGGTTGGGCGGTCGGGTCGTCGAAGCGGTCACTCAACCAACCGGCTTTTCGCCCGGGCTGGCGGCGCGGCTGCGCGTCGAGGACGGACGCCGTTTCTTCCTCAAGGCCGTGCACGAGACGGCGAATCCAGATACGCCGGGCATCCACCGGCGTGAGGCGCGTGTTGTCGCGGCGATGCCCCGGAACGCGCCAGTGCCGACACTTCTGTGGAGCTACGACGAGGAGGGCTGGGTCGCGCTGTGCTTCGAGGACATCGACGCGCGGCACCCGCATGAGCCCTGGACCGAGCACGATCTCGCCCTCGTTGTGCGGACGCTCAAGGAGATGGCCGTTGTCCTGACACCGTCGCCTTTTCCAACCGAAGAGACGGTGGGCGAATGGTTCGAGCACACGATCAATGGATGGCAGCCGGCGCTCGGGCGAGGCGAGGACCGCCTCGACGCGTGGTGCACGAAGAACCTGAGTGCGTTGGCCGAGCTCGAGGCGGAGGCGCCACTGCTTGTGGAGGGCGACTCGCTGCTTCACTGCGACGTCCGCGCCGACAACCTGCTGATCGCGCAGGAGCCTGTTTATGTCGTGGACTGGCCCTGGGCTCGCCTGGGGCCGTCGTGGGGTGGATTGGGTTGGCATGGCGCCGAGCGTCGCCATGCAGGGCGGACCGCAACCCAAAGACTTCATGGGCAGGTTCGACCTGAGCCTGGTCTCGGACCGAGCCCTCGACGCGGTGGTCTGCACCATCTCGGGCTATTTCGTGGTCCGCGCACTCGAGCCGCCCCCGCCGGGTATTCCCACAGTGCGCGTGTTCCAGGCCGCTCAGGGACGCGCTGCCGTTGCGTGGTTGCGCGAGCGGACAGGCTGGGATTAAGGTCATCTGAAGATTCGGCGGGCTGTGTCATAGGGGGTATGTGACTTGGTAAGAAAAGCCGGTTTCGTCTTTGCGGTCGCAAGCGGCGTCGTTCTGATCGCGTCAGGGACAGGGCTGGCGCAGGGCACCTCACCGGTCCAGGTGTCGTCGTCTTCCTCACCGTTGGCCTCGACTGCATGCACCTCGACAGATGCGGGCCAGAGCGGAAAGAATTATCTCAACAGCACGGTGGAACCGCAGATTGCCGTCAATCCCAAAGACACGAGAAACATGATCGGCATGTGGCATCAGGACCGCTGGTCGAACGGTGGTGCGCATGGCATAGGCGTCGGTTACTCGACCAATGGCGGCAACACCTGGAACGAAACCACCCTGCCAGCCGATGCTTGCTCAGGCGCCACCAAGGACTCCAAGCTGGACATCTACCTGCGCAACTCGGACCCCTGGGTATCGTTCGGTCCAGACGGAACCGCGTATGCGTCCGCGCTTGCGTTCAATCTTGGGGTTCCAAACTGGGACAATGCGGTGGCGGTGGCGACCTCTACAGACGGCGGCGCCCATTGGAACAATGCACAGGCGATCGTCGGCTCCGCTTTCACCCAGTTTGCGCAGAGCACCGACAAGAACTCGACCACCGCGGACCCGCTGACGGCGGGCACGGCCTACACGGTCTGGGACACGCTGATCAACCCGACCGACCAGCCGGACGACAATCCGCACACTCAGTCTTACACCGGCCCGGCCTACTTCTCAATGACGATGAATGGCGGTGTGGACTGGACCCCGGCCAAGATCATCATCAACACGCCGCAGCGGCAGCAGACGATCGGCAATATCATCCTCGTCGACCCCAGCACCAAGCCCCACACGCTCTACGACTTCACAAACTTGATCACGCCGCCCAACACGCCCTTCCGGGGAACACGCACCACCCAGTCCGTAGCGTTTGTGAAGTCGACGGATGGAGGCATGACCTGGACCGCTCCGCAGGTAATCGCGCCATTCAACAGTCTCGGTGTGCACGACCCGAACACCGGCCAGCTGCTGCGTGTCGGCGACGGCCTCGAGGAAGTGGCTATCGATCCGAGTAGCGGCAAGCTTTACGCCGTCTGGGAGAGCTCGACCAACTACAACAAGAGCGTCAAGCAAAGCACCGGACTGTGGGATGACGAGATCCTGCTGACGAGCTCGAAGGACGGCGGTGCGCACTGGACCACGCCGACGGTCGTTCATCACCTAGATTCGGGCTTGCCGACCTACACTCCTATGGTCGCTGTCAACGGCGAACGCGTCGCGGTGACCTATTACGACAACCGAAACCTGGAACAAGGCCAAACGGCCGTCCTGCCTACGGACTACTGGGTCAGCTACTTCTCGACCAGTGACGGAACTTTCCTGAAAGAGGATCACATCGCCGGCTCGTTCGACCAACTGTCGGCTCCATTCGCTCGCGGATTCTTCCTCGGCGACTATGAGGGGCTGCAGCCAAGCGGCAGCGGCTTCGCGGCGCTTTTCGTAAAGACGCACTGCGACGCACCTTACAAGAGCACCTTCTGCGGTCCCGCGAGCAACACCGTGACGTCGAGTTCGAACACAAACCCGACCGACGTCTTCTTCGCGGCCCTCAGCTGAAGACATCGGGGCGGGCCGTCGCGGCCCGCCCCCTCCTTTACTTGACGACCGGGACAAGCCTGGCCGGTTCGGGCTCTTCGACGATGTCCAGCGCGGTGGCCTGGCTGATCCAGTACTGAACGTCGGTCAGGCCCGGAGCTCCGGCGAGGCCGATCGCTTCCACGAGCTTGGAGTGGAGGTTGGCGGCATCCTGAGCTCGCAAGTCCTTCATCGAGCTGATGCCCAGCCGGCGTGCGAGGGCGATCCACCTCTCCATGCCGGAGACCTCGAGCATCGTGCACTGATTCACGAGCTCTAGGAGACGCTCGGTCGTGATCCCGGTCTTCTTCGATAGCCGCTTGCGGTCGATGTCGAGCGACGTGCGATGGAGAAGCTGATTGGTGTGATGGATCCCGACCGCTCGCAGGCGTCGCACGTCTCGGTCGGTGATGCCGTTCAAATACTCGAGCGTTCGGTACATCGATCACAGGATAGTGCTCGGGTATAATCAGCGAACCCCGCCCCATTCAATGGAGTAAACACACCCTGAATCAGAGCCGGATCGAAACCCGAGAAGAGATTTCCGGGGAGCAGTCTGGCCTGGAGATAGGGATCGGGCGGCGAGCGCGCCGCGCATACGGTTTCGACGAGGTCGCTCTCGTCCCGGGCGGCGTCACGCTGAATCCCGACGAGGTCGACATCACGTTCTCGATGGGCGATCGCTTCAACCTCCCGCTCCCGTTCTGGGGCTCGGCGATGGACGGCGTCGTCGACATCGATTTCGCGATCGCGATGGGACGCCTCGGCGGAGTCGCGGTGCTCAACCTCGACGGTGTGCACACCCGTTACGAGGACTCCGCTCCGATCATCAAGAAGATCGCGGAGGCTGATAAGTCGACGGTGAACGCGGTCCTTAGAGAGGCCTACAAAGAGCCGGTCAAGCCGCACCTCATCACGGAGCGCATCAAGATGATCAAATCGGCAGGGGTCGCATGCGCGGTCTCGACTGTGCCGGCTCGAGCCGAAGAGCGCGCCGACGTGGTGCAGAAGGCCGGCGCGGACGTCTTCGTCGTGCAAGGCACCGTGCTCACCGCGCGCCACTCATCGCGCTCATATCACCAGCTGGCATTCGATGACCTTGTCCGGGCGTGCGATGTCCCGGTCGTCGTCGGCAACTGCGTTCACTACGAGACGGCGCTCGAGCTGATGGAGACGGGAATCGCGGGCATCCTGGTCGGCGTCGGGCCGGGTGCGGCATGCACGACGCGCGGCGTGCTAGGCGTCGGCGTCCCACAGGTCACAGCGACGGCGGACGTGGCCGCGGCTCGCGACGAGCACATGCGGCGGGGCGGTATGCGAGTCGCCGTCATCACGGACGGTGGGATGCGGATCGGCGCGGACGTGTGCAAGGCCTTTGCCTCGGGAGCGGACGCGGTGATGATCGGCACCCCACTGGCCGGCTCTGAGGAGTCGGCCTCAAGAGGCTTCAACTGGGGCATGGCGACCCCCGACCCCAACTTGCCCCGCGGCACGCGGATCCAGGTCGGCACCAAGGCGACCCTGCGCGAGATCCTGCTCGGCCCAGCGCGCGTGGATGACGGCACCCAGAACTTCGCGGGCGCGCTGCGTTCGGCCCTGGGCGTGTGCGGCGCCCATGACATCGCCGAGTTCCAGCACGTCGAGATGGTGATCGCCCCGTCGATCGTTTCCGAGGGCAAGGTGTTCCAGCAAGCCCAGCACGTGGGCATGGGAAAGTCCTGAGCACGACCGCCGCGGCCCGGGGTCACCCCGCGGCTGCGCCGCGGGGACCCCAGAAGGACGTGCGTTGGCAGACCGTTTTCGTTCTCGACTTCGGATCTCAGTTCAGCCAGCTCATCGCACGCCGCGTGCGCGAAGCGAAGGTCTACTGCGAGCTCGTTCCCGGCACCACGCCGTGGTCAGAGCTCGAGAAGCGCCATCCCGCGGGTCTGATCCTCAGCGGCGGGCCCTCCAGCGTTTACGACGAGGGCGCGCCGCAGGTCGATCCCGACGCCCTCCGCTCCGGCGTCCCGTTGCTCGGCATCTGCTACGGGATGCAGCTGATCGCCCACCATCTCGGTGGCAAGGTCGACCCTGGGCACGCTCGCGAGTACGGCCCTGCGCTCCTATCGGTGCGTGAGCCGAATGTCCTCTTCCGCGGACTGCACGGTGAGCTGCCCGTCTGGATGAGCCACGGCGATCACGTCAGCGAGATGCCACCGGGCTTTCATCTGCTGGCGACGAGCGGAAACTCTCCGGTGGCGGCTTTCACGGACGGCAAGGGCATGTTCGGCATCCAGTTCCATCCCGAGGTCGTGCACACGCCGAGTGGGCGCGAGGTGCTGCGCAACTTCCTCTTCGGCGTTTGCAAGTGCACGCCGTCCTGGACGGCGGGCTCGTTCATCGCCGAGGCGAACGAGAGCATCCGCGCCCAGGTCGGCGACGGCCGCGTCATCTGCGCCCTTTCTGGTGGCGTCGACTCGGCGGTGGCCGCGACACTGGTTCAGCGAGCGGTCGGCGATCAGCTGACGTGCGTCTTCGTCAACAACGGCTTGCTGCGGAAGGAAGAGCCCGAGCGGGTGCTCGACGTGATGCACGGCAACCTCGACATGAACATCCGCTACGTCGACGCCACGGATCGTTTCCTGACCGCGCTCAAGGGCGTCATCGACCCGGAGCAGAAGAGGCGGATCGTCGGCCGTGAGTTCATCACAGTCTTCGAGGCCGAGGCCACAAGCCTTGGTCGCATCGACTTTCTCGCCCAGGGCACACTGTATCCCGACGTCATAGAGTCGACCGCGCCCGACGTCGCGGCCACCGCGGTGAAGATCAAGACCCACCACAACGTCGGCGGCTTGCCGCCCGGGCTGCGGTTCCAGCTGATCGAGCCTCTGCGCTATCTGTTCAAAGACGAGGTGCGCGCGGTCGGGATCGAGCTCGGCATGCCCGAGGAGATGGTGTACCGGCAGCCTTTCCCCGGCCCCGGACTTTCCATCCGCTGCCTGGGTGAGGTGACCGCCGAGCGTCTGGAGATCCTGCGCAACGCGGACTGGGTCGTGGTCGACGAGATCAAGCGCAACGGCCTGTACCGCCAGGTCTGGCAGTCATTCGCCGTCCTCACGCCGCTCGAGACCGTCGGCGTGATGGGCGATTTCCGCACCTATGCCAATGTCGTTGCGGTGCGAGTCGTCACGAGCGAGGACGCCATGACTGCAGACTGGGCCCGGGTGCCGTACGAGGTCCTGGCGAGGATCAGCAACCGCATTGTCAACGAGGTCAAGGGCGTCAACAGGGTTGTCTTTGACATCACATCGAAACCGCCCGGCACCATCGAGTGGGAGTAGACGCTCCACATTCCGCGCGTTTTGGCCAAAACGTGCGCTTCCGAACCACTTTTTCGGAGCTTTTTGCGCAAATCGAGCGGAATCGATGAAGGTCCTGGTCGTTGGCTCTGGCGCGCGCGAGCACGCCCTTGTTTGGAAATGCGTGCAGTCCGATCTCGTCGAGCGCGTCTACTGCGCGCCCGGCAACGGCGGCACCGGGGGCATGGCGCGAAATGTCCCCATCGGATCGGCGGACGTGGTTCGGCTGGTTGACTTTGCGAAGCGCGAACGGCTCGGCCTTGTTGTCCTCGGCCCAGAGGCGGCTGTCGACGCGGGCGCGGGTGACGCGCTTCGCCACGCGGGCTTCCCCGTTTTCGGGCCGGACCGAGGCGCGGGGCGCATCGAGTCGAGCAAGGCTTTCGCCAAGGGCGTGATGAAACGCGCCGGCATTCCAACGGCGGACCACGACGTTTTCACCCAGCCCGCGCCCGCGAAACGGTGGGCACGCGAGCACGATGGAAAGGTCGCGGTCAAAGCCGACGGCCTTGCTCGGGGCAAGGGCGTGATCGTCTGCTCAACCGTCGAGGAGGCCGACGGCGCGATCGACGCAATGCTGGTCGAGCAGCGGTTCGGCCGCAGCGGGGCCACGATTGTGATTGAAGAGCGGCTCGAGGGCCCCGAGCTCTCCGTCCACTGCGTGACCGACGGCACCGACGTCATCCCCCTCGCGCCCGCCCGCGACTACAAGCGCGCCCAAGACGGTGACCGCGGCGCCAACACCGGAGGCATGGGCGCGTACTCGCCTCCCAAGGGGGCCGATGACGCGCTGGTCCACGAGGTTGTCGAGCGCGTCATGCGCCCGGCGCTGCGCGAGCTGAAAGGTTCGGGCGACGAGTTTCGCGGCGTCCTTTATGCGGGCCTGATGCTGACTGATAAAGGTGTGCAGACCATCGAGTTCAACGCCCGTTTCGGCGACCCCGAGGCGCAGGTGGTGCTGCCCCGCCTGCAGAGCGATTTCGTGGCACTGGCATTGGCCGCGGCGAAGGGCGGGCTGGCCCAACATCCGGATCTCAGATGGAGCAACCAGGCGTGCGTGGGCGTGGTCGTCGCCTCCGAGAACTACCCCGACGACGCTGCGATGAAGCTCGGCCGGCGCATTCGCGGCCTGGCCGAGATGCCGCGTGGCGTGCTCATCTTTCACGCCGGCACCCGCTTCGAACCGGGCGCAGGCCTGGTCACCGACGGCGGCCGCGTTGTAACCTCCGTCGGACTGGGCGACACGGTGGCCCAGGCGCGGGAAACTGCCCTCGTCGGGGCTCGGCAGGTACGATTCGAAGGGGCTTTCTTCAGGTCAGACATCGCTGAGGAGGCGGTTTAGTGCAGCCAGTCGTCGGCGTCATTCTCGGCTCGAAGTCCGATCTGCCGCTCATGGAGTCGTGCGTCAAAGTTCTCGAAGATCTCGGTTTGACGCACGAGCTCAAGGTGTGCTCGGCGCACCGCAACCCGCGCGGCGTGATGGAGTGGGCGATGACCGCCCGGTCCCGTGGGATCAAGGTTGTCATTGCGGCCGCGGGCGGCGCGGCGCATCTGCCTGGCGTTGTCGCCGCGTGGACGGATCTTCCGGTGATCGGCGTCCCAGTGCCCACCCAGCACCTGGGCGGTGTCGACTCGCTGTACTCGATCGTCCAGATGCCCGCCGGCGTGCCGGTGGCCACCGTAGCGATCGGCGAGGCCGGGGCCAAAAACGCCGCGTGGCTGGCGGCCCGGATCATCGGCCTGCAGGATGCCGACGTCGAACAGCGCCACGGCGACAAACGCGCCGCCCTGGCTACGTCCTAGGTGGCGAAAAGGAAGGCGCGCGTCCGACTCGTCGACACTACGTTCCGCGACGCGCAGCAGTCGCTGCTGGGCGGATATTTGCGGACCGAAGAGATCGTGCCCATTGCGGCCAAGATGGATTCGATCGGTTTCGCCGCGATGGAAGCGTTCGGCGGAGCGACGTTCGAGACCCAGCTTCAAATCCACGAAGACCCGTGGGAGTTCCTGCGCAAGCTCAACAAGGCGACCCCGAACACGCCGATCCAGGCCTTGATCCGCGGTCAGAATCTGGTCGCGAAACGCAACTTCGCCGACGACGTGGTCGAGCTGTTCATCAAGCACGCAGCGAAAAGCGGAGTTGACGTCTTCCGCGTTTTCGATCCGCTGAACGACCTACGCAACATGGAGGCCTCGATCGCAGCCGCGCTAAAAGCCAAGAAGCGGGTGCAGGGCGCGCTCAGCTATGCGATCTCGCCCGCGCACAACCTCGAGCTCTGGGGCTCGCTGGCGAAGGGCCTGGTCAACATGGGCTGCCACGAGATCGTGATCAAGGACACGTCCGGACTGCTGAGCCCGCAGGCAACCTGGGAGCTCGTCAGCGCGCTCAAGCAGATGGTGAAGGTCCCGATAGACATCCACTCACACTGCTCGAGCGGCATGGCTCCGATGGCGTACATGGCCGGGGTCGAGGCCGGAGCCGAGGTGCTCGACGTCGCGGTTTCGCCGCTCGCGTGGGGCGCCTCGCAACCGGCAGCGGAGAGCGTGGTCGCCGCGCTCGAAGGCGGCGAGTACGACACGGGGCTCGACCTGGAACAGATGTGGGACATCCTGCCCGATGTGGAAGAGCTGAAGCGTCGCCACATAGAGCACTTGAGCCCAGTAGCCGATCGTGTCGACGCCAGCATCCTGCGCTACCACATGCCGGTGTTCATGCTCGAGGAGATCTCGCTCCAGCTCGCCGACCACAACGCCAGCAACCGGCTCGATGACGCGCTGGAAGAGGTGACGATCGTGCGCCGTGAGCTCGGCTATCCGCCGCTGGTTGCGCCCATCCGGCAGATGATCGCCACCCAGGCCGTCTACAACGTGATCGGCAAGGAGCGCTACACGACTGTCACCCAGGAGCTGAAGGACTACCTGCAGGGCCTGTACGGCCGGCCGCCTGTGCCCGCGGACCACGAGCTGAGACGCCTCGTGCTGGGCCGCGAGGAGCCCATCACCATCCGGCCCGCGGACCTGCTCGAGCCTCAGATCGAGGGCGCGCGCCGGCAGGTCAAAAAGCTCGGCTTCGAACCGACGGACGACACAGTCCTCATCTACTTGATGTTCCCTCACCTGGCGCCCGATTACATGCGCGGGCCGCAGCCAGAGAAGAAAGACGGCGAACGGCCCGCACCGGTTTCCGCGACCCTGAAGGTCGAGGCGCCTGAGCCGGCGCCCGCACCATCCGAGGCGCCCGACCCGGCGCCCCCCGTCATATCGCAGGCCGCCGAGTTCGACGTCGAGGTCGAGGGAGAGGTGTTCAAGGTGCGGGTCACGGGCGCGGGGGTTGCAGTCGCACCCGCCCAAGGCGCAGCGGCTCTCAGTACCGCGCCGCCGCCGCCGAAGGCCGGAGAAGGCACCGTGACGGCTCCGATGCAGGGACTCATCGTCAAGCTCCCGGTCAAGCCTGGCGACGTCGTGAAGTTGGGTGATGTGGTCGCGGTGCTCGAGGCGATGAAGATGCAGAACGACATCGTGACCACGGTCGCTGGCAAGGTGCGCGACGTCTACGTCAAAGAAGGCGAGGTCGTCAGCCCCAACCAGCCGCTTCTTGCGATCGCATGAAAAAGAACCTCTTCAACAAAGTCCTGGTCGCGAACCGTGGCGAGATCGCGATCCGCGTGATGCGCGCGTGCCGCGAGCTGGGCATCGCAACGGTGGCGGTTTACTCGGACGCGGACCGCAGCTCGATCCACGTCCGCTACGCGGACGAGGCATTTCATATCGGCGGTGCCGCCGCAACGGAGTCCTACCTGCAGCTGGATCGCATCGTGAAGGTCGCTCACGACTGCGGCGCCGACGCGATCCACCCTGGGTACGGGTTCCTCGCCGAGAAGGCGGCATTTCCCGACGCGTGCGAAGCGGCGGGCATCAAGTTCATCGGACCTCCCTCGTCCGCGATGCGAGCGCTCAGCTCCAAGCTCGCGGCGCGAAAGCTCGCGTCCGAACACGGCGTGCCTGTGACCCCTGGGAGTGGCGCAGTCGACCCCGCGACGGCACTTGAAGCCGCCCGTGCGATCGGATTTCCGGTGATGCTCAAACCGTCCGGCGGCGGCGGCGGCATTGGGATGAAGGTCGTCGAATCGGAGAAGGACCTGGCGCCCGCCATCGAAAGCACATCGCAGGCCGCGCGCTCCGCCTTCGGTGACGGGACGGTCTATCTCGAGCGCTACGTCCGCCGGCCGCGCCACGTCGAGATCCAGGTCATCTGCGACAGCCATGCTCGATTCAGCGACGGCATCAAAAGATCATGGAAGAGACGCCGTCCCCGGCCCTCACCGCGGACGTCCGCGCGGCGATGGGCGGTGCGGCGATCCGCGCCGCGAGGGCGGCCGGATACGTCAACGCGGGGACGGTCGAGTTCATATTCAGCGAAGGCGATTTCTATTTCCTCGAGGTCAACGCCCGCCTGCAGGTGGAACATCCGATCACCGAGGCTGTGACAGGAATCGACCTGGTCAAGGAGCAGATCCGGGTTGCGGCGGGGCTTGAGCTCAGCTTCAAGCAGAACGACGTGACGTGGCGAGGCCACGCGATCGAGATGCGGATCAACGCTGAGGACCCCGTCCGGAAGTTCATTCCTAACCCCAGGCGCATCTCGCGGTGGGTTGCGCCGGCTGGGCCCGGCGTGCGTGTCGATTCGGGCTTCGGCCCTGGCTCGGACGTGCCACCTAACTACGACTCGCTCGTCGCCAAGCTCATCGTCCACGGCAGTGACCGCGCCGAGGCGATCGCCCGTGCCAGCCGCGCGCTGCGCGAGTTCGTGGTCGTGGGGCCGGCCACGACGATTCCATATCACCGAGCGATCCTCGACAACGCCGACTTCCGGGCGGGGAGCTTGAGCACCCAGTTCATCGAGGAGCACCCAGACCTCATCGAGCAAGCGAAGAAGCTCGCCGGCGACCAGTCGCCATTCGACTACGGGCCCGACCCCCGGCATGTGGCCGCCGCAGCGGCCGCCGTCGCGATGATGGTGCGGCAATAGCTCGTCTCCGGCATCCCGAAGGTGGAAGACCGTTTGCCGTCGACGGCACGACGGTCCGCGGCTCATCAGGACAATTCGAGCTTCGTGACGACGCGATCCGGTTTCCTGATGGCGCGTCGGCCCACTACACGGTCGTCGCCAATCCCGACTCGGCTTTTGTGGTGCCGTACTTCGATAACGGCGACACGATGCTCGTCCGCCAGTGGAGGCATGCGTGGGAGACATCGTCGTGGGAGGTGCCCGCCGGCACGTTCGACTACGGCGAGGAGCCGTTGCAGTGTGCTCGCCGCGAGCTGGCCGAAGAGACCGGACTGGTCGCGACCCGATACAGGTCGCTTGGAGTAGTGCATGGAGCCGCATTTCTGACCGGTCGCGCGCACCTCTTCCTCGCCGAAGGGCTCACCGAGGCGGAACGCAGTCCCGAAACCTACGAGCAGGACATGGAGGTGCTGCGCGTCCCGTTCATCGAGGCGCTCGACGCGGCCCTGGAAGGCCAGATCGTGCATTCGGGATCTGTGACTGCCTTATGTCGCGCAGCGCGGGGTCTGAAACTGATCTAGAGCGACCCAATAACTCGGCTGGTCGGAGTGCGGCTGTTGCGCTCCACCGCGGGCCGGCTTGCCATCGTTGGTGTGGCCGCGGTCGGACACAGCTGGACGGTCTTCGTTCTGGTCTGGACTAATTCGTTATTGGGGCGCGAGATTCCTCTCAGCGGGCGGGGGTCGCGGGCGGTGACGTGGCCGGCGTGGGCGAAACCACGACCGCTCGGTGGTAGCCGTGTTGCTTCGGAGCGGGTCCCACCACGTCGAGGGCGTACTCAGCGGCGACGTTGTGGCCGCGCACATCGCGCACCGTGGTCAGCACGACTAGCCTGTACTGCGTCCCTTCCTTCAGGTCGAGCCCGCTCAGTGTCACGGTGCGGTTCGCATAGGAGACGTTGGAGTCGAGCTGCCTGCCCTTGGAGTCCAGAAGGACGACACCGCCCTTGACAGTGCCGGGATCGAGGTCGCTGTCAAAGGTGACCTTGATCGAGTCGGCAGCCACGTCGACGCTCACCACCTCGGCGCCTTTGCCGAGCTCATGCTGCGGCGCAGCGGTCGCGTGGTCGACGAGGAAGTGTTTGCTGGTCGCGTCGCGCACGAGGACCAGCGTCTCCTCGTAATCGGTGACGTCTATCTTGCGGTGGGTGAGGACCAGACGCACGACAAACCTCGCAGTGTCCGGCTGCGTCGCGATCGCTTCCTGAGTCAGGATGTAGTAGCGGGTGAAGTGTGGGTCACCCGTGATCAGAAGGTTGGTCCCGCCGCCCGCGTAATCCTTCTTGCCGGTGTCGTCGAGCAAAGCGCTCGCCTGGTCGCCTGAACCTTTGAGTCGGGCGTCCATGAACGCCTTGACCACCGTGGTCGCTTCGTCGATCGCAGTCGGTACTGGTGGGAGGGCCGGCGCGACCGCGACCCAGAGCGCGTTGCCACGCACGAACGCAAACGAGCTGCCGTCCGGCGCCCACACCGGCGAGTGGTAGGTTCCGCTCGAGAGTTTGGTCAGGTTCGAACCGTCAGGCCGGACCTGTTCGACGTCCGTGTCGCTGCCGAGCAGGATCGCGTCCTGGCTCGACCAGCTGGCATCGCCGCTGGGCAGCGACGACTGGGTGACGCCCAGCACGTCTGAGACGACGATGTGGTCTGTCGTCGAGTACAGGAGCAACGTGGCATCGGGCGACCATCCGTTGAAGGAGGCGTTCGCCTGGCCGAGCTGCGTGCTCTTGCCGGTCACGAGGTCGAGCACGAACAGGTTCTGGTCCTGTCGGTACACCGCGTGTCCGCCGTCCGGCGCGATCGAGAGGACAGTCGGCGGACCTTTAACCGGCAGCGGCACGAGAACCACCGGTGCGGTATCACCGCTCGTATAGATCGCGTCGCTGGTCGCCCACACAACCTTTCCCTTCGACCAGCCGACAAGCGTGGGAGCGGTCGTGGGAGCGATCTCGTCGGTCTTGCCCGCGGCGAACGTCAGCACCTCGATCTTGCCGCTGCGGATGTAGGCGAGCCGGTCCCCGGCCGGCGACACAGATGGCGAGGACGCTCCATCGGGGGCGATCACCGTGACAGCGCCGCCCTTTGAGGGCACGACGTCGAGCCCACCCTTTCCGTCGATGAAGTAGACCGATGACGAGTCGCTTGACCACTGCGCGGTCAGGGCCGTCGCCCCGCCCAGCGAGGCAACCTGCTTTTCGCCAAGCGCGCTCGAAGGCGTTGGGCGCGGCGAAGGAGACGGGGTGGGCGACGCCGGAGGCTGGGTCACGAAGGTGATGGTCTGAGGCGTGGCGAGCTGCTTGCCAGAGGCGGTCTTCGCGCCCGGGCCGATCGTGACCTGATACTGGGTGTTGGGCGCGAGGTTGCCCCCCGCGGGCGTCACTGCGAGCGTGTTGGCGTCCCACGAGTAGCTGACCGTCGTCGCGGGCGTGATCTGCACCGCCTGCTCGGTCGCCTGGTGATCCATCGGCTGGTTGAAAGAGACCAGGATCGGCTGCTGCAGCGAAACGCTCCGGTTGCCGTCCATGGGGCTGGCCACGTAGACGACGGTGTTGAATCCACCCGACCCCTGTGTCGCATTCCAGACGGCCACCGCCGCGATCAGCAAGACGCCGGCGACCGCCCCGGCCCAGGCCAGACCCGGGGGCGCAAACAGGCGGCTCCACCACCCGGTCCAGCTCCGGCCTTCGGTCATCGACCATGCTTCTTGCATCAGCTGGCGGCGCAGCCCGGTGCGAAACGCCTCGTCCAGGGGCGGCTCCGGCAGCCTGGTCGAGCTGAGCACGCCCGACAGCCGGCGAAGCTCGTCATCCTGCATGACGTCTTCCAGCTCGGGATCGTGGTACGAGTTCATTCGACGGGCCTCAACGTGTCTGCCTCGTCCCGCAGCCGCGTCACACCTCGGTGAATCAGGAGCTTCACGGCGCCGGCAGACTTGCCCATCGCCACCGCGATGTCCTCGATCTTCATGTCCTCCTGGAACTTCAGCACCAGCGCGGTCCGCTGCTGGTGCGGCAACGACTCAACGAGAGCCCAGATCCGGCGCACCTCGTCGCGGCGTGCGGCCACATCTTCGAGCGCCGGTCCGGCGACGGACAGGTCGTGAAAGTCATCCAGGGGCTGCGCGGGGCGCAGGGTGCGGTAGCGGTCGGCGATTGCGTTCACAGCGATCTGATAGAGCCAGGCAGCAAACGGCCGCCCCGTGTCCTGATAGCGGGGCATTGCCTTCAAAGCCTTCATGAAGACTTCTGAAGTGACGTCCTCTGCCGCGGTTTGCTCCCTCACTCTTGAATACACGAACCGGTAGATCTGCTGAAAATGCCGGTCATAGAGCGCCCCGAACTGACGCGGGTCCCGCTTGGCGCGTTCGACGAGGTTTCGCTCGTCCTCGCGCGACGGATCGCTCACTGGCCGTTCAGCCTGTGCCGGTTCAAACGAGGGGTCCTTGGAGGTGGTTACGCGTTCGGCCCATAAGCCGCCCCCGATTATCGAGCCCGCCGCCTGGCGTCGGCCTCGCGGTGCCGATGGCCACGATATCTTGGGCCTGGGCAAATCGGGGTCACAATATCTTGATCGGACCCGGGGCCGATATAATCCGTGGCGACCCCGAAGTGCTGATTCGGAGCTGGCTCCCTTCTTGATCGAGCGATACTTGCCGCCCGCCATGCGGGCGGTCTGGTCAGACCAGCACAAGTACGAGTTGTGGCTCAGGATCGAGGTGCTGGCCTGCGAGGCTTGGGCATCCCTCGGCCGGATTCCCGAATCCGCGCTACCGAAGATCCGCAAGGGCACATTCGACGCAACGAAGATCGCCGAGGTCGAGTCACGCGTCGGCCACGACGTGATCGCCTTCCTGACGGTGCTCAACGAATCGATCGGGCAGCCGGAAGCGCGGTACGTGCACCTTGGCATGACCAGCCAGGACCTCAACGACTCGGCCATGGCTGTCCAGATGGTGGAGTCGGCGCGTCTCATCGGCAGCGACCTCGCCGCCGTCCGCGAAGCCGCGGCGCAGCTGGCCGTCAGGCATCGCCGAACTTTGATGGCCGGCCGCACGCATGGCATCGTCGCCGAGCCGATCACATTTGGTTTCAAAGTTGCAGGCTGGGTCGCGGAGCTGGATCGCTCGCTCACTCGTCTGGAGCACGCGGCAGAAGAGGCCGGGGTCGGTCGGGTCAGCGGCGCGGTGGGCACGCACGCGACGATCGATCCCCGGGTCGAGGAACACGTGTGCAAGGAGCTCGGCCTCAAGGTGGACACCGTGTCGACGCAGGTGGTTGCGCGGGACAGGCACTCAAGCTTCATGTCGGCGCTGGCGATCGCCGCCGGGACGCTCGAGCGGATCGCGACCGAGATCCGCCACCTCCAACGAAGCGAGATCAGCGAGGCATTCGAACCGTTTGGCAAGGAACAGAAAGGAAGCTCGGCGATGCCGCACAAGCGCAATCCCGTCTTGACCGAGCGCGTCTGTGGGCTGGCACGGGTCGTGCGGGGGCAGCTCGTCACGGCCCTCGAGAACACGGCTCTGTGGCACGAGCGCGACATCAGCCACTCATCCGCCGAGCGCGTCATCTTTCCCGACGCGTGCGCGACCGTCGACTACATGGCGATCGAGATGGGCAAGGTCTTGCGTGGGCTCGAGGTGCGTCCCGACCGCATGCTCGCTAACCTGCAGTTCGCCGGCGGGGTGGTCTTCTCGCAGCGCGTCCTGCTCGCGCTCGTCGATAGCGGGATGTCGCGCGAGGACGCGTATCTCATCGTTCAGAAGGCCGCTATGGAGGCAATGCAAGAATCGGGCGCCGGGTTTCGTA
>VBDS01000033.1 GCA_005889085.1 Chloroflexota bacterium | reverse complement strand
CGATGTCGAAGCCGAGACCCGTGGCCACAAGCGCGCCGGCGCCCGCTGCGCCGACTTTGAGGAATTCCCGACGTGAGACGGTCGGCAAACTCATCCCCGAGCGCTTCGACGCTAACTTAGGCCCGCATTCCTGTCAAGTTTCAACCGGTCGACATCAACAGGTCACTGCGATCCTCGGGCTCGGGGTTGCGCAACAGATCAATCAGGCGCGGGTCCCAGGGAACTATCACGCCGGTCACGCCCGCGGCTTCCTGGTCGCGCATAGTGCCGGCCCACGATTCACGGTCGGCCGGCATGGGGACGGAGATCCACGTCTCGTCCACTGGTTGTCCGACCACCGACCGGCCCCGACTGAGCTTCTGCAGGATCGCCTCGACCTCGCCGTTGGGCAGGCGCAGCCTGATGCGGTGGGTGACCGCCGCGATCGCGCCGAGCAGGATCTGCTGTTCGACGCCATCGCCTTCGATCAAGACCATCTCGGCGCCCGCGGCCTCGAGGGCCCTGACGTCCGCGAGGAACTCCGCGGCGTCCGCGATCTCGCCCGGCATCGTGACCGCGACCTTGATCACACGGTCAAATCTAGCGCGGCGTCTTCACCTTTGAGAGGTGCTCGATCGATTCGCGGAACGACTTCGCGAACCCGGCCACTCCTTCGTCCTCGAGCTCCTGGGTGATTGCCGCGAGGTCTATCCCCGTCATGGCGAGCCGGTCGAGCACACGCCGCGCGCCATCGACGTCCTGCTGAAGCGTCAGGGCCACGCGGCCGTGGTCGCGGAACGCCTCGAACGTTGCCCTGGGCATCGTGTTGACCGTGACGGGCCCGATCAGCTCCTCGACATACATCGTGTCGCGGTACCGAGGGTTCTTGGTCGACGTGCTCGCCCAGAGGCAGCGCTGGACCGAAGCGCCGGCATCTCGAAGGCTGTCCCACCGCGGGCCGGAGTGCAGCTGCGTGAACATCTCGTAGGCCAGCTTCGAGTTGGCGATCGCAGCCCGGCCGAGGAGGCCGTCCAGCTCGCTCCGACCCGAGCTCTCCAACCGCTGCATCTTCTTCATCAGCTGCTCGTCGACCTTGGTGTCGACGCGGCTGACGAAAAAGCTCGCCACGCTACGGACCTTGCCCAGGTCGCCGCCCTTCTTCCAGTAATCTTCGAGTCCGGCAAGAAAGGCCTCCACCACTTTGACGTAGCGCTCGACCCCAAAGATCAGCGTGACATTGATGTTCACGCCCTCGCCGATCATCGCCTGGATCGCCGGCAGTCCTGCCGGCGTGGCCGGGATCTTCACCATCACGTTGGGTCGCGCACACCTCCGGGCCAGCTCGCGCGCCGCCTCGATGGTGCGATCGGCATCATCTGCGATCTCGGGCGATACCTCGATGCTCACGAAACCATCTCCGCCGTGTTCACGATCGAACACCGGTCGGAAAACGTCGGCTGCCGCCTGCACGTCTTCGATGAGCAGGTCCCACAAGACCGACTCGGCTTGTTGGCCCCGGTCCAGCCGCCTTGCTACCTCGTCCGCGTATACATCCGAGCTCTCGAGTGCCTTCGCGAAAATAGTTGGGTTCGCGGTGACCCCGCTCACACCCGCGTCACGGAATCGGGAAAGCTCGCCCGAACGAATCATCGCCCGGTCGATCTGGTCGAGCCAGACGCTCTGGCCCAGGCGCTTCAGCTCGGCGATCGGGTTGGTTTTTTCCATGCTCTACCCCTTAACAGTGAAACGTCGCGGGGTGACCCTTTACTCCCCCATACTCGCTGTATGGCCGATCGGGAAGCTACGACGGCGATCCAGGACCTCATGCCACTCGCAGTGACACTTGGCTTGCGAGCCGACGACTATTCGGCGGATCAGGTCGTGCTCTCGATGGATTGGGCGCCATCCCTTTGCACGGCCGACGGGATCCTGCATGGCGGCGTGATCATGGCCCTTGCCGATTCAGCGGGCGGGGCATGCGCGCTGCTCAACCTTCCGCAAGACAGCTCGGGCACCACGACGATCGAGTCCAAGACAAACTTCCTTGGCGCGGTCCGCGGCGGCGCTGTAAGCGCGACTGCGACTCCGCTGCACCGGGGTGGCACGACCATCGTTGTCGAGACCGCGGTGCGAGACGAGGCGGGCAAGCTGATCGCCAAGGTGACGCAGACCCAGCTGGTGCTTCGCCGCCGGGCCTAACGCTTGGCCGCTGCCGCCACCTTCTCCCTCAGCTCGTGCTTGAGCTCCGCGGAATCGAGTGATGCGCTCAACTGGCCCGCGACCATCTTCTTGAGCCGGTCGGGGAGCATTCGCTCGAACGTCGTGCGCGCCTCCTCGGGTCCAGCGACGTAAAGGTGCATGTAAGCCCCTGACGCCATCTCACGTTCAACTGTCTTGATCGCATTTTCCAGGTTGGCTTTTGCCCTGTTGTCCGCCTTGCGCTGGTTGCTCGGCGCCGATGTGCCACCCGCGCGCGTGTGGCGCACCTCGGCGCCGTTCAGCTGCTGGAGCGGGACGATCTCGTCGAGTACGGTGGCAAAGGTTTTCGCGTGCTCCTTGTCGACGACGGCGATGAGCGCCGGCGGGTAGTGCTCCAGCTGCCGCAGGATCGGCGCCAGCAAGAGCTCGCCCACCTCCAGCCGCTCCTCGTTCTCGTCTCGCAGCTTGATCAGCTCGAGAACGCCGTGCGGCTCATCGGCGAACGCGGCGAAAGCGGGGCAACCGGCAGGGCGCACAACGGCGACGTAGTGGCGCAGGCGGCGCAGCTCGTACTCCATCAGCTCCCGGTCCTTTGCGTTGAGCCGGTCCATATAGCGATGCATGAGATCTCGAAACTCGATGTCGTAAAAGCGAGCGTCGTAACCCTCCGAGCGCGCGGGAAGATAGATGCTGACCGCGCGATTAGACGCGCGACGGAGTCGCGGCGCCAGGACAAAGAGGGACAACAGCGGGCTGTAATTGCTCATCTCACAATCTTGAACGGTCGACGGTAAAGTTGTAAGCGAGCGTGTTCGAAGACGAGACTCCGGTCGCCTGGACGGCGGTGCCGCGGCACGCCGTGGTCGTCGCGGAAGATGGCTCCGAGATCGGGACTGCGGAATCGATGCTGGGCGACCAGAACGAGGACATCTTCCATGGCGTCGTCGTGAGGCGAAGCCACGACAGTGCGCTGGTTGAGGTCCCGGCGGCGCATGTCATCCATATGACCCAGCACCACATCGTCACCGACCTCGCGACCGCCGACGCCGGAACGCTCCCCGCATACCGGAAGCCGTGAGCGCTGCCCTAACGTCCTCACCTGTCGCTCGCTAGGCACCTGCCTGTTTGGCTTCCACCTTCCGCATGAAGTCCATCGCCTCTCCGATCGAAGGCACGGTCATCACGTTCTTGCGCGCGAACTCGTCGGCGCCCGACCAGTCCTTGGCCCGGATGCGCTCCGCGGCTGCCGAGCGGTCGTATTCCGTACGCCGCATTTTTGCACCAGGACCAAGCATCGCCCAGTAGGCTCCCGGCTCCCCATAGGTCATGCCCACGCTGCCCGCGTTGACGACCCGGACCCTGTCCACCATGCGGTCGAACTGCATGTGGGTGTGGCCGCAAACGACTACGTCCGCCTCGACCCCTGATAGGTGAGTGCGCATGCGGTCGAGGGGAGTCTCCACCGTCATCACGTCGGTGTCGTTGTGTGGCGTGGCGTGGCAGAACAGGACGCGGCCGAGGCCGTCGACGTCTTCGATGGCCACCGTGGGCTCGAACGAAGCCAGGAAATCGCGCTGCGCACGGTCGATCTGGGCGGCGCACCAGTCGGCGAAGGGGCCGGGCATCGCCGACGCCGGCTTGCCGTCGAACTCTTCGATCAGGCCCCGATCGGCGTTGCCCTGGACGAAGCGAGTCTGATGAAGAGTCTTGAGCAGCTCAATCGTTTCGGATGGCATCGGACCGGAGGCGACGTCTCCGCAAACCACGATCAGGTCGGGTTTTTCGCGTTCGACCTCCGCCAGAACAGCTTCCAGCGCCGGCAGATTGCCGTGGATGTCCGAGATCGCGGCGACGCGCATTACCTTTAAGCGGGCTTGTCTTCCATCCGCCGCGCCTGGGACTCCGCCGAGTCGTGGTCCGGATAGGGACCGTCGAGCCTGACTCCTTCGGCGTGTCCGTGGTCGTCGAGCTCTGCGCTCACCACGTACCACCGCTTGCCCAGGTGCAGCACGCCGTGGTGCAGTTCGGCGCTCCAGCTCTTCGGCGTGATGCCGACACGCTCCCCCATGAGGACTTCAGTCTAAGTGCGTGCGCCTGCTGAAGACAGAGCCAACAAGGCCCAGCGCGCCAAAGACGACCAACAGCACAAGGCCCAGCATCAGGAGCGGCGCGCTGAAACCGACCCGGATCGAGCTGACGAGCACGACCCCACCGCCCACCAGGACGCCGAGAATGAGGCCCCAGATCCAAGGTCTCGGCATAAAGAAAAAACGCCCACCCGCGGCCAGGAGGCTGGTAAATGGAATTTCAGGAGCTTGTCCGAAGGCGCCGGATGGTACGTAAATTTCAGCCCCGCCCCATCCCCGATGAGATCCTGCTGCGCGTCCTGGAAGTCGCCCGCCATGCGCCATCAGCCGGGTTCAGCCAGGGGTTCGACTTCCTGGTGCTGGACGAACCCGGCCAGGTCAAGCGGCTCTTTGAGCTGACCAATCATCCCAAGTTTCCGTACGACGAGAACAAGGAATTTGCTCCCTGCTACGTGCTGGCGATCTCGAACACGCCTGCGTACCTCGAGCGCTACTCGCGCCCGGACAAGGAGCGCTTCGGCCTGCAAAAGGCGGAGGCCTGGCCCGTCGCATTCTGGGACGTCGACACGGGAATGGCCGTGATGCTGATCTTGCTGGCCGCGATCGAAGACCACCTGGGCGCGGTGTTCTTCGGCGTGAACTGGGGGCGGGCCGAGCTGTTGGGCGAGCTGGGGGTGCCGCAGGGCTGCGACCTCATCGGTGTCATCGCCCTCGGCTATCCCCTCGACGCAGAGGAGTTCGACCCCGCGCCGTTTGCGGCGCGTCGACGCTCGCTGGAATCCATGGTGCACTTCGGACATTGGTGAAGTCACCGAAAATCAACTCGTGAGCCAGGCGCCTATCGGCCTCTTCGATTCCGGTGTCGGCGGCCTGTCGGTGCTGAGCGAGATCCGCTCCGCCCTACCGGCGGAGTCCATCTACTACGTGGCCGATTCGGCGAACGCGCCCTGGGGCGATAAACCGCCCGAGTTCGTGCGCGAGCGCGGCCTTGCGATCGCGCGATTCCTGCTGACGCAGGGCGTCAAGGCCATCGTCATCGGGTCCAACACTGGCACCGCGGGCTCGGCCGAGGCGCTGCGCGGCACCCTGACGATTCCGGTGGTCGGGATCGAGCCCGGGATCAAGCCTGCCGTCAGCGCCACCAAGACCGGGATCGTGGGCGCGATCGTCCCGGCGGCCGTGAGCGAATCCGACCGCTTGGCCTCGCTGCTCGACCGCTTCGGCGCCGAGGTCCGGATGATCATCCAGCCTGTGCCGGGGCTGGTCGAGCGGATCGAGGCTGCCGACCTCGACGGTCCCGTTGTGACCCGCATGCTCGAGGACTACGTGCGGCCGATGCTGGACGCGGGCGCAGACGCCATCGTGCTGGGCTCGACCCACTACGTCTTTCTCAAGCCGCTGCTCAGCAGGATCGCGGGGCCCAACGTCACTCTCATCGAGACCGGGGCCGCGGTCGCCCGTCAGCTCGCTCGCGTGCTCGACGAACGCCATCTGACGGCCAGTGGAACCGATGGCAGCGAGCGTTTCTGGACAAGCGGAGATCCAAAGACCTCCGAGCGCGTCGTCTCCGCGCTCCTCGGGCGCGAGGTCGCCGTTGAGAAGCTGCCGGACGTGTAGTTTGCAAAAACCTTACCTCGCGCACAGCGAATTCCTAGCGACCACGCAGCAACGTCCGAGCCGTGATCCGCAGCGTCTATCGCGTGGGACTTGCATCGCGCGCTGTGGTCGCGGCGGGCGTGACGGTCCTCGCCCTGGCCCCGGTCGTCAGTGACGTGCATGCGAGCACCAGCGCGGGCCTGTCCATGGCGAAGCCGCCGGCGGCGGCCGTTACCGTGTCTGCCACACGTCAGCTCGTCTCGGCGTTGGACCAGCTCGTGGCGCGCAGCCCGATGACACTCACCGCTTCGGTTCAGCAGATCGCCCAGGCGAGTGGCGGTTCGGTAGGCGTGGCAGTCATCGAGCTGGGCGGCTCGGCTCCGCTCGTCTGGTCCTTCAACGGCGGACAGGTCTTCACAGCGGCCAGCACCTACAAGCTGGCCGCTTTGATGATGGAAGCTCAGAACGTCGCGGCGGGAACGACCGACCCGAACGGGCTCGTGTGCTACCAGGACGACGACTACGAGGCGGGCTGGTATGACGATTACGCGGACGGCGTCTGCTTCACGCGAAACGAGCTGGCGCGGCGAGCCGGTCTGGTGTCCGACAACACCGCGGGCCACATGCTCGTACGCGATCTTGGCGGAGCCGCTGCGCTCAATGCCTGGGCCGCGTCCGTCGGCGCGGCGACATCTGTCTTCTTCACCGACAACACGACGTCCGCCTCCGACCTCGCCGTCCTGTGGGCGGACGAGGCGAAGGGCAAGCTCGGAGGAGCGGCGGCGCAAGCGTGGCTCTACCCACTCCTCGTCGGAACGGCCACCGAGGCCGGGATCCCAGCCGGGGTCGCGGCAAGGAGCGTTGTCGTGCACAAGACGGGCGCGCTGGATGGCGAGGAGAACGACGCCGCCCTGGTCGAGTCTGGGCCGAACGGCGCGTACGTGCTGACTGTCATGACGGACGGGCTGGGCGGCGACGCCGGATGGCAGACGATCGCGTCGATCTCGTCCGCGGTCTGGTCCTTCGAGTCCGCGAAGGCTAGCTGACGGCTTTTGAGGCGAGCACGTTCAGGTAGGAAGAGCTGAGCACCAAACGGCCGTCGCTCGACGCGTTCATCGTCTCCATGAGCTGTCTCCCCTCACGCTGAAACTCTGCATAGCGCTCCGGCGGAAGTGTCATGCGGAGCGCGATGGTCGGGGCATTCGTACGACCCCAGAACTCGAGCCCCCGCGTCGACCGAATCGAATGTCATCGTCAGCGTATCGGCCCCCACATCCATGTGCTCGCCGCCTTCAGGCGATCCATCGGAAGTTCAGCCGCCGACTTTCAGCACCAGTCCCAGGGCGTAGGTGATGCCGCCGACGATCACGCCGGCCAGGGTCATCTCCAGCCCGGCCGACCACCACGTCCGCAGTGTGAACAACGCCTTTGAGGCGCCGACCAGGAAGTGCGCGATCAGCGACACGACGGCGGCGGTGATCACTCCGGTGGTGCCGCGCAGCCAGAAGAACGGCATCACCGGCACCATGGCCCCGATGAAGGTGCTGACGCCCGCAGCGACCGCCGCCTGCACAGGGCGGCCGGTCGCCTCGGTGCCACCAAGCTCTTCCGGCGCGTGCAGCTTCAACATCGCGTCCGGATTCTGGGCAAGCTGCTCGGCGAGCCGGTCGGCGGTGTCTTTGTCGATGCCCTTGAGCTGGTAGAAGAGCGATACCTCTTCCTTTTCTTCGTCGGGATGCTCGACGATCTCCTGCCGCTCGCGCTCGACGTTGGCTGCGGCGACCTCGCTCTCCGAGCGTTCGGCCAGGAATGCGCCTGTGGCCATCGAGAGGCCCGAGGCAATGGCCCCGAACAGGCCGGCGGTAAGCACAAAGCTGGATCCGCCGGTCGCCCCGGAGACGCCGGCGACGATGCCGAAAACGGCCGCTAGTCCGTCGTTGGCCCCGTAGATGGCTCCCGAAATCCAGCCGGCGCCGGTGCGATGCCACGATTCGCGGCCCAGGATCCGGTTGAGCCGGCTCTGCACGCTCGATGGCGCCGGTTCGGTTGCGCGGTGCGCGACCTCCATCGACTCGAGTGAGCGCGAGTGGCCCTGCTCTTCGACTCGGATCGACTCGAGCACAGCGTCGGTGTCGGGATCGCCGGTCGGCCTCTTGTAGCGGTCGGTGATCTCGACCTCCTCGGCCTCTTCCATCCTGGAGATGACCATCTCCACGGGAGCGAGGCGCGCCTGAAGGCGCTGGAGCGGCGACAGCTTCACCGAAGATGGATCGGGCACCGGCTGGCCGAGCTCACGCAGGCGCTTTTCGATGCGCTCTCGGTGCGAGGCCTCAGCGTCGGCGATGTCGCGGATGATCTCCGCGCGGCGCGAGTCCCCCATGCGCTGCGCCAGGATGAGATACGTCGCGCGGGCCTGGACCTCGCCATGCCATGCCTGGAGCAGGCGCGCAACAGCGTCGTCGGTTGACGTCTGGCGCGCCACGCACTCAGGCTAAGGCCTACAACGAGTCGGCCGCCGCCTGCCTCCCCTCCGCCGTGCCGACCACCACGCGTACGCGTTGCACGCTGTTGTTCTGGACCCCCTCGAGGTTCCAGCTCGCCCCGAGCGGCTGGACGTTGCCCGCCGCGTCGGATGCGCGCGCGCACAGCTCGAAGTCGCCCATGCGCCTTGCATCCCACTGGATCGACCAGCGCCGCCATGCGTACGGCGAAACGGAATCCTCAATTGCCGCGGCGACCCATGACTCGCCACCGTCGGAGCTGAAATCGACACCGGTGATGGGCGCGCAGCCGGACCAGGCCCGGCCTTCGATGACGACCGTCGACGGATCAACGAATCGGGTGCGCGACATGAAGTCCGGCACGCCGGGCGGGATCATCAGCGCGCGCGGAAGCATGCGCGTCACGGGGACGCCGGGGTCGCCTTCCGTGGTTCGGTAGTGGTAGGCAGACGCCTGCTGAAAGCCGGCGAACTGGCGGTCGATCACGGTGATCGAACGCAGCCACTTGACGTGGGTCATGCCGTACCAACCCGGGACAATGAGGCGGAGCGGGAAACCGTGCTGCGGCGGCAGTGGCTGGCCGTTGATCGCATACACGAGGAGCACCTCGTCGCGCATCGCTTCGGCCAGGGGAAGGCTTCGCTCGTAAAACTGGTCGACGCCGCCCTGGATGCCCCGATCGAGCCCGGTGAACACGACGTCGGCGGCGCCGTCCACGAGGCCGGCCTCATCCAGCACCGCAGCGAGGGAGGTCCCCGTCCACTCCGCCGTGCCGACCGCCTCGCCGAGCCACGGTTGGCTCAACGGCCGCGGCATCAGGCGAGCGCGTCCGTTGCCCGCGCACTCGAGGGTGACCGCGAGCGTTGTCGCGGGCCGTGACTGGATCTGGTCGAGGGTCAGGCGCAGCGGTTTGCGGACGTGGCCGCCGACGGCGAGCTCGAAATTCGAGGCATCGACCATTGGAATGTCGAAATGGATCAGCAGGTAGTGGAGTCCGACCGGGGTGACGGCGTAGCGCAATGCCTCGAGCGGCATCGAATGATTGCGCACCGCGAGCTGCAGCTCTTCTGGCGTGATGTCAGGCGATTCGATCAACGTGCCTGCGGGTCTCGCCGGCGAGGCTCTCTCCACCTCGATGAGCGTAGTTTATGAAGGAGCCATATATGCAGGAAAGAAGCGAGGAAGAGATCCTGAGCCGGCTGCTCGAGCTGGAGAACGACGGCCAGGCGGAGCGGCGTGCTGAGCTCAGCGGCGAGCGCTTTCTCTCGCTGCTCCACGACCCGGACAACGGCCGCAGCTATGTGCTCCGGCACGGGCTGGACGAGACCGAAGGCGCGGAGATCCCGGCCGGCACCGAGTTTTTCCAGTACGCGACTCCGGACGAGGCCCAGCGCGCCTTCGAACAGCTTCTCAACGAGTCAAAGAGCGCCGGCGAGCTGGTCGAGGATGACTCGACGGAAGGCATCGGAGATTTCGAGTCGAGCGGCGGCGAGGTGCGGGACCTCTTCGCCGACAGCGACGAGGACGAGCTGTCCCAGGATTCTGTGATCAGCGACGAAGAGCAACCTTAAGCTTCACAGCGCTCTCTAAGCATCCTCACAGAGTCGAATCAGGCCCGTGATCGACCATGTGGTGCATGTCACGCAAACTCTGGATCCCGATCGGCGCGGTCGCCGTGCTTGCCCTTATCGGCGCCGGCGGCGCCTACGCCTACTTCTTCTCGGGGCTGCGGACGAGCCCGTCATCGCTTGCCCTGTCCTCACCGAGCGCGTCCCCCTCGGCTGCCTCGAATGCCGGTGGAGCCGGCACCTGGCAGATCACGACCGGATCGCTGGTTGGCTACAGGGTGACGGAGCAGTTTGTCGGCCAGAGCTCGACGCACGAGGCGGTCGCCCGAACCAGCGACGTTTCAGGCCAGGTGACGATCACCCAGACGGGCACGACCTACGTGATGACGTCGGCGAAAGTCACAGCGCAGCTCGCCAGCCTGGCGAGCGTGGACCAGGTCGCGGGTTACAACGTGACCAACCGTGACCGAATCGTCTCTCAGTCACTTGGGGTGAGCGCTTATCCGACGGCCGTTTTCCAGGCGCAGTCGGTGACCCTGCCGGCAGGTGTGGAGACGGGTCAGACGGTGACCGTCTCAGTCCCCGGCCAGCTCACCATCCGGGGCGTGACGAAGGATGTGACCGCCACGGTGCAGCTGCGAGTCAGTGGCACGACCGCGCAGATCGCGGGGTCGATCTCCACCAACATGACCGACTTTGGGATCAGCCCTCCGAGCATCGGCTTCACCACCGTTCAGCCGGCGACCACGATCGAGTTCTCGCTGAATTTGGCCGCGAGCGCCTAGACAGCGGTCATGAGGCGGGTCTGGGTCTCGGCGAGGTGTCGTGCGGGGTCTGGATCGAGCGCCTTCCGCTCTGGGCTCTGGTAGTAGTCGGAGTTCGCCTGCTCCCATGACTCCGGCCCGTCGTAGCTGATGATCCAGACGAACTGGTCCGTCCCGTCAACCGTCCACGCGCCGAGGATGCGAAAGCCATGCCGCTCGCGCAGCGGGACGATCCGCTTTCGCCACTCGTCGAGCCACTCTTTCAGCTCGCCAGGTTTGACCGTATATTCGCGCAGCTGCCAGGTCGTGCCCACGCGGGTCAGGAGGCGCGTCGCATGCCGCCCGCCATCGCCTCGAGGCGTCGGATCCGCTCCTCGAGAGGCGGGTGCGTGCTGAAAAGGCCTGCCAGGGTCTGCCCACCGAGCGGATTCACGATGTAAAGGTGGGCGAATGCCGGCTGGGCGGTCTGCGAAGGAATGACCTGCGTGGCGCGCTCGAGCTTGCGCAGCGCGGACGCGAGCGCAAGCGGGTCGCCTGAGACCTCGGCTCCGGTGCGGTCGGCCTCGTACTCGCGCGATCGCGAGACCGCGAGCTGGATCAGAAGCGCCGCGATCGGCGCCAGGATGATCATGAGCAATCCGACGATGGCGCCGCCCGCGCCCTGGTCACGCTCGTCGCGACCGCCGTAGCCACCGAACATCAGCCCCCACTGGGCGATGTTGGCGAGGAGCGTGATGGCGCCGGCCAGCACCGCGACGACCGAGCTGATCAGGATGTCGCGGTTCTTGACGTGGCCAAACTCGTGGGCCAGGACGCCATAGAGCTCCTCCTCGTCGAGGATCCGGAGCAGCCCTTCGTTGACGCAGATCGCCGCGTGTGAGGGGTTGCGGCCGGTCGCGAATGCGTTGGGCGACGGGTCCGGGCTGACGTAGACCCGTGGCCTGGGCACGCGGTACTGGACCGCCAGCCGGTCCGCCAGGCGGTAGAGCATCGGCGCTTGCGGCGGAGTGACCTCCTGCGCCTGGGCCGAAGCGAGCGCGATCCGGTCGCTGAACCAGTAGGCGGCGCCGTTCATGACCACCGCCAGCCCGAGCGCCCAGTAGATGCCGCCTGGAATTGGCAGGTAGTGGCCGACGAGCACTAGCAGGACGGTCATGGCAACCATCAGGAAGGCGGTTTTCAGCTGGTTCATAACGTGATTGTTCCCGGTCGGGGGGTCGTCAAACAGCTCCCCGCCAGGCTCCCAAAATCTCGGGTTCTGCCGAACCCGCACAGCCATCCTCACCGTCGCACGGTCACGGCTTTCTCCAGAGGAGCGTGTAGCGGAAGTAGAGTCGCCTTCTCAGCTCGACTCCCGGCAGCTGCGTGCGGGCAGCACGTCTGATCTGCGCAAACGTCATCTCGGGATCGATTTCCCTGGCCGAGGTGGTCCACCATCCTCTGCGAAGCCGAGCGACTCGGGAGACCGGCACGGACAGTGCGCTGTACGCGTAGTCGACCGGCGAGCGATTGAGCGCCAGGCCCACCACGGCGAGCACGCCGCCGCGGCGAAGCAAAGACGCGAAGCGATTCATCACCATTTCGAATGGCGCGTGATGAATCACCGCGACGGCGGCGATGAAATCGAAGTCCTCCAACGGAAGCGGATGGGTCAGCAGGTCACCAGCGACGTACGTGATGTTGTCTCGCGTTGCGTTCTGCCGCGCCATGGCGATCATCTCCGGGGACCTGTCGATTCCAACGACGTGGCCCGCTCGCGCGGCCAACTTCGGCGTCAGCGGGCCTTCGCCGCAGCCGGCATCCAGAGCGTTCTCGCATGGCACCGGCACGCGGTCGAGGAGCCAGCGGTGGAAATGAAGGTTGTGGCTCCAGGGGGTTCGGGCCCTAGGTGCGCGTACGGATGCCGAGCTCATCGATGTGCTCCAGGAGATCTTGCGGATCGTCGTAGACGCGAAACGCGCCCGCGCTCTCCAGCTCTTCCTCACCATAGCCTCCGGACAGCACGCCGATGCCAAGGGCGTGAGCCCGTTGGGCAGCCAACATGTCCCACACGCTGTCACCGACCACGAAGCTCTCTGTGATTTTGGTGCCGAGCGCTGTGGCCGCGGCCAGAAACAGGTCGGGGTTGGGCTTCGCGTAAGCCACATGGTCGCGCGTGATGACAGGAATTTCGGGCGCGATGCGGAGCTGAGCAAGCGAGGCCAGCGCGGTTGCGTCGCTGCCGCTCGTGGCGATCGCCCAGGGCACACCTTGCTTGGTGAGCAGGTCCAGCAGAGCTTGCGCGCCGGGAAGCGGTTTGACCTCCGACAGGCGGCGCCGGTATCCCTCCGCGTGCAGGGCACGCAGGCGGTCGGCCTCAGCTGCCGTCAGGTCGTGTCCGGTCTCGCGGACAAGCGCGCGCACAAACAGGCCACCGCTCATTCCGATGCGGCGATGGATGCGCCAGATGGAGAGAGGGATGCCCGCCGATTCGAGCGCCTCCTTCCACGCGAGCACGTGTTGATAGACGCTGTCGAGAAGAGTGCCGTCAAGGTCGAAGAGCATCGCCGGACGGTCTGTGTGAACCGCGGGCGTCGATTCCGGCGGCCGCGTCGCTGGTCGCACCAGCTAACTGTAGACTCGCTAAGCGTGACCCCCAGCATCAAGCTCGGGCGGTTGTTCGGCATCGAGATCGGTTTCAACTGGAGCCTGATCTTCATCTTCGCCCTGGTCACGTGGACACTGGCCACGGCGGTTCTGCCGGCCAACGCCGCCGGCCACGGAGCGCTCGTCTACTGGCTCGTCGGCGCAGCCGGCGCCGTCCTTTTTTACATGTCGCTCCTGGCACACGAGCTGTCGCACGCGCTGGTCGCCGTAAGCCACGGCGTCAAGGTCGCCGGCATCACGCTCTGGCTTTTCGGGGGAGTATCGAGGCTCGAAGGTGAGCCCACCAGCGCCCGCTCAGAAGCGCTTATCGCGGGCGTCGGGCCGCTGACAAGCCTGGTGATAGCCGCGATCTCAGTTGGACTGTTCTATCTCACGTCCGGCAACGACCTGCTGTCCGGGCTCTTCGGTTGGCTCGCCTTCGTCAACCTTGCGCTGGCGCTTTTCAACCTCGTGCCGGCGTTTCCCCTCGACGGAGGGCGGCTGCTGAGCTCGCTCTTGTGGTGGCGGTCGGGCAGCCGGCAGCGGGGCGTGCACAACGCCGTCCGAGTGGGCCGCGTGTTTGCGTACTTGATGATCGCGGCCGGCGTCCTCGAGGTGTTGCTCGGGGCCGTTTTCAACGGAGTCTGGATTGCAATCCTCGGCTGGTTCCTGCTGTCCGCAGGCGCCTCGGAGGAGGCCGGCTCGACGATCCGGACGCTGCTGCGCACAGTGCCCGTCTCCGCGGCGATGACATCACCCGTGATCACGCTGCCGGACTGGGTCACGGTGGACCAGTTCCTTGGATCGATCGCGCCCGACCACAGCTTTACGACCTATCCCGTCCACGACCCGTCAGGCAAGCTGACCGGCGTCGTCAGGCTCTCCGACCTGGTCCGTGTTCCCAGCGCGGACCGCAGCAACAAACACCTGATCGATTGCGCGCGGCTAATCACTGACGTGCCTGTGAGCAACCCGCGGGAGGACCTCGCGGCGCTCATTCAACGGATCGGCGCGGGTCTCGAGCAGCGGGTGCTGGTCTTCGACAACGGACAGCTCGTCGGCATCGTCTCCCCCGCTGACGTGGCGCGTGTGCTCACGGTCAGGCAGGCGCGCACGGGCCCGCGCCAGGCGGCTTAGCCGCTCCTTACTTCTTCGTTTCGGCGGGCTTGCGCACCGCCTTCTCGATCTCGTCGCTGAGGTCGCGGAACGTCTCGGCGATGGCCATCCCAAACGACCGCGCCGTGTCCTTTGTCTTGCCGCGGACCTCGGGGTCGCGGGTCGCGCTCTCCAGCGACTTGAACACGGATTCAGCGGCCTGGCGCAGCTGCTCCAACGATCTGTTCAGCTCGGCGGTGTTCTTCTCGTCACTCGTGCTGCGGTAGTGGCGCTT
>VBDS01000032.1 GCA_005889085.1 Chloroflexota bacterium | reverse complement strand
GCTTTCACGGACATCGTGATCAGCGTCCTCGACCACTCGCAGCGCGTGCTCGTCCTCGTGACGCCCGAGCTGTCGTCGTTGAAGGACGTGGGCGAGCTGCTCAACATCTTCACCAACGTCCTGAACATCGTCCCCGGGCGCGTCATCCTCGCCCTGAACAACAAGGTGCCGAAGTCGGTCGTGAGCAAGGAAGACGTGGTCCGTACGCTGAAGCAGGAGCTCGCCGTGGAGATCGACTTCGACGGGACCAAGCCGGACGAGGCCGCCGTCAAGGGCGAGATCCTCGTCCTGACCGACCCCAAGAGCGCGCTGTCGCGCGGCGCCGAGCAGCTGGCCCAGATCATCGCCGGCTCGACGGCCGCCGAGACCAAGGGCGAAAAGAAGGGCGGCTTCAAACTCGGGCGCCGGTAAAGGGACTCCTCCCCGTTCACGGGGAGGTGGCGCGCAGCGCCGGTGGGGCTGGTAACATCCCAAGTTGTGATCGAACAAGCTGTCGTCTCACTCACCCCCGAAGCCCAGTCGCGCCTGAAGGAGCTCATGACCAAGGAGGCCAACCCTCAGCTCGCCCTCCGCATCTTCGTCAGCGGCGGCGGCTGCTCTGGCATGCAGTACGGCATGGCGTTCGACGACCAGCGTCGAGCCGACGATGTCGTGATCGACAACGAAGGGGTTCAGATCCTTGTCGACGACTTCAGTGTTTCTTACATCCGCGGCTCGGAGATCGACTACGTCGACAGCCTGATGGGCGCCGGATTCACAGTGCACAACCCCAACGCGGTGCACTCGTGCTCCTGTGGCCACTCGTTCGACACGGGCGACGACGCAAGCGGTGCGCAGGCCTGCGGCTGCGGCCACTAGACGCTTCGTTCCAGACGCCTTAGAGAGATAGCGCTTCTGACCCTGGGCGTTCTCACGCCCATCGGAATCCTGGCCGTGAATGCGTCCGCGTTCGTGATGGTTCACCTGACCGAGTTCCGCATCGGCATCGCCGCGTGCGCCCTGGTCAGCGGCCTGGTCTTGAACGGCCTGACCGCGTGGTGGCTGCTCCGCCTGGCGAGCCGCAACGCCCCGCCCCTGTATCGGGAGTACCGGATCTGGGCCATCGGCGCAGCGGTCCTCCTGGTCCTGCTCACCGCCGGCGGTGGCGGCTACCTGACATATCTCGGCCTGAACGATCCTCGCCGGCTGCCCGACGCGCTGTCGGTCGTGGTCGCCACCTTCATGCTCCTGCTGCCGCTTGCGGTATCCGTCGCAGGCCGGCGCCTGGCGGGCATGGGCGGGATCATTCCTGTGGATGAACCCGCCGGAAAAGAGAGGAGCTCCCGCCGAAGCGGGAGCTCCCTTAGAAGTCGGACTTAGTCCGGCCTACATCATGTCGGGCGACATGCCGCCCGGCATCCCACCGGAGTTTCTCTTGTCTTCCGGCACCTCGGTGACCATCGCCTCGGTGGTGAGCACCATCGCGGCGATCGACGCGGCGTTCTGCAGCGCCGACCGGGTGACCTTCGCGGGGTCGACGATCCCCGCCTCGAACATGTTCACGAACTTGTCGTTGAGCGCGTCGTAGCCCTCACCCGGCTTGCTCTTGCGGATCTGCTCCACGATGAGCGAACCTTCCTTGCCGGCGTTGAGCGCGATCTGCTTGACCGGCTCCTCGAGGGACTTGCGGACGATCGCTACGCCGGTCGCCTGGTCGTCTTTCAGGCCGAGGCCACCATCGAGCTTCTTCTGCGCGTTCAGCAGCACGGTGCCGCCACCCGCCACGATGCCCTCTTCGATCGCGGCTCTCGTCGCGCTCAGGGCGTCCTCGATGCGGTGCTTCTTCTCTTTCTGCTCGACCTCGGTCGCGGCTCCGACCTTGATGACCGCCACGCCGCCGGCCAGCTTGGCCAGCCGCTCCTGCAGCTTCTCCTTGTCGAAGTCGGACGTGGTCTCCTCGATCTGAGCCTTGATCTGCTTGATCCGGCCCTGGATGGCCTGCCGGCGCTTGTCGTCGTGCTCGATGTCGACCACGATCGTGGTGTCGTCCTTGTTGACGGTCACCTTGCGCGCCCTGCCCAGCTGCTCCACCTTGGTCTGGTCGAGCTTGAAGCCGGCGTCCTCCGAGATGACGGTGCCGCCGGTCAGGATCGCCATGTCCTCGAGCATCGCCTTGCGGCGGTCGCCGAAGCCCGGCGCCTTGACGGCGACGGCGGTGAATGTTCCACGAAGCTTGTTCACGACCAGCGTCGCGAGCGCCTCACCCTCGACGTCCTCGGCCACGATCAGAAGGGGCTTGCCCTGCTGGACTACGCGCTCCAGCACGGGGAGCAGGTCCTGGATGGCTGAGATCTTGCGGTCGGTGATGAGCACGTAGGGGTCGTCCAGCACCGCTTCCATACGGTCCGGGTTGGTGACCATGTAGGCCGCGATGTAGCCGCGGTCGAACTGCATCCCTTCGACGAACTCGAGCTCGGTGGTGATGGCCTGGTTGTCCTCGACGGTGATCACGCCATCCTTGCCGACCTTCAGGTTCGCCTCGGCGATGAGCTTGCCGATCTCCTCCGACTGGCTGGAGATGGCGGCAACGTGAGCAACGTCCTCGCTCTTGTCTGCCACCGGCTGGGCGAGCCTCTTGATCTCCTCGACGACAGCCTCGACGGCCTTCTCGATGCCGATCTTCAGCTGCATGGGGTTGGCGCCCGCGGTGACGTTGCGGAAGCCTTCGTTGATCATGGTCTGGGCCAGGATCGTCGCCGTGGTGGTGCCGTCACCGGCCACGTCGTTGGTCTTGGTCGCGACCTCGCGCAGCAGCTGCGCGCCGGTGTTCTCCATTGCGTCCTTGAGCTCGATCTCGCGCACGATCGTCACGCCGTCGTTGGTGACGGTCGGAGCGCCGAACTTCTTCTCGAGGACTACGTTGCGGCCCTTGGGGCCGAGCGTGATGCGTACGGACTGGGCAACGGTGTCGATGCCCTTCTTGAGGTGCTGTCGCGCCTCTACATCGAATGTGACTTGTTTTGCCATATGCGTCCCTCTTCTTCTTTTACTTCTTGCCGTTGCTGGCGAGGACCGCCAACACGTCTTTCTCCGAGACGATCAGGTACTCGATCTCGTCGACCTTGAATTCGTTGCCGGCGTACTTGGCGTAGAGCACCTTGTCGCCGACCTTGAGCTCCATCGGCACCTTGGTGCCGTTGTCCAGGATCCTTCCGGTCCCCACGGCCTCGACGATGCCCTCCTGGGGCTTCTCCTTGGCGGTGTCCGGAAGGACAATCCCGCTCTTGGTCTTTTCCTCTTTCTCGACAGGCTTGACCACTACGCGGTCGGCCAGCGGTCTCAGGTTCATGTGCAGCCCTCCTCAGCTGAATCTGTTAGCACTCCCCACGCCCGAGCGCTTAGCACTCTGGCAGGACGACTGCTAAATAGTAGTACCAACCGGGCCCGAGCCGCTAAACGTCCTCCGGCTCTTCGTCAAGCGGGGCCGACTCGGCTTCCTTGATCAGGCGGCGCGCGGTTTCGGCCTGGTCGTCCGGGACCATGACCCGAGCGTCGGTCAGGTTGACCCCGACCCCATACGCGTGGTCGCCGAAGACTTCGACCCGCACCCCGTCGGCCCCCAGCACCGCGGCCACGAGGTCGGCCTGGATACGCTCGCCCTTGAAGACGACGGTCCAGCCTTTGACGCTCACGGTTACCAGCTTAGGGAAGGGTCGACCTCGGCCGGCTGGACGGCCGCATAGCTGCCCGCAGCCGCGATCATCGCTGCGTTGTCCGTGCACAGCTCGAGCGGGGGCATCGTCAGCCGGGCGCGGCCTTCGACCAGCTCGGCGGCCCGCGTGCGGAGCAGCGAGTTGGCGGCTACTCCACCGGCGACGACCACCTCGGTCAGATGCGGCGCTTCGCGCATCGCGCGATCCAGCTTTTCGAGGAGCGATTCGACCACCGATTGCTCAAATGCGGCGGCGAGGTCCGCGCGGTCCTGGTCGGTCACGCTTTCCCCCAGGTCGCGCAGCCGGTACAGCAGCGCGGTCTTCAGGCCGCTGAAGCTGTACTCGAGGCCGGGCAGCGAAGGCCGCGGCAGGGGCTGGCGCTTGGGGTTGCCGGTGCGGGCCATGCGGTCGAGCGCCGGGCCACCGGGAAAGCCCAGGCCGAGCATCCGGGCCGCCTTGTCGAAGGCCTCGCCGGCGGCGTCATCGCGTGTCCGGCCGATGACCTCGAAGCGGCCGTGCTCCGGCATCCGGACCAGGTCGGAGTGGGCGCCGCTCACGACCAGGCCGAGAAGCGGGGGCTCGAGGTCGGGGCGCGTCAGCATCGCGGCGTAGATGTGACCCCACAGGTGGTTGACGCCGGTGAGCGGTTTCGCCCAGGCCGCCGCCAGGCCCTCGCCGACCCCCACACCTACCAGCAGGCAGCCCACCAGGCCAGGGCCGCGAGTGACGGCGAGCAGGTCGATGTCTGACGGCTGGACCTGCGCCCCCTCGAGGGCAAGGTCGAGCAGGCGGGGCAGCCGTTCGAGATGGTCTCGCGCGGCAAGCTCGGGCACGACGCCGCCGAACTCCTTGTGCAGGTCGACCTGGGAGTGGATCACGTTCGCCAGCACTTTGCGCCCCTCCTCAACGACCGCGACGGAGGTTTCGTCGCATGACGTTTCGATCCCTAAAGTCAGTGTCATCTCGGGCCCCATCCCCCGGCTTCGCCGGGCACTTCCCCATGAATGGGGAAGAGTCTGAGAGTCAGTCCCCTTTCGTCAAGAGGTCGCGGCGTAGGCCCTGGACGTCGGCGTCGATGCGGTCCAGGTTCGTTTCGTACGCCTTGCGAAAGCGCGGCGAGTGGATCGAGTCGGACCACATCACGATCGCGTCCTCGCCGTTGTCGGTGTAGTAACCCTTGCGCCGGCCGATGACCTTGAAGCCGAAGCCCTCGTACATCTTCATCGCGTTATCGTTCGAAGTCCGGACCTCGAGCGTGACCCACTTCGCGCCCATATCGTAGGCAGCCTGGACGAGGCCGGCGAAGATGATGCGGCCGTAACCGCGGTGCTGCAGGTCGCGGCGGACGCCGATCGTCGTGACGTGAGCCTCGTCGTACATCCGCCACATCCCGCCGTACCCGATGATCGTCGGGTCGAAATCCGCGACGCGATAGCCGGCCGGCCTCTCGACCTGGCCTTCCTGGCGAAGCACCACGTAGTGCGCGCTGGCGCGCGATGCCAGCTCGCGGTAGTACGCGTTGCGCGGCCAGGGCGTGGCGAAGATCTCGCGCTCGATCTCCTGCACGGTGTTCACGTCCGCCTCGCGCATCAGCTCGATGGTGAGCTGCTGCCTGACCTGGACCATCTAGGGCTTCGCTGAGAACGACTGCATGTACTTGATTTCGAGACTACCATAGGCCACTTCGCGTGCCGTTTCGAGCACGATTCCGGCGGCCTCGCTGAAATCCCTGAGCTCGGATTCGGGACGGAAATGGTGCCCTGCCGCGATCAGCCCCTCCCTGGTTTTTGGCGCGACGTTGCCGACCAGCGAATGACTGGAGGGTACGTCACCTGGCTCACCATGCTGAGGGCTGCCGCCGGGCAGCTGGTAGTAGACGCGGCCGCGGCCGGCCTCGAGAACGGCCGTCACCGGGACGTCGCTGCGCGCGGCCTGCAGGTCGAGGCTCGGCAACGGAAGGATCGGGATGCGCAGCCCCATCGCCAGGCCGACGCCGAATGACACTCCGACGCGCAGACCCGTGAACGATCCGGGGCCGGTCGCGACGGCAACTTTGGTCGGCGTCTCGATCTTCTCGTAGACGAGGGCGAGGTCCGGCCGCTCGCTTGACTCGATCAAGGTTCGGCCCTTGCCGGTCTGATCGATGACGGCCACGGCCCAGCGGGTCGCAGAGGTGTCAATGACTAAGATCACGGATCGTCCGGATGCGGCGCCGGTCGCCGCCGAGATGCTCGAACTCGATCAGCGCCGCGCCGTCGACATCTAGACGCTCGCCCCACTCCACGACCACCGCGCCTCGCGTCGCCAGATCCTCGAGCCCGAGGTCCGCGAGCTCTGCGCTGTTCTCCACCCTGTAGAGGTCGACGTGCGCCAGCTGCACTCGGCCCGGGTAGATGCGGACCAGCTGGAACGTTGGGCTGGCGACCGGCGCGCTCGACCCCGTCCCCTGAGCGACCCCGCGAACGAAGGTCGTCTTCCCCGCCCCGAGCTCGCCCTTGAGCCGCACCACATCGCCCGACCGCAGCCTCTTCCCCCAGATTCGCCCGAGGTCTTCGGTCTGGGCGGCGGAGCTCGTCGTGACGTCAGGCAAAGTGGTCGTAACCGGTGCTGGCGAGCGTGACCGCCGCGCCGCGCGCATCGATGACCTTGATCGAAGGATCTTCGGTCAGCATCCCGACCGGCTGCAGGCCCGCCTTCCTGAGAAGCTCGGCCGGTCCGGTGCACACGAGCTCGGCCTCCTCGCCGCTGGTCAGTGCATCCTCGATCGAGGCTCCCGCCGCGCGCGGCACGTCCTCGCCCCACAGCACGGAGCCCACGCCCGCCATCGCAGCGAACTTCTCCATCTCGCGGACGAGCCCGTCCGAGACGTCGCCGCAGCAAAGCCCAAGCTCGTTGAGGCGGCGACCCTCCTCAATGCGGGGGACGAGCCTGTACGGGCGGCGTTCGCGCAGCGCTACGGCGGCCGCTCCGAGCGGTCCTGTGACGGCGACCGACCAGCCGGCCTCGGCCTGGGACCGCGCGAGGGGCACCTTCGCCGTCCGGCCCACGACGGTGAGCGACAGGACTGCGGGCCCGTCGATGGAGCTCATGTCGCCCCCGACGATCGTCAGCTTGAAACGCCGGCCGAGCTCCGCCATGCCGGCGTAGAGCCCGGTGAGGTGGTCGATTGGCCAGTCGTCCGGCATTGCAATCGACCCAAGCGCCCACGCTGGATCGGCGCCGTTGGCCGCGAGGTCGCCCAGCGCCAGGGCAAGCGACCGCCAGCCGGCATCCTCAGCGCTCATCCAGCCGAGGTCGAAGTGCACGCCCTCGACGAACAGGTCGGTGCTCGCGACGACAAATCCGGTCGCGTCCGCGATGACCGCTGCGTCATCGACTCCGGCGCCGGCGTCAAGGTAAGGCTTGATCCGGTCGAGCAGGCCGAGCTCGCCCATCCCGCGGACGCTCATGGGGTGAGCATGGCACGGAGCCGGCGCGCAGCCTGCTCCGGCTCCGCCGCGTCCGACACGGCACGGATGACGCACGCGCGCCGGACGCCCAGCGCGGTCAGCTGTGCCAGGTTGGACTCGTCGATGCCGCCGACGGCGAAGACCGGAACATTGACGCCCTGCGCGATCAGGGCGACCCCTGACGGGCCGACGACCTCCTTTTCGGATTTGATCGGCGTGGCGAACGCCGGGCCGGAGCCCAGGTAATCGGCGCCCTCTTCCACAGCCTGCTTTGCGCGCTCCACCGTCGACGCCGAGGCGCCGATCAGGAGCCGGTCGCCGGCCACGCGTCGGGCGCCGGCGATGCTCAGATCGTCAGGCCCGAGGTGAACGCCATCGGCTCCGCTGAGCAGGGCGATGTCGACATGGTCGTTGACTATGAACAGCGGCCCTCGGGTTTCCTCAAGCCCCTCCGGCGCTTCGCGCCACCTCCCCATGAATGGGGAGGACAATTCTTTACGAATCTTTCGGGCCAGGGTCAGCAGCTCGCGTCGCGGGAGCGCCTTGTGGCGCAACTGCACGACGTCCGCCCCACCCCGCGCGGCCGCGGTCGCGATTTCGAGGACCCTGTCAGGAAACGCGTCCGGCGTGATGACGTAGAGCCGGGCTGCTTCCAGCCTCAGCTGAGCATCTGGCGCAGCTTGTCTCGAAACGCCTTGGGGGCCGTGTCGCAGTCGCACGAGTGCTTGACCAGGCGCTTCAGGTGCTCCTGGAACTCGTAGTTGTCCATGCAGTCAGGGCAGCCTTCGAGGTGGAGCTGCACCTCGAGCGCCTCGGTATTGGTCAACTCACGGTCGACGTAACGGTCGAGCTTGGTAGCGCACTCTTCGCATCTCATTGCTGTGGCACCTGCGTCATGCCGCCGGAGTGGACGATACCCGATTCGACGGCGTAGTCATAGAGGGATTTTTGAAGCTGCTGACGGGCGCGGTGGAGGCGGGACATGATCGTCCCGATGGGCACGCCCAAAGTCTCAGCCGCGTCCTTGTAGGAGAAGCCTTCGACGTCGACCAGGAGCACCACCTCGCGATGGAGCGGCGGCAGCTTGTCGACGGCCGTGACAACCTCCGAGGCGGCGATCTTGTCCAGCACGTCCGACTCGGGCCGCGCGCCCTCGTCGCGGAGCTTCTCGTACAGGACGAACTCGCCCACGTCGTCCAGGCTCACGTCCTCTTTGCGCGAGCCCTTGAAGCGGTCCCAGAAGAGGTTGCGCATGATCGCGAAGAGCCAGGCCTTCATGTTCGTGCCGGCCTGGTAGCTGTGCTGGTAGCGAAGGGCCCGGAGATACGCCTCCTGGACGAGGTCCTGCGCCGCATCAGGGTCATGGGTAAGCCTCAGCGCACCCCTGTAGAGCGTATCCAAGTGTGTCAATGCCTCTTCCGCAAAGGCAGTTTTTGCGGCCGGTTCCGCCATCAGTAATGCCAGTTTAGGATCACCTGCCCTTGCACCCATTTGAAGCGGCGGGGGGCGGCAGGTATTCCTGAAGGTCGCGCGAGTGCCGGCATTCGCGCGCTTCGCGGCCATTTGAGGCGCGCCGGAACGGGCGCTGGCGCGGATTGCGCCACGTAGGCGACCCTATTCCCCGTGAGCGCGCTCCGCATCCTCCAGATCGGGCTCGGCGGGTGGGGCCGGGACTGGGCCTGGCGCGTCATCCCGGCCGTGGATGAGGTCGAGCTGGTCGGTTATGTGGACTCAGACCCGGCCGCAGCCGCCCGCCTCGAAACGCTGATTCCAGGTTCGGCCCAGGTTTTTTTCGGATCCGTGGCCGAAGCACTCGACGCGACCAGGCCCGACGCGGCGGTCATCACGACGACGATCGGCGGGCACGCCCCGTTAGCTCGGGCGGCGCTCGAGGCCGGGCTTCATGTCCTCGTGGAGAAGCCGTTCACCGAGACGCTCGAGGCCGGTCGGGAGCTCGTCGAGGTGGCGGCGACCAAGAGCCTGACGTTGATGGTCAGCCAGAACTACCGCTTCTTCCCCGCCGCCCGGACGGCCGCTCGCATGTTGGAGGAGGGTTCGCTTGGCGAGCTGTATTCCGTCTCGATCGACTTCCGCCGCAATGCGGCCGCGCCGCCCAGGCCGCGAGCGCGCCATCACAGCGATGCCCAGCCGCTGCTCGTCGACATGTCGATCCACCATTTCGACCTGCTCCGGATGCTTCTGGACCGGGACCCGTCGAGCATCTCGTGCCTTACTACGAGTCCTGCGTGGAGCGGTTTCGATGGTCCGCCGGCGGCGATGGCTTCGATTCTGTTTGACGATCTTCTCGTCAGCTATCGGGCGAGCTGGATCAGCACCGGCCCGATCACGCCATGGGCAGGCGAGTGGAGGATGGAGTTCGAGCGCGGACAGCTGTTCTGGACGAGCCGAGGAGACAACGGAGCTCTGAACGATCGGGTCGTATTGAGGCCGCGGCGCGGGCGGCCCAGAGTCCTGCCGCTGCCGGTCATGGCGCGAATCGACCGTGCCGGGACTCTGACCGAGTTCGCCCACGCGGTGCAGGAGGGCCGCGAGCCCGAAACGTCGGGCCGGGACAATCTCCGGACGCTCGCTTTCACGCTTGCGGCAGTCGAATCTGCTCGACACCGCGAATGGGTGGCGATCACTCCGAGTGACGGCGCTCCACGCGAGCGCCGATCGAGGTCAGGACCTCATAGCTGATCGTGTTGGACCATTCGGCGACCTCTTCAGCTGTGATCAACTCGCCGCCGTCGCGGCCGATCAGCGTCGCGACGTCCCCCGCCTGGACGCCCGGGACGTCGCTCACGTCGAGTGTGATCGCGTCCATGCTGACCATCCCGATGAGCGGGGCCCGGCGGCCGCGCACCAATCCATAGCCGCGATTTGCGCGGGCGCGGTGGACGCCGTCGGCGTAGCCGATCGCGACCGTCGCCACGCGGGTCGGACCCGGCGCGCGCCATGTCGCCCCGTAGCCGATGGTCGCGCCCTTCTCCACCGTCTTGAGGTGGGTTATGTTCGAGCGCAGCGCAAGGGCCGGCTGGGTGCCGGGCCACTCGCAGCCGTAGATCGCGATGCCGCAGCGAACCGCGTCGAGGGCGAAGTCCGGATGGTTGAGCGCACCTGCCGAGTTACACGCGTGGCGCATGCCCGGCCCGACCTCGAATCGCATGAGCGTATCGAGGAAGAGATCGAACTGCCGTTTCGTCATAGCGGGATCTGATTCAGATGACGCGAAGTGCGTCCACGTCCCGGCCAGGCGGGTGCCGCGCGATTCTTCGATAAGCTGGGCCAGCCCCGGCGCGTCCTCGGGGCTGCAGCCGAAGCGGCCCATGCCGGTGTCGATCTTCAGATGAACGGGGACGGGCCGTTCCGATTCGGCAAGTCCCTCCGCGAGCTCGCGGCTCGACACCGCGATGCTGAAGCCCGTGGCGGCGGCGGCCTTCGCCTGCTCGGGGAGCAGGCCGCCCATGACCAGGATCTGCTCGTGGTCGACCAGGCCGCGGACCTGTGCGGCCTCCTCGAGCGTCGCCACAGCGAGCCCGGTGGCGCCGCCCTCGAGCGCCGCGTGCGCGACCGGCACCGCTCCGTGCCCGTACCCGTTGGCCTTGACCACGGCGAAAAGCTGGGTGCCCTTCGGCAGGTGGCCGAGGATGCGGGCGCAGTTGGCGCTGATCGCGCCGAGATCGATTTCCGCCCAGCGCAGCCCGCTCAGAGGCCGCCCTGGCGCAGCACGTTCATGACGAGCGGGATCTCAGGCAGCAGGTCGCCCGCCAGGAGGCCGGAGTCACCGAAGCGCTCAGCAATCCGGCGGCCCGCTGCGGCGTGCACATAGACGCCGGTCACAGCTGCGGTGAACGGATCAGAGCCCTGCGCCATGAGGCCGCCGATGATGCCCGACAGGACGTCACCCGTGCCGCCGCTCGCCAGCGCGGGCACCTCATGTGGGTCTTCGCTGATCCGGCCATCCGGATGAGCAACGATGGTGCGGGCGCCCTTCAGGACGACGACCGCCCCCCACTCCCTGGCCGCCTTGCGGGCCGCGCCTGGGCGGTCCGCGTTGATCGCCTCCGCCGTCTTGCCGGTCAACCTCGCCAGCTCGCCCGGGTGCGGCGTCAGCACGCGCCTGGCGCCGAGCTTGCCTTTCGAGCGGGGCGAGTCGGCGAGCGCGTTGAGGCCGTCGGCGTCGATGACCAGCGGGGACTGCGCGTGCAGGGCGAGGTCGACCACCAGGCGCCAGGTGGAGCTGTCGCGGCCGAGGCCCGGGCCGATGATCCCGACTTCGGCCGACTCGAGCTGGCGCAAGATCGAGTCGTAGGCGGCGTGCCCGACGGCGCCGGGTGCGACCTCAGGCACCGGCGTCGCCATGACCTCGGTGCATTTGGCGGCGAGGATGGGGTAGATGGTGGTCGCCACCAGGAGCCGGACGAGGCCGGCGCCGGTGCGCGCCGCGGCAGTGGAAGAGAGGTACGCCGCTCCGGTCAGGCCGAGGCTGCCCGCCAGGACGACTGCGGTGCCGAAGGTGCCCTTGTGGGCGTCCTTGGGGCGGGCGGGGATGAGTACCGCGTCGGGGGCCGGCAGCATCGTTCCCACGTCCGGGATCTCGAGGTGGGCGGTCGCCACCGCGAGGCGGCTGTGGTGGGTGATGCTGACCTCGAGCTGGGCGCCCCGGTCATTGCCCAGGAGCCGGGCGCGGGGGGCGCCGTTGGGTCCGGGGAGGACCTCGATCCGCCGGCGGGGGAAGCAGATGCCGGTCCCGTCGAAGCACTTGATCACCGCCTCTTTCGCGGCCCAGCGGCCGGCCAGGCGCTCGTCGTTGCCGTTGCAGTAGGTCAGCTCGGCCGGGGTGTAGACCTTGGCCAGGAAGCCGGGGCCGGACCGCCTTACGGCCAGGGCGATCCGGTCGACTGAGACGGCGTCGACGCCGATTCGCTGCATGGCCTCATTGTGCAGCGGTTGGGAGTTCGGGCCAGCCCTGCGGCGCTGCCCCTCCGGCGGCATCGCCGCCACCTATCTATCTGTTACTCACTCCACGGTTACGGATTTGGCCAGGTTTCTTGGTTGGTCTACGTTTTGGCCCAGCTTGACTCCTACGTGGTAGGCGAACAGCTGCAGCATCACGATGTTGAGGATCGCGGAAGCCGCTTCCTCGACCGCCGGCATCACGAAGATGTCGGTCGCCACTCCGTCGAGCGAGCGATCGCCTTCCGTCACCAGCGCGAGGACCGGCGCGTTGCGGGCGACGATCTCGTGGACGTTGCTGACCATCTTGTCCTTGGTCGCGCTCGCGGTGCATATGGCGACGACCGGAAACTGCTCTTCCAGCAGGGCTATGGGACCGTGCTTCAGCAGGCCGCCTGACGTGCCCTCCGCGTGGACGTAGGAGATCTCCTTGAGCTTCAGCGCGCCCTCCAGGGCGACCGGGTAGCCGAGCCCCCGGCCCGCGTACATGAAGTTGCGGTACTGGCTGTACTTGTCCGCGACCTCCTGGATCTCCTTCTCGCGCGCGATGACGCCGCGGACCTGGTCCGGCAGGAGGCGAAGCGCCTCGACCAGCTCCTGCCTGCGCTCGAGCGAAACTCGTCCGTTGACGGTCGCGAGGCGCAGAGCGAGCAGGTACAGGCTGACGACGTGGGCGAGCATCGTCTTGGTCGACGCGACTCCGATTTCGGGTCCGGCGTGGAGATAGATCGCACCGTCGGCGTCGCGAGCGGCCGAGCTTGCGATCACGTTGGTCACCGCCACGCTGAGTGCGCCGCGGGCCCTCGCCTGCTGCATCGCGACGAGCGTGTCGGCCGTCTCGCCGGACTGGCTGATCACGACATCGAGCGTGCGCTCGCCCACCGTCGGGCGGCGATAGCGGAACTCCGACGCGTCCTCGGCCCGGGCGGGAATGCCGGCCCAGTCCTCGATGACGTACTCGCCGATCATCGCCGCGTGGAGCGATGTGCCCATGCCGAGCAGCAGGACGTCATGGATCTTGCGGAGCTGCTCGTCCGGGATGTCGAACTCGCGGAAGGAGACCTCGCCGTCGTCGGAGAGCCGGCCACGCGCCGCGTTGGCGACCGCCTCGGGCGTCTCGTGGATCTCTTTCAGCATGAAGTGGGCGAACCCGCCCTTCTGCGCCTGCGCGACGTCCCAGTCGACGTGCACGACCTTGGACTTCACAGTCACCCCGTCTAGCGTCGAGACCTCCGCGCCCAGCGGAGTGATCGCCGCGACCTCGCCCTCGCCGAGGACGAGCACGCGCTTGGTGTAGGGGATGATCGCGGTGATGTCCGACGCGATGTAGTACTCGTTGTCGCCGAGGCCTACGACGAGCGGCGCGTTGAGGCGCGCGCCGACGAGCAGCTCGGGGTCGTCGCTCGAGAACATCGCCAGCGCGTACGCGCCCTTGATGCGCTTGAGCGCCGCGCGCACCGCGGCGAGGAAGTCGCCTTTGTAGTACTTCTCGATGAGGTGCGGCACGACCTCGGTGTCCGTCTCTGAGGGGAACTCATGTCCTTCCGCCTGGAGCTCGGCCTTCAGCTCGGCGAAGTTCTCGATGATCCCGTTGTGGACGACGAAGATCTTGCCGTCGCAGTCGGTGTGAGGGTGGGCGTTGATGTAGGTCGGCTTGCCGTGGGTGGCCCAGCGCGTGTGCCCGATGCCGAGGTGGCCCGAGGGCATGTTCGCCTCGAGCTTTTCGATCAGGGTGTCGACCTTGGCCTCGGACTTGGTGATGCTGGTCCGGCCGGCCAAGCCTGGCCTGGGGGCCTCGAGGACCGCCACCCCCGCGGAGTCGTAGCCCCGGTACTCCAGGCGCTTCAGGCTCTCCATGAGGATCGGAGTGGCCTCACGGCCGCCGAGGTAGCCGATGATTCCGCACATCTCT
>VBDS01000031.1:14735-15380 GCA_005889085.1 Chloroflexota bacterium | reverse complement strand
GCCGAGTCCAAACAGAAATCCGATCGGATACATCTGCCAGCTGTGCTCGATCACACGAAACAGACGGCCGAAGAGTCTGGTCATCAGACCGCCGGCGGTGAGCTCCCGCTCCAGCGCCGCGCTGTCGTAGTCGCCCCTCCGCATTCCGCGATAGACGCGGATGATGTCGAGCAGAACGAGCAGGTTCAAGATCCCGATCAAGACCAGGAAGCCGCCAGAGACGACAGTTCCGATTGCGCCACCGATGCTCCGAAGCTCGCCGCTATCGGCGACGACGCCCTGGACGATCCACCTGACGGCAAGACCTAGCGCGACCGCGATGAGAAAGACGACGGTCGAGTGGCCGAGCGAAAAGAAGAAACCGACGCCGAGTGGCTTCTTGCCGCTCTGCAGGAGCTTGCGGGTCGTGTTGTCGATCGCCGCAATGTGGTCCGCATCGAAGGCGTGGCGCAGGCCCAACATGTATGCGACTCCACCGAGCCAGATGAAACCCGGGTGGTTGGCCGCATAAGCGAGCAGCAGTCCCCACCCCGCGATGTGGAGCAGCCCCACCGAGCCGAACAAGCCGGCCAGGCGGCCTCGCTCGGCCCGGTCGAAGGACTGGGTCAGCATCCCCTTCACTGAGGCCATCGGCTCAGAGCCTAA
>VBDS01000031.1:0-14647 GCA_005889085.1 Chloroflexota bacterium | reverse complement strand
GCCTTTTGCGCAAGACGCTCCCATCCGATCAGGGCAGCGCCTAGGCTAAGCCCCGCCATGGACCTGGACCAGCTCCCGCCCCAGCTGCGGTTCGTGATCCACTCGCTCGACACCGCCGTCAAGACGCGCGAGCCCGCGATTCGCGCGAAGGTAGAGCGGCTTCGGTCGGCGCATCCGAACCACAACAACCACCAACTCGCCCTCGAGTTGATCCGCTCCACGCGCCGCAGGGTCGCAGCGACCGGCGCGCTCAGTGGCGCCGCGTCCATCGCGCCCGGGCTTGGCACCGCGCTCGCGCTCGGGACGATCACGAGCCAGACGCTCTACGCGCTCGAGCAGGAGATCGAGCTTGTCCTCGGGATCGCCATGATCTTCGGGCACGAGCTGGGCGGCTCTGACGACCGCGTGCTCGAGGCCCTGGTCGTTGTCGGCATATCAAGCGGTGCGGTCAAGCTGCGCGAAGACGTGCTCATCGTCGGCGGCGAGCGTCTTGCCCTCGCCGCTTTTCGCCGGCTGCCCGAGGTGCTGCTGCGGCACGCCGGCGGCCGCCTCCTCACCCGCATCCTGACTCGGTTCGCCACCACCGGCGCCGCGAAGGTCGCAGCGCGAGTCGTACCGCTCGGAGTCGGCATCGGCGTCGGCGCCGGCTTCGACTGGGTCGCCGTCACAGGTCTGGGTCGCGCCGCGATGAAGTACTACGGACCGGGCGGGCCCGGCGCTCGCCCTCTGCTACTTGCTCCGGAAGATTCCTCGCACGTCGAACTCGGCCGCTGACGCGATCTGGTCGAAGCCGCACTTCTTCGGCGGCTTGTCGGTGCGCCAGCGCACAAAACCGGTCGCATGGCGAAAGCGCTCGCCAGCCTCGAGCTTGTCGTAGGTCACCTCGCAGACCAGCTCGGGCCGCACCGCCACCCACTCGGTGTCCTTGCCCCGTGACCAGCGGCTGAGCCCGCCCGGCATCCGGCCCGGGTTGGCGCGCCATTCCTCCTCGGGGATCTCTGTCTGGAGCGGCTTGAGCTTCGCGATGAGCTCCTTGCGTTCGGCCGCATTGAACGAAGAGGTGTGGCCGACGTAGTGCATCGTGCCTTTTTTGTCATACAGGCCCAGCAGAAGCGCGCCCAGCGTCGATCCGTCGCTCGACTTGCGCCAGCCGATCACCACGCAGTCGGCCGTGCGCTGGTGCTTGACCTTGACCCAGAACCGCTTGCCCGGCACATACGCGCCGTCCCACGACTTGGCGATCACGCCGTCGAGCCCGGCGCCTTCGAACTTCTCGAACCAGTCCTGGGCTGTCTTGGGGTCGCGCGTGTAAGGGGTCAGGAAGATCGGTTGCTTCACGCCCTTGAGCAGCTTCTCGAGTCGCTTGCGCCGCTCTCCCAGCGGCTGCTTGCGCAGGTCGGTCGTGCCCTCGGCGAGCAGGTCGAATGCGATGAACCAGGCGGGCGTCGCCTCGCTGAGCATGCGGACACGCGATTCGGCCGGGTGGACCCGCTGCTGGAGCGCGCCGAAATCCAGCCCGTTGGCCCCGACCACCACCAGCTCGCCGTCGAGCACGAGCTTTGGCTCGCGCAGGGCGCGGAACGCGGGCAGCAGCTCCGGGAAGTAGCGGGTCATCGGCCGTCCGCCCCGGCTGGCCAGCGCCACCTCGTCGCCGTCCCGGAAGACGAGCGTGCGGAAGCCGTCCCATTTCGGCTCGTACTCCCAGCCGTCTCCCGTGGGAATCCCCTTCTCGGAGATGGCCGAGAGCATCGGCTCCATGTCGAGCGGCAGCGGCAGTTTCAGGTCTTTATCCCCAGGTGTCTATATCTTGTGGATGATTCAGCACCGTGGTACTATATCGATGGCCGTAAAGGCCCACCAAGTTTCGACACCACGCCCCCACCCCAGCCTTGGGAAGCTCGCGCAAGCGGGCTTCCCCGTTTTAGGCCCCGAACTGCTTGAGCAGGTCGCCGACTGTGACCTTGCCGTAGTCCTTGGCCAGGACGTCTTTGGCTGTCGCCCAGACGGCTCGCGCCGGGGCGGGGCCGCGAGTCTCGAGGTCGGCGAGTCGGAGCGCGTCGTAGACCTGGATGTCCTGGACCCGGCGCAGCTGGTCGGCGAGCCACTTGGCCCACTGCTGGAGGTTGCCGTCGCTGGGGGCGATCTTGGCGGCGGTCGCCGCTACCTTTGAGTCGACCTTGGCAGCGGTCGCCGCGGCTTTCGACTCGACCACTCCGCCGGCCTTTTCAGCCGCCTCCTTCACCCTTTCTGCTTCGGCCACAGCCTTCGCGGCGGCCTCGTCAGCCGCGGCCTTCGCCTCGGCGGCCCGGCCCTTCATGGCGGCCAGCCCTTCGCCCGCAATCTCGCTGATCCGATCCACGCTCGACTTCGTGTCGGCCTCGCTGGTGCCGTCGCCCGTCCGCAGCCTTTCGCCGAAGCCACGGCCCAGCGCGCCGCCGACCAGGTTCGGCACATCGAGCCCGGTCAGGCCCTTGATCGCGGTGGTCGATTCGATCATGGCGCGGGTCGCGTTCTTGACGATGTCGGACGCGCCGTCCGCGCTCATCACCGTCAGCGAGTCGATGTGTCCCATCGGTTCGGCCGCCGCACGCACGATGTCCGGCAGCGCGGCCAGCACGGTCTGGATGATGGCGGCCTCGTTGAACTGCTTGTAGGCGTCAGCACGCATCGCGAGCGCCTTGGCCTCCGCCTCGCCCTTGGTCAGGACGATCTGCGCCTCCGCCCCACCTTCGAGCCGAGTGGTCTCGGCGTCGGCTTCGGCCGATGCGATCCGGGCCCGCTTGGCACCTTCCGCACGCGCGATCACGGCCTGCGCGTCGGCGGCGGCCGGCTTGACCGTCGTGGAAAGCAGCTCCTTCTCCTTGCGGTCAGCTTCCAGCTGCGCGAGCTCGGTCTGCTTGCGCACGACTTCCTGCTGCGCTTCGGCCTGGGCAAGTGGGCCGGCCTGGTCGGCGCGGGCCTGCGCGGCCGCGACCTGGGTCCTCGTTTCGGCTTCGCGAAGAGACACGTCACGAGCCGCGTTGATCTTGATCTGCTGCGCCTCGGCTTCCCGCACCGCGGCTTCCTGGTCGGTCGACGCTTTCGCCATTCGGGCGTCCCTGGATACTGTCGACACGCTCTGCTGTCCGAGGAGCTCTATGTAATTCGACTCGTCGGAAAAGCTCTGGATCGTGAAGGCGTCGATCTGCAGCCCGCTGGTGGCGAGGTCTCCCTTGGCCGCGTCCTGCACCTGCTGCAGGAGCTTCTGGCGGTCGCGGATGAGCTCCTCGATGGTCAGCGTGCCGACGATCGATCGCAGCGATCCCTCGAGCACGTTCTTGACGATCGAGTCGACCTGCTCGGGCTTGGCGTCGAGGAATCGCTCGGCGGCGTTGCGCAACGACTCGACGTCGCGCCCGATCTTGAAGGTGGCCACGCCCTGGACCTGGACCTTGATGCCCTGGCTGGTGACGGCGTCGCTCAGCTGCACGTTGATCTGGCGCGCGGTCAGCTTGAGCTTGCCGACGCGATCGAGCAGCGGCCGGATGAAGGTACCGCCTCCGACGACGACCTTGACCCCCTTGTCTCCGGGGTGAGAGGCGGTCTGCCCTTTTTCGTCGCGCACCTTGGCACCGCGTGACCCCGCGACGATCAGAGCTTCGTTGGCGCCCGCGACGTGATAGCGGCTGGCGACGAACGCGATGAGAAGAACCAGGATGATGACCGCTGCCACCACGAGAAATGGGGTCGAAGTCGCAAAGCTAGGCATCGGAACGTGCTCCTTCGGTGCTAACAGTTGAAGCGGGGGCTACGACCAGGTTGGTGCCGGCGACTGCGACGACCCTGACCACGCGGCCGGCCGGGATCTCGGCGTCTGCGGTGGCGGTCATGTTGTGCGACGCGCCGGCGAAGCTGATGAGGACGCTTCCAAAGTGGTTGGCGGGGATGCCGACAGAGACGCGCCCGGTCGAGCCGACCATGTCCTCCAGACTGAACGCGTCCGTCGACTCGGCCTGGCGAAGGGCTTTGAACGCCCCGAAGACAACGCCGGCGCCGAGCAGCCCGGCGACCACTCCCACCAGGGTGGCGGCGCCCGCGCCGAGGCCGAAGCCGTGGACGCCGAGCAGGCCGCCGATGCCGAACATGGCCACGAAGCCGAGCAGCATCGGGGTGGGCGACACGCCTCCGAGGTCAAACCCGAGGTGGATGGCACCCAGCAAGCCGCCGAACAGGTCATCGAAGATCAGAGTCAGCAGGAGGAGGCCGCCGCCCACCAGGAGGCAGGCTCCGAACACAAGGTCAGGGGTGGTCAATCCGCATGCACCAGCGACTGCATCTTAGGACCAGCGAACCTAGATCGCGGAGACCACCGCCTCGATCAGGCTCCGGCTGCGCGGATCCACCCCTCCGGAAGGCAGCATCTGGTTCATCACGTAGGCGAACGCGAGGCCCCGCCCCGGGTGCGCGAAGCCGACCGAGCCGCCCATCCCGTAGTGGCCGAACGACCCTTCGCCGGCCATCGGCCGGAAGGGAAACGACAGCTGGAAGCCTGTCGCGTATCGCGTCTCGTAACCGAGCACGAGGTCCTCGCCGGCTGACTGGAGCTCTGTCGCCTTGTCGACCGTGTCCGGCTGGAGCAAGCGAACCCCGTCCACCTCGCCGATGCAGGCGGCATAAAGGCGGGCCAGGGACCGTGCGTTGGTGATGCCGTTGGCCGCCGGAATCTCGGCCGCGTGGAAGGCTCGCTCGTTGAACACCGCCGCCGGCAGCGGAGGGTTGACGAACGCCTTGTGAAGCAGCGTGGTGGGGTCGAGCATGCGCGCGGTGAATATGTCGACCTGGGCACCGGGCGCCGGCGGCGGCGGCGGCAGCATCGGCGCCACACGTTCCTCCATCGCCTCGGGCAAGCCGATCCAGAGGTCGAGGCTCAACGGGCGCGCGATCCGATCGGCGATGTACCGACCGACCGACACGCCGGTGACGCGGCGGATCACCTCGCCGGCCAGCCATCCGTAGGTTCCGACGTGGTAGCCGTGAGCGGTGTTCGGCAACCACAGCGGACGCTGGGCGGCCAGCGCGTCGACTACCGGGTCCCACGCCAGAACGTGCTCCAGGCTCAGCGGACGGTCGACCGCCGCGAGGCCGGCCCGGTGGCTGAAGAGCCAGCGCACGGGCATCTTCTCTTTGCCCTCGGCGCCGAACTCCGGCCAGTACTCGGTCACCGGGGCGTCGAAGTCGAGCTTGCCCTCCTGGGCCAGGATGTGCGCCGCGATGGCGACCATGCCCTTGGAGGTCGACATGACCATCTGGAGCGTGTCGGGCGTGTACGGGTTAGATCCGCCCGGCGCGGTTGTGCCACCCCAGAGATCGACGACCATCCGCCCGCGGAGGAAAACGCAGCACGCGGCGCCGACCTCGCCGAGATGCTCGAAGTTGGCGGCGAAGGCGTCGCGAACCGGCTCGAATCCGGTCGCGACCGAGCCCTGGACCCGGGTCTCGATCACGCGTTTACCGTACTACTCGCCCGCTGCCTTTCGCCGACGCTCGGTTGTTCGCCGGCGTACCCGCTGCGCCAAGAAGTCCTCATCGCGCCGGAACACCGTGACCTGGATCGGCAGCACGCCCATGTTGACCAGCGCCGCCCAGAGGCCGCCGGCGAGCAAACCGATCAACGCGCCAAACACTCCGACCACGAGTCCAACGGCCGGAATGACGAGGAACCAGCGATCAGAGACGGACTCGAGCGACTTGGCCTGGTCGCCCAGGGGCAGGAGCTGCTGGGTCACGCCGAGGCTGAAGCCCAGCTGCGCCTGCCAGTCGACGATGGCTCCGGCAAACCAGCTGATCAGCGCCCCCAGCGTGGCGCCTGCGAACAAGCCGAAGACAAACCCGGTGATCGCGCCGGCGAACATCGCGCTTCGAATCGAAAGCCGGACGAGGAAATCGCTCACCATGCCGGCCGCCTCGGCCTGAGCCGCGAAAGAACAAGGATCAGGACGATCAGGAAGATCGCCGGGACGGCGAAGCCGTAGGCGATGTACGGCAGCAGGAGCGAGTGCCGCTCACTGGACTGGATCGCAGTCGCGACTCCCCTCGACGTGACATTCGGTGGTGGGGCCGAGGGTGCCGTCAGGGCAAAGTCGCGGCTCGCCGCCTGAGCGGCGGGACGCATCGTGCCATCCGGGCGAAAGAGACCGAAGTTCTCCACGGTGAGCCCAGGCCGCTGGGTCCAGTAGTCGTCGAGGGTCCACCACACGGCGGCGCCCACAAAGCCGTTCTGCTGGATGTCGAAAGCCGCTGACAGCTGTGCGTAGTACGCGTTGAAGACGCGCAGCTGCTGCGCCTCGTCGGCGGTGTCGTCGGCCCAGTGTCCGTATTCGAGAACGACGATCGGCTTGTGTGGGTACGTCCTGTGCGCTTCCTGCAGCGCCGCCTGCACGGCGACGCCCGACAGGCGGCCTCCGTACAGCACTCCGTAATACATCGTGTAGCCGGCCACGTCGAGGTTTGCGCTCGTGGGGTCGGAGGGGTTGATGCCATACGCGGCCTGGCCCGTCAGGCGCGTGCCGTCGATCCGCCGGTCGAGGGCGCGCAGCGTGTTGAGCGCACTTGCGCGCTCCGATTCGCCGGTCGACTCGTTGGCGAAGCCGTGGAAGAGGACGCTCGGACGGTTCATGTCGCGCAGGTCCATCTCGGCCAGCATCTGCTGCGGAATGCCGCGATCCATCGCGATCGAAAACGTCTGCGGAGTGTAGTGGTAGAGCGGGATCTCCTCCCACACAGCGATGCCGAGCCGGTCGGCGAGCAGCGGCAGCATCTCGTTCGGCGGATGATGATCGACGCGCACCAGGTCGGCGTGGACCTTCGTCGCGCGGCCGAGGACCGATGCGATATCTGACATGGACGTGAGCGGTCCGCCGGCGGGCGCACCATTTTGCGGCGGCTGCTGGCGCTCTTCATGCAGCGCGACTCCGTTGAACACGATGGGATCGCCGTTGAGGAGGATGCGCGGCGCGGACGAGTCGACCCTGACCTGCCTCAAGCCGAAGCTGGTGAACAGGTCGTCGACCGGCGTGCCTTCCGCGGTCACGGTGACCTGCAAGATGTAGAGCGCGGGCAGGCTCGGACTCCACAGGTCGGCGTCGCGCATCGAAAAGGGCGCGGCGATGCGAAACACAGAATCGCCGCTGACCGAGCCGAGGTCGATGTTGCGGTCGAGCAGCGGCTGCGCACCCACGGGCACGAGGCTTGAGGCGTCGGAGTTGAGGCGGTTGGCCGACGTGATCGCGGCAGGCCACAGGCGCACCTCGACGCCGGACTTGAGGATGTCAGGGCCGCGGTGCTGCAGCACGATCGACACGTCTGCACCGTCGAGGTGCGGGCTGACGTCGGCGCGCACGACGCTCATCGACGGGACCGCCTCCAGCCAGACGTCGCCAACCACGCCTCCGTAGTTCCACCAGTCGGCGAGGCCCCAAGGCACGATGTCGTCGCGTGTCCCCCACTCCGGGTTGTCGACGCGGACAACGATCGTGTTGTTGGCGCCCGGGATCAGTGCTTTGGTCGCGTCCAGCGCGAATGGCGTGTCGCCGCCTTCGTGGTAGCCGAGATAGTGGCCGTTCAGCCAGACGTCGGCGATGTAGCGGACGGCGCCGAACTTGAGGGTCGCGTACTGACCGAACCACACGGGCGGGACTGCGAACTCGCGGCGGTAGAAGCCGGCATTGGTCGTCTGGCTCGGCGGCACGTTGAAGGTGCCGGGAACGTCGAGCGTCGCCCAGTGGGAGTCGTCATATGTCGGGTCGGCGCGCTGGCCCAGCTCATTTGTGATCGCCTTCAAGTCCGTTTTGCGGTCGGTCAGGCTCAGGGTCGTGTTCAGCGGCTGCGCGTCAAACCGCCAGGCCCCGTTGAGGTCGGTGGTCAGCCTCGGCTGGCGGTCGAATGTGGGCACGGGTTGCCCGGACTGGAAGGCCACCTGGCCACCGGGTTCGTCCTGGAAGCTCAGGGTCGGCTGCAGGTCCGCCTGGCCGCCCGCCGGCACGAGGCTGCATGCCGCCGCGAGGAGCGGCAGCACGAGGCATCCGGCGAGGATGGCGGCTTGCCGGCAGTTGGGCATCGATCTGCCTCCAAGGTTAGAGGGCACATTTGTTCTGGCGCCTCGACACCTCAATAGGAAGCGCTCGGAAGGGTCGATGTACCGAGTTCGGCGCGTTTCATATGTATGGCAACCAAGCGATGGTCACGCGACGTGACCGAGAAGAGCAACGCTCTGGACCTCGAGGCGAACGTCTTCACGAAGGAGAGCCCGCGGAGCATCGCGGAGTCGCTGAAGCGTTCGGCGGAGCACAGCAAGCGGCGCAAGAGCGATCCATATCGCTCGGCGATGTCGATGCTGGTGTTCTACATCAACCGGGCGGGGAAGAATTTGCCGAAGCAGCGGCGGGAGAAGCTGGAGGCGGCTAAAGATGAGCTCCGCGCACTATTTGGGAAGAGGGCACAGCGCACTTAGCTCTCGATAACCCGTCCCAATGCGTGCGTTTGGCGCCTAACGTTCGAGATTCGGCCGGGTCAGTGGCGCGTTTGGCGCCTAAGGTTTGGAATTCCGCGCTCACGGATTGATCCCTGACGGTATATCGTTCGTCGTTCCATGACCTGCCCATCTCTTCCGCTCGGCTATGGGATCGACTTCGGCACCAGCAACAGTGCTGTGTCCATCGCCTACGCCGATCGGGTCGAGGTGCTCTCGCTTGGGGCGTCTCGCGCATCGCGGACACTTCCTTCCTTTATCTATCTGCATCGCGCGGGCAGGCAGGCCGCGGGAGACGAGGCGGTCAAGACCTTCCTCAAGTCGGGCCACGAAAAGACCGACTGCTGGCGCTGCCCGCTGGCACCCTACGGTTGGGATACCGACTGCCGCCAGTATCGAAAGGGCGGTGGCTGCAACGACGCCCGGCTCCTGTCCGGGGTAAAGCACGAGCTGGCCAAGCTCGGGTTCGCGGGCACGAACTCGTGGGCGACCGACTTCAGCGTCGGGTCGTTGGTCAGCGTGGTCATCAAACGGCTGAAGTACGAGGCGGACCAGGCGACCGGCGCGGCGGCGCGTCGAGTGGTCGTGGGCCATCCCGTCAACTTCGCCGGAACCGACCCCAACAATCGCGCCGCGTCGGAGGCTGAGGCGTTTCGGCGCCTCGAGGAGGCCGCCCTCGCTTCGGGCTTCGCAGAGGTCGCCTTCCTCGCCGAACCCACGGCGGCGGTGATCGGCGAGGCTGAGCACCACGGGGTTGAGATCGCGGTCGACTTCGGCGGCGGAACCTTCGACGTCGCGGTCATGGACGCGCGGGAGGGCGAACCTCGCGTGACCGGCACGGCCGGCGTGGCGGTCGGAGGCGAGCTTCTCGACGGTGTCCTTTTCGAGACCACGATCGGGCCGGCGCTCGGCCTGGACGTGCTGCCCAACTGGCTCTTCAACGAGCTGCGCACGGCGAGCTCCGTCCGGCTGCTCATGGCCGACCCCGGCATCCCGGCCATCCTCTCTCGCATCGGCGGGCAGCCGGAAGAGCTGGTTACTGCCCTGCTGTACGAGGGTCACGCCTACGACTTCTACAAAGCCATCGAGGGCGCGAAAATTGCGCTTTCGGATTCAGAGACGACCCATCTCGAATACGCGCCACTCGACCTTAGGCTCGAGCTGCGCCGGTCAGCGTTCGAGTCGATGATCCGGCCCGAGCTGGATCTGGTCAGGCAGACGATCGCCGAAGCGCTGGGCGAGGCGAGCGTCGCGCCGGATGAGGTGGGCAGGGTCCTTGTGACCGGCGGTTCGGGCTACATCCCGGCCTTCCGCCGCGACCTCGCGGAGACGTTCGGCGCTGATCGGCTGGTCCAGCGCGACGCGTTCACCGCGGTCGTGCATGGCCTCGGCGTGCGCGCTCAGCAGCTGTGGCTGGAGCCGTCGATGCCGGCTGCCCGCTAGGGCATCAACAACTGCGCGAGGCCTGCCAGGTCCTGGGCTTGCTGTGAGGTCAGCGACTTGTCGCCCTGGGCCTCGACTTCGTTGATGTAAGCACCGACCTTGCCACGGGCGGCGGCCGAGTCTCCCGCGGCGACGGCGTCGGCGGCGCCCTGGAGCTTCACGCACAGCGAGTGTGCCACGCCCTCATCGGATGCCTCCGCTCGCGTCACGCGGCACAGGCTGTCGAAGGTGTTCTGGGCGGTGACCTTGAAGGTCGCAGTCGCGGAGTTGCCGGACACGTCTGTCGCGGTACAGACCACCGTCGTCGTGCCCACCGCGAAGGTGCCGCCGGATGCGGGGGTGCAGCTGATGGAGACCGGCCCCGGGGCATTGTCATCCGCGGTCGGCGCCGGGTACTGGGCGGTCGTGTCGGTCGGCCCGGTCGCGTCGACGGTCATGTCCGGCGGCATGCTGGTGAAGGTCGGCGGGATCTCGTCGATGACAGTCGCCCCGGCGCCGGTGATCGTGATGGGCAATGTGCTGCAACTCGCAATCTGGCCAGCGGGCTGAGGCGCCGGACAGAACATCACGCCCTGAACAATCGCGGCGCCCGGCACGACGGTGCTCGGAATAGAGAGGAGCTCGCTCCCGACGAAGACTCCCGGGGCGGAGATCGATGCTGACGTGCTGAAACGGTACGCGCAGGAGGTCATGACCGCGCCGGCGGCAACTGCACCCGTATCGGTGGAGGGGGAGTCGCCACATGCGGTGATGGTCGCGTCCGTTGGCGCGCCGCGTGCGATGGTCAAGGTGTCTCCATTGATATAGGGCCCGCCGAATCCTGCCGTGTAGATCAAGCAGGTGTCGACCTGGGTCTCGGAGACGGTTCCATCAGGGTTCGGGCCGGTGCAGACCATGTAGGCAAAGGGAGCGGCCGGCATGTAGCGCGGCCGGTAGGGTGTGCCAACCACGCTCCCGGGTCCGTCGATTCTGAGTGGCACGTCGTTGCACATCGGATTACAGGCCTGGGCTGTCTGGGTCAGCGATGCTCCGCCTCCCTGGGTCGGGCCATCGGGGGCGAATTGGATCGTCTCCCAGCCGATGAAACCGTGAAAGGTCAGCGTGCTGTTGACCAGGAACGAACAGCCCTGCGCTCCCTGTACCGGCGGCGAACACGTGAAAGAGGTGGCTGACGGCGACGGAGGCGAAAGGCGGACGATCGAGCCTGCCGACAGCGTCCCCCCAGTCAGGTCGACGCCGCAGCTGTCTGTCTGGCCGGCCGCGACGGTTCCGTTTGGACCTGGGCCGGTGCAGGACATCGAGAGGGTGATGGGCCCAGGTGGGGCGCCTGCTGCGGCGGGGGTCGCGGCCAACGCGAAGGTCGTCCCGAAGACGAGAGCGAAGAGGATCCGCCGCCACCCCAACGAAGGACCGCGCACTGTCTCCAATCCTGGTAACGCGAAGCCATCATGCCGTACCTTGCGCGAGTGCATGCACTGGCACGATCGGATGAGCGCCTGGGCACGCGAGTGCATGCACTGGCGCCTATGGGCACCTCTCTACGCGGATGACGTGGGGCGCGTCCCTTGTGGGACGCGCCTGTCGGGATCTGGGTCAGGCCGACGCGCCGGCGGGCGCGAGTGTCGGTACAACGCCTAGCTGCTGGAGCATGCCGAGCATGTCGTAGCTCACCCACTCCTCGACGAGCTTGCCTTCGGCGTAGCGACCGATATCGGTGCCGGTCACGGTCGAGGGCTTGTTTGTCGCCGCGATACCCATCAACGCGCCCTTGTGGGTGCCGGTGGCGGTCCACCGTGTGGCGACCTTGTCGCCTTCCGCGATCTGATCGTTGATGGTGAGGTGGACGTCTGGAAACGCCCCCCGGTAAATCTCAACGAACTGCTTGTAACCCTGCGGACCAGTGAATTTGCCACCAGGCACGTTTGGGTCATGGAAGGTGGCGCCTTCGGCAACCAGCTCGTCGATGACATCGAGTTTTCCTTGATTCCAGACTTCCTCCACCGATCGACGGGCGAGCACCTTGTTCTGCTCGGACATTTCGGGCTCCTTGCCTTCGGGTACCTATGCTGGCGTTAAGCGCCAAGACTCCTGCTGGCTCCTTGCCGAAGGGACACTGAAGGAGCGGGAGAGTCGGTGGTGACAGTGTGCGCCTTTCTGGCGACACTGGACGGTTCACTCCCGATTGTTCATTGCCCGCGAGTGCCGGCACTCGCGTGTCTTTCGGCGACGCAGGTCAGCAGTTTGGCTTTGTCGAGAAGATGGACGCCGCCGGTCCGGTGCCGGAGGCCAGATCGGACGCGAGCCATGTACCGCTTTCGTTGGTCATCGTGGCGGTGAAATCAGGCGGAGGCGAACCACGCCTGATGACGACGGTTACGTTGCCAGTCGCGTTGGCGACCGCGGACAAGACGTGGGGGGCGGTGTTCAGACCGTTCTGAGTACCGGTGATGTAGTCCTCGCCACACCCGGGAGGTACGTCGCTGCCAAAACCTTTGCTGCTCAGTTCGGCCAGACGCGCTTTCACGGCGGCGGAGAAGGGACAGTCTGCAAAGTCACTGGCGCGGCTGGAACACGGGACCCACACCTCTGGCGTTTGGCCCGGGAGGGCGAAGAAAATGGTCATGGCGGCGGTGCGCGCGGCGGCCACATCGGGTGTCGGCGTGGAGCTGGAGACGCTTGTCGTCGGGGTACCTGCGCCGCAGCCGGCCAAAGCCACGACTGACATGGCCCAGATCAGGATGCGGAGATGGCCCTTTGGACCTGAACCCGTGCGCTTCATGCTGGTGGAACAGCGGCAAGGCCTGTTAGTTACGAAACCAACGGATTGGCCACGGGCTCGCCCGCTCAGTCTGGTCGCGCGGGCGAGATGTTTCGCGGACTGCGCAACGCTTCGAGGAGCCCGTAGCGGACGGCACGGCGGATGACGAACTGGTCGTTCGAATGGCGCTTCCGGGTCGCGGCGTCGACGACCCACTCCGCGCGATGCACAAAGCGCAGATGCTCCGACAGGTACTTGCGGAGCTCAGCGAGGTCGCTGAACGGTACGCGATGCCAGAAACGGCCGTTACGCCTGCGTTTGAACAATCCGTCGCGCACGACGCGCGTGATCGCGCGATCGGACGCTCGGTCGTTCGCGAGCTCTAGCCTGGAGGTCTTCACGACTCCGAAGCGCTGGAATCCCCGCGGCTTGCGGCGCTCCGCGTATGCCGGAACGCGCGAATCAGGTCGGGCATCGACCAGGGTCCCGCCGGGTGCGAGAACCCTGTGTATCTCGACCAGGGCATCGACCATGCCCTTGCGTGCGATTCATCAAAGTGTCCACGAGAGGATCACCAGGTCGAAGGCCGCATCTGGATACGGCAGACGCTGCGCCGCGCCGGCCGCGAAGCGCACGTTTCGAACACCGGCCTTGCGCGCGTTCCTTTTTGCGTTAGCAATGACCTCTGGGTCGGGATCAAGCCCCTCCACCCTTGTGGCAAACGCAGCGACCCCGAGCGCCAAGCGGCCATCGCCGCACCCGAGGTCCAGGACGCGCTTCCTCCGCACCAGCGACGAGCCGCCCCACTCTCTGAGCTCATCGTGGGGACGCGGGCGGAGAGCCGAAGACTGCGCCGGGACGCGCATGCCGAGGTCGCCAACGGAGTCCTGTGCGACACGGCTCATAGGTATGTGCAGGTTAAACCGGGTCGGGCAGGCGAGTTCATTCCCGCGACTGCCGGCAGCGGCGGCACTCATCATCCGACCAGGCACGCGAGTGCCGGCACTGGCGGGCATTCGGCGTCGATGGTCGGGCGGGCGAGATTCGAACTCGCGGTCTCCTGGTCCCAAACCAGGCGCTTTTCCGGGCTAAGCTACCGCCCGCGGTTTTTGAGCCGGCTAATTCTAGATAGACTCGCCGGGGTGTCGAAGAAGGTGGCCGAATCGGACGTCCACATTCGGCCGATGCTGGAAGCGGATCTGGACGCGGTGCTCGAGATCACCAACTCGGCATTTCGCGAGCTCGTGGAGAGAACAACAGGCCGCCGGCCCGAAGGCCCGATGTTCGCCTCCGGCCTGGGGCGCTACCGGCTCAGCCTGGATCCGCTTGGGTGCCACGTCGCGGTGCGCGGCGATGAGGTGGTCGGCGCCAACTTCTCGGTTCTTCGCGGAACGCTTGGTTGGTTTGGACCCCTCGCTGTGCGGCCCGATGCCCAAGGACTTGGGATCGCGCAGCTCCTGGTGCAGGAGTTCTTCAGGTCAGCCGGTGAGCGCGGCGCCACGCTGATGGGTCTCGAGACCATGGCGAACAGCCCGCAGCATGTCCATCTCTATATGAAGCTGGGATTTCGGCCTTCGTGGACGGGGATCAGCTTCCGACGAGAGGCGCGTGCCGCGAAGTTGCTTCCCGGCGTCGAGATCGACGGTGCAGCGCCGGAGCTGAGCTACGTCTATCCCGGGTACGACGCGACCAATGATGCGCGAAGCACTCGGTCCGCCAAGACCGGGGTCTCGCTCGGGTACAGAAATGGCTTCGCCGTGTGTCACACCGTCAGCACGATGTGGGCCGACCCAACGATCGCCTACGTGCCTCTGATCGCTGCTCCCGACCGCGAAACATTTGATGTATTGGTGCGAGCTGTCGAGGCGGTCGCCCGAGAGCACGGAAAGATGCGGGTGGTGACGCAGGTGCCAGGGTCGTCAGTGGCCACCCAGCAGGCT
>VBDS01000030.1 GCA_005889085.1 Chloroflexota bacterium | reverse complement strand
AAAAGGACTACTGGAGCTACAGCCTCCAGCGCGCGGTCCGCGAGGCCCAGGCAGCGGGCGAGATCGACCCGGCGGTCGACGCGGAGCAGCTCGCATGGGAGCTCGACAGCCTGCTCGGCGGTGCGAACAGCGGATTCAAAGGTGGGGACGGCGTGCGAGCCCTCGAGCGGGCACGCCGCGCCATCCGCGATCGCCTGACCCGCGCCGCGACTCCGACCGCGCCGCCTCTATCTCCATAGGGCGCCCGAACAGAGCGTTAGGCGCCAAGCGCTGCGGATTTTTCGCGTGAGACGCGCGTTAGGCGCCAAACGCAGAAACTCACGCCAGGGGCAGGTACCCGAGATCGGGTACTGGCCCCATACCCAATCAGGTGTTTCACACCTTTGAGGGAGTGCTGTCAGTTCGCAGACTGGCCGCATGAGTGAGAACACCAGGTTCTACGCCCAGAAGATGGAACAGCAGCGCGTCGCGCGCCGCGTGGACCGTCCGCTTCGCCCGCAGCTCGAGGAGATTCTCGAAGTCGTGCGCGACTGCGAAGCCAGGTGGGCGCTCGAGAACCGAATGAACCGCCGCCTCGGCCTGGCCTGAGAAACAGCCCGCTAGTGCGAGTGGCTGCGGACCAGGACCATCGCGGCCATCCAGAGGAGGCCGCCGCTGATGAGGAGGACCCACATCGTCCACGGGATCAGCGCGAACTCGACGAGTGCGCCGAAGATGCACATCGCGGCCGCCCCGGCGAGAAGGAACGAGCCGGGCAGCAGCAGCCAGGCCGAGTACCACGGCGGCTGCACCCCATCACCGCGATCGGACATCCGGGCCACGCCGAAAACAAGCCCCGCCACGATCAACCCTGGCGCGGTCAGGCCAAGCGCCCATCGAATGTGCACCGCGCCTGCGGTGGCGGCGAGCACCGGCTGAACCGCAGCCATGGCCAGCCCCGCCGCGACTGCAAAGCCCACGAGCCGAAGGATCGCGCTCGGATGTGGCATCAGCAACTCACGGTGCGGCGGGCATCACGACAGGCACTGGAGCCGGCAGAGTGAACACCGGTTGGGTCGCGACCCAGCCGAGCTGCACATCGCGGTAATAATCGGGCTGCGCCAGCTCCGTGATGAACCATCGGTTGAATGTCCTGGCTCGCTCCGCCAGTCCGGCGTCGGTCGTCAAGCCGCCGGCGTAAGGCTGTCGCGGAAGGCCACTCGCCAGGTCGGGAGACGTGTAGAAGTCGTCCGTGCCGTAGACAGAGGTCGACGCATACGAATAGATAGCGACGCCCAGAACTTTGTTTCCCCCGGTTGATGCAGCAAGAACTCGCCGGATCTGCGCCAGCGTGTCTTCTGGATAGTTGAGAAACGCTCCGACTCCGATCACGACTCGGTTCGCGAAACCGGAATCTTTTTCGAATCCCAACCAGCGACCGAACCACCCCTTCTCGCGTGCGCTCCAGTCGCTGTCGTAATTCATCGGCACGCCGAAATCGAGGTATCCCTTGACGATCCAGTCGCGCCAGTCCTGGAACACCGAGGTGTAGGCCGAGGTCGAATTCCAGCCGGCCGCGCTGAGCGGTCCAGCGCCGTAGCAGATGAGCGCGCCCGTCAACTTCACCGACGGTTTCTGAAGCTGCAGGTCGACATGGAGGTCGCGCACGAATGCAGTGACCCGCGCTCGCCGCCACGCCTGCCACTGCGCGTCGCCGGGGTCGGGCGCAGTTACCGATCCGGTCTGCATCTCGTAGAGGGTGACCGACGCTGGGCTGTAGCCCCAGGTGGACCCGGGATAGCGGACGAAGTCCAGGTGGATTCCGTCGATGTCGTAGTTGCGCGCGATGTCCATGAACACGCGATGCATGTAGATCTGCACCTCAGGCACTCCGGGATCGAAGTAGCCCGCCGTCTCGCCGTCGACTGTCCGGTTGCCCCATTCGTCGCCATGCTGGACGTAGACGCGGCTCGACTGTCCGCTGAAGAAAGTGTTGACCCAGGCGTGGACCTCGATGCGCGGCACCGACGCATGGGCGAGCCGGATCACATACGCGAGCGGATCGAAGTCGCGCGGTCCCGTGATGTCCTTCGCGCGCGGCTCATCCGAGCGGTTGAAATACGCGTCGCCGGTCTTGCGGACCTGGACGAGCAACGTGTTGAGGTTGGCTCGGCGGGCATCTGCGACAAGCTTTTCCACCTGGGCGGGCGACTTGATCCCGTCGTGGAACGCGTCGACCCAGAGGGCGCGGTACTCGGCCTCGCCCAGCGCGATCGGAGCGGGCGATGGGGAGGGTGTAGCCGCGACGGTGGCGAGGCAGCACAGCAACCACGCGGCGGAGCGCCGCATCAGGCGAGGGCGAAAAGTACGTGGTTGCGCCCGGTCGTTTCGATGGCACCCGGGTGCTCGCGCTTGAGCGTCGCGGTCGCTTCGTCGATGAAGGCCTGGCGCCCGTCGAGGTCGATCCCCTCGAGCCGTGCGGCGCAGTCCCACCAGCTGGTGCACAGCGCGACGAGCTGCTCCGCCGATTCCCACCTCACTCTCTCTTCGACAACTTCAACGCGCGCCGAGGCGAAACCCGCCGCCAGCGCGGCCTGGGTGAGGGCGCCGGCATCAGCCACGACTTCACGCGTCGCCTGCTGATCGACGGCTTTGGGCCCTGGCGGCAGGAGGCGATCGATCACCCCGTCGAAAGCCGCACAGACGGATTGGCTCATTGGCGTCACCGGGACACTCGCGGCGAACCGGGCCCCTTGATGGAGCACGCGCCGGGCCTCTGTGAGTGCGCGGTCCAGGTGCGGCGCGAACTGCAGGCCGTGTCCGCAGAGGGCGGCGTCGAATGAGTCGTCGGGAAATCTGAGCTCCTCGATGTCCATCACCTCGAACGTCGCGTTCGCGATGCCCGCAGCCTGCGCTCGTTCGATCATTCCCGGGGCGAGGTCGACCCCGACCACCTGTCCGTCGGGAGCGACAAGTGCCGCGATGCGTCGCGTCAGGTTGCCTGGACCGCAAGCGAGGTCGAGCACGCGCATCCCTTGTCTCGCGTCCACCAGCTCCAGCACTCGCTGCCGGCCGCGCGCCTCACCGCGCGACATGATCTGGTCGAGCCGGCGCTCATACGCCGCGGCGTGACGGCTGAAGATCCCGGGGAAGAGCTCCTTCGACTTCACCTCTCGAGCCGGGCCCACTCCCTCTCCAACCACATCGCGGCGCGCAGGGTTTCGGCGTTGGTGCGGCCGACCACCTGGATGCCGACCGGCAGCCCGCGGGCCGGTGCAGGCAGCACGGCGACCGGCTGGTGCGTCGTGTTGAACGGTCGCGTGAACCGGGCCAAGGGCTCGCGAACTTCCTGGCCGGCGTCCACCGCGGGGGCGACGATGCCAGTGGCCGGCAGGACCAGGGCGTCGATCCCGTCCATCGCGCCCTGGGCCATGAGCTCCAGCTCCTGCCGTTCCTTGGTGGCCTTCCCGTAATCGACTGCCGGAACCTCTAGCCCGCGCCGGATCAGGCGCAAGACGTCCGCGCCATATTTGTCGGGGAACTCAGTGGCCCAGCGTCGGTGATACGAGGCCGCCTCGAAAAGAAGGATCGTCAACCCGACCTCGAACAACCGGCCGTGGTCCATGAACTGGACTTCGGGAAGCCCTTGCGAGACCAACGCCCAGGCGGCTGAGGTCGGCGAGTCGAGGTCCCTGACCCAACCGGCCGGCACGCCAAGGCGCGGTCTGGACAGCCGGTCCAGCGGCACGTCTTCGCCGGACATCATGGTGTAGGCCCGCGCTGTTGATGCCATGTCCGGGGCGATCGGCCCGAGTGTATCCAGCGATTTGCTGAGCGGGATCACGCCGCCAATGTCGATGCTGCCGAAGGCGGGCTTGAAGCCCGACACGCCGCAAAGCGAGGCCGGGATGCGGATCGATCCGCCGGTGTCGCTCCCGATCGCCCAGTCGCACATCCCGGCCGCCACCGCCACGGCCGACCCTCCCGACGACCCACCCGCAACCCGACCGGGGTCGTGGGGGTTGCGCACCGTGCCGTAGTGGGGATTGACGCTCGTGACGCCGTAGGCGAACTCGTGCAGGTTGGCCTTGCCCACGATCAAGCAGCCCGCCGCGCGGATGCGCTTGATCACCGGCGCGTCGGCCGCGGCCGGGACGTCGGGCAGGATGATCCCGCCCGCCGTGGTGGCCATGCCCTTGACGTCGACGAGGTCCTTGACCGCCACCAGTGCGCCGTGGCCCGACTCTTCGGAAATCGATATGAAAGCGTTCAGATCGGAGCGCTCCCTGATCCGCTTCCGCGCCTCGTCGATGTCCATCACGCCCATTCTCGGGTCTGGACCGGGGGCCACCGCGTTATCCTTGCCCACCGATGTCGGGCCCCTCCGGCGGCTTTGCCGCCGCCAACCTTTCCTGGAGCAAGGTCGACGTTCTGACGTCGTACGAACGTCTCACTGCCGAGATCCAGGTCCGTGGAGGGCGGCTGAGGGAGACGATCAACGACCCGGAGCCGCTGTTCCACCTGCGGAACGTGAGCGCCGAGCCGCTCCTGACAGGGGCCGTGCCGCTCAGCGGCGTTCCCGAAGGCCTCTTCAACAAGAACTTCATCGGCGGCATCCGCACCATCGAGCCCGAGCCGCCCCCGCCCGACCTGGTGGCAGACATGATCCGGCGCTACGTGATGTTCCAGGCCGCGGGCTTCATGGTCACCGGCGCGGCTGAGTTCCCCAGGGCGACCGAGGCTTCCATGCACACCGAGATCTTGATGAAGAACCGCTTCTTCCCGATCCTCGACGCCACGGTGACGATCTTCGGGGTCACGGGCAAGAGCTGGACGCAGCCCAATATCTGGGTCAACCGCGACCTCATGCTGGCCGTCTTTTTAGGCTAGGCGGAGTCCCGGCCGAAAAGCCTTCCGATCCTCACCGCCAGCAGGTGCCAGAGCAGGCCGAACGCGTTGATCTGCCTCGGTGCCTCGACCGAATGGGGAGCCGGCGTTGGATCCGATCCGGTGGCCGCTCCGCCCGGACTGCTCGTGGGCGGGGCCGATTCGAGGTTGGCTTTGATGCAGGTGGCCATCTCGTTGACCATCCGCTTCGACACATCCTGCATCACGCCGCGCCCGAACTGGGCCACCCGGCCAGCAACGTGGTAGTCGGTCACGATCGTCACGGTCGAACCGCCCTCGGCGGCCTCGACTTTCATCTGTGCGGTCGCCTTGGCCGTGCCCTGGCCGGTGGTCTCGCGCCCCTCCGCGGTCAGGGTCGCAGTGCGGTCGGAGTTGCTGCGTTCTGAGATTTGGGCCGTGCCGTTGTAGGCCACCGTGATCGGGCCCACCTTGACCTTTACCTTGCCCTTGAAGGTGCTCGGATCGACCACTTCCGAAAGCTCGGCACCGGGCACGCAGCCGACGACTTTGTTGATGTCGAGCAGGTAATCGAACACCCGGTCCGGCGGGGCGCCGACCTGAAAGGAATTCTCCAGTTGCATTTCCCGCCTAAAAGTAGCGCAATAGAGGTATTCAACTTCTGGCTGGCGGGTTCTACCGAGCGGCGCGACCCCAGCGCCGCCCTAATCGGGGAGTTAGGAGGAGCGGATGAAGCACAAGGTCACGACCACAGTGAACGGCCGCAAGCACGAGCATGAGGTCGAGCCTCGCCTTCTGCTCGTGCACTACCTGCGCGACGAGCTCGGGCTCACGGGCACGCACATCGGCTGCGATACGAGCCAGTGCGGCGCGTGCACGATCCATGTCGACGGCAAGGCCGTCAAGAGCTGCACCATGTTCGCCGTCCAGGCCGACGGCAAGAGCCTGACCACGATCGAGGGCATGGCGAAAGATGGCGAGCTGCACCCGATCCAGCAAGCTTTCTGGGACGAGCACGGCCTGCAGTGCGGCTACTGCACCCCAGGCTTCATCATGGCCGCGGCCTACCTCCTGGGACAGAATCCGAACCCGACCGAAGACGAGATCCGGAAGGGGCTCGAGGGCAACCTCTGCCGGTGTACGGGCTACGTGAACATCGTGAAGGCCGTCCAGACCGCCGCGAAGACGATGAGCACCTCGCCGGCCAGGAAGGCGACGGTCGCGGCTGGGGGTAACTGAGATGGCGGTCAGCCAGCTGGTCGGTGCCAAGATTCACCGGCGCGAAGACCCTCGCCTGATCACCGGTCACGGCCACTACATCGACGACTTCACTCGGCAGGGCGCAGCGCACGCCGCGTTTGTCCGCAGCCCGTTCGCGCACGCGCGGATCAAGAGCATCGACGTCACCGACGCGAGCAAGGCCCCGGGCGTTGCCGGTGTGTATACCGCGCGTGACTTCAAAGGCCAGCTCGCCGGGACGCACCCCGCCGCACCCGCGTTCGTGGCGGATAAGAAGTACATCCCGGAGCGCTTCCCCATCGCCGAGAAGGAGGCCTGCTACCAGGGCGAGATCGTGGCCGCCGTGCTGGCCGAGACGAAGGGCCAGGCGGCCGACGCGGCGAACCTGATCCAGGTCGTGTACGAAGAGCTCCCGGCCGTGATGGACCTCGAGAAGGCGATGGCGAGCGGAAGCCCCAAAGTGCATGAGGGCGCCGCCGACAACATCTCGTGGGACATGACCTATACCGGTCCTGACGTCAGCGAGGCAGCGTTCAAAGAAGCCGACGTCGTGGTCAAGGAGCGGATCCTGCAGAACCGCCTCGCCCCTGTCCCGATGGAACCGCGTGGCGTGCTCGCTGAATTCGAGACCTATGACAAGAAGCTGACGATCTGGATGTCGAGCCAGAATCCGCATTTCATCCGGCTCTTCGTGTCCGGGGCGATGGGACTCAAAGAGAGCCAGGTGCGCGTCATCTCACCCGATGTCGGCGGCGGTTTCGGCAGCAAGATCAGCCCGTACCCGGAGGACTACCTCGTGCCTGCGCTGTCCCGCCTCGCGGAGCGCCCGGTGAAGTGGATCGAGACGCGCACAGAGTCGCTCCAGAACGCGACGCACGGTCGTGGCCAGTTCTATGACGTCGAGGTCGCGGCGAAGAAGGACGGCACGCTGCTCGGGATGCGGATGACGCAGTTCCTCGACGTCGGAGCATATGTCGGCACGTTCAGCGCCTTCCAGGCGTGTGCCTGCCTGATGGCGGGGGGCGCCTATAAGTGGAAGGGAATCTCGGCGCGCACGATCGGCATCCTGACCAACCGCGTGCCGACTGATCCATACCGCGGCGCGGGCAGGCCTGAGGCGACTCACCTGGTGGAGCGGATGGTCGACCTGGTGGCGCGCGAGCTGAAGATCGACCCGGTCGAGATCCGCAAGAAGAACTTCATCCAGCCGCAGGAGTTCCCATACACGCAGAACTTCGGGCTGGTGGTCGACTCCGGCGAATACGCGAGGGCGCTGGACGTCGCGCTGAAGCTCGCCGGTTATGACGATCTGCGCAAGAGGCAGGCCGACCTGCGCAAGCAGGGCCGCTACCTCGGGATCGGACTGTCTACGTGGATCGAGCTCTGCGGGTTCGGTCCCAGCGCCGCCACCGCCCCGGCGACAGGCGGCATCGCGCTGGTCGAGTCGGCGCAGGTCCGAGTGACGCCGACCGGATCGGTGATCGTTTACACCGGCACGCACTCACACGGCCAGGGACACGAGACGACGTTTCCCCAGATCGTGGCCGATCAGCTGGGCGTGCCCTACGAGAGTGTCGAGCTTCGCCACGGCGACACGGCGGAGGGCACCGCGTTCGGTTATGGGACCTACGGCAGCCGCAGCCTCGCGGTCGGCGGCGTGGCGATCAGCAAGGCCGTAGGCAAGGTCATCGACAAAGGCAAGAAGCTCGCCGCGCACATGCTCGAGGCGGCCGAAGAGGACGTCGTATACGAGCACGGCGCCTTCCACGTGAAGGGCTCGCCAGACAAGTCCAAGGCGTTTGGCGAGGTCGCGTTCGCGAGCTACGGGATGAACCTGCCCGAGGGAATGGAGCAAGGCCTCGAGGCAGTCGCCTACTTCGATCCGCCCAACCTCGTATGGCCGTTCGGCACGCACATCGCGGTGGTCGAGGTCGACGCAGAAACGGGCAGCGCCAAGCTGGAGAAGTACATCGCGGTCGATGACTGCGGAAACATCATCAACCCGATGATCGTGGACGGCCAGATCCACGGCGGCATCGTGCAGGGGGTCGCGCAGGCGCTCTACGAGGAGGTCGTCTACGACGATGAAACCGGCCAGCTGAAGACCGGGACTCTGCTCGACTACATGTTGCCGTCGGCGAACGAGATCCCGCCGCTGAGCCTCGATCACACCATCACGCCCAGCCCCACCAACGATCTCGGCGTCAAGGGGATCGGTGAGGCGGGCACGATCGCGGCGAGCGCCGCGGTGATCAATGCCGTCTGTGACGCGCTGAGCCCGCTTGGGATCAAGCACGTCGACATGCCCGCGAGCCCGGACAGGCTCTGGAAGATGATGAAGGAGGCACGCCAGTGATACCGGCTGCATTCGAATACGCGCGCGCCTCCTCGGTCGACGAGGCGTCGAAGCTGCTCAGCAAGTTTGGCGAGGACGCCAAGGTGCTTGCCGGCGGCCACAGCCTGATTCCGCTCATGCGGCTCCGCCTGGCGCAGCCCTCGGCGCTCGTCGACATCAACGGGATCAAGGAGCTCGACCACATCAAGGAGGACGGTCACAAGCTGCGGATCGGCGCGCTGACGCCGCATGTGACGATCCAGAACTCATCAGTGGTGAAGGACAAGCTCCCGCTGCTCGCCGAGGTGGCGGGTGAGGTGGGCGACAACCAGGTCCGCAACATGGGCACCATGGGCGGAGTCATCGCGCATGCGGACGCGGCCGGCGACTATCCGACCCTGGCCCTGATCCTCGACGCAGAGATCGTCACCAACCGGCGCACGATCCCAGCCAAAGACTTCTTCAAGGACCTCTTCACGACAGCGCTGGGCCCGGATGAGGTCGTGACCGAGGTCGTCTTCCCCGTGGCGAACGGGCCGCACAAGTACATCAAGTTCCGCCGCCGGCTCTTCGACTGGGCAATCGTCGGCGTGGCGGCCCAGAAGATGAACGGCGGCTGGCGCATCGGCCTCACCAACGTCGGGCCGACGCCGGTCCGCGCGAACGCGGTCGAAAAGGCGCTCCACGACGGCGCCAAGCCCGAGGAGGCGGCGGAGCACGCGTCGGACGGCCTGGACCCGGCCGGCGACCTTCGCGCCAGCCCGGAATACAAGAAGCACCTCGCCCGCGTGCTCACCAAGCGGGCGATTCAGCAAGCCCAGGGCCAATAGAGTCTCGAGGCTGCCGGGCCGCTTGTGGCCCGGCCGCCTCGTACTCTTTGTCTCCAGTGAGCGCCCCCACGACGATCGAGGACGTCGAGCGCCGCCTGCGCGAGCGCCGCTACATCGGCGACCGCTCGCTCGCGACCTCGATCTTCCTCGCGCTCCAGCTGCAGAAACCGCTGTTCATCGAGGGCGAGGCGGGCGTCGGCAAGACGGAGGCGGCCAAGGTCATGGCCGACGTCCTGGGCGCGCGCCTGATTCGCCTGCAGTGCTACGAAGGCATCGACCTCGCGCACGCGGTCTACGAGTGGAACTATCCGCGCCAGCTCCTCCACATCCGGCTGATGGGGGAGGGGCAGGACCGAAAAGCGGCGGAGCGCGAGATCTTCAGCTCTGAGTTCCTGCTGCGCCGCCCGCTGCTCGATGCGATCGACAACGACGACGCAACGCCACCGGTGCTGTTGATCGACGAGATCGACCGCTCCGACGAAGAGTTCGAGGCATTCCTGCTCGAGCTGCTGTCGGAGTTCCAGGTCTCGATCCCGGAGATCGGCACGATCAAGGCGCGCCAGGTTCCGTTCGTCGTGATCACTTCAAATCGGACGCGCGAGGTGCACGACGCGCTGAAGCGGCGCTGCCTCTATCACTGGATCGACTATCCGGACCTCGACAAGGAAGTGGAGATCGTGCGCGCGCGCGCCCCCGAGGCGGCGGACGGTCTCGCGCGCGAGGTGGCGGCCCTCGTGCAGGGGCTGCGTGGCATGGACCTGTACAAGGTGCCGGGTGTGGCTGAGACGCTCGACTGGGCGCGCTCGCTCGCGGCACTCGGCGCGACGCAGATCGACGCGGGCCTCGTGAACGCCACGATGGGCGCCGCTTTGAAGTACCAGGAAGACCTGGAGCGCGTGCGCGAGCAGGTGCCGGCGCTGGTCGAGAAGGCGCGCCGTGCCTGAGGCGCAGGTCGATCTCCTACCGCGCCTGGGCGCGTTCGCGCGGCTGCTTCATGACGCCGGCCTGGAGGCAGGGCCTCGGCGTCTCACGGACGCCACGCGTGCGCTCGGCTTCATCGACTTGAAGCAGCACGCGGATTTTCGCAGCGCGCTGCGCTCGGTCTTCGTGAGCCGGAAAGAGGACATCCCGACGTTCGAGGCCGCCTTCGACATCTTCTGGACACCGCCCGACCCTCGCGCCGCCGCGGGCGTGATCCCCGGCCGAAGCCGCGCCCTGCCCATGGCACCGGAGCGCGCAAAACTCTGGATGAACGCGCTGGGCCTCAACGCGTCGCAGTTGAATCGCGAGCAGAACCCGACCGAGTTCCCCGCGAGCTCGAGCGGATACAGCTCTGAAGAGCTGCTCCGCCACAAGGACTTCGAGGAGATGACCTGGGCCGAGACCGAGCAGGTCAAGCGATTGCTGGAGCAGGCGCCCTGGCGCGTGGCTGAGCGGCGGACGCGCCGGCTGCGGCCGTCGCGATCAGGTCGCATCGACCTGCGGCGTTCGGCGCGTCACGCCATCCGCTCGAGCGGCGAGCTGATGACCCTTTTCCGGCGGAAACCTCGCGTCCGCCGCCGGCCGTTGGTGTTGATCTGCGACGTGAGCGGCTCGATGGAGCGCTACTCGCGGCTCTTGATGATCTTCGCCCACGCGATCTCTCGGCGCGAAGACCTCGAGGCCTTCGTCTTCTCGACGCGACTGACGCGGATCACGCGGCTGCTGCGACATCGAGACCTCGACCGCGCCCTCGACTCGGTGAGCAAAGGCGTCCACGACTTCAGCGGCGGGACCAGGATCGGCGACGCGATCGGGGATTTCAACCGGCGCTGGGCGCGCCGCGTCCTCGGCCATGGCGCGGTGGTGGTCATCATCAGCGACGGGTGGGATCGCGGCGATCCCGCACAGCTCACCGCCGAGCTCGTCCACCTGCGGCGCTCCGCGCACAGGCTGATCTGGCTCAACCCACTGCTCGGTTCTGAGGGTTACGAGCCGCTGACGCGGGGGATGGCGGCGGCGCTGCCGCTCTGCGACGACTTTCTCGCGGCCCACAATGTCGACGCCCTCGAGGACCTCGGCCGCCTGCTTGCTTCCCTTCCCCCCTTGCGGGGGGGAAGGTGACCGGCCGCGCAGCGGCCGGTCGGATGGGGATCGACAGCAGGAGCCCGCGATGAGGGAAGTCTTGGACGAGCTGAAGGAATGGATCGGGGGCGGAGAAGACATCGCTGTCGCCACCGTCATCGAGACGTGGGGATCGAGCCCCAGGCCGCTGGGCTCCAAGATGCTCGTCACACGTTCGGGCAAGATGGCGGGCTCGGTTTCCAACGGCTGCATCGAGGGCGCCGTTTTCGAGGAGGCGCAGAAGGTCCTGAAATCGGGCACCCCGAAGATCGCGGCCTTCGGCGTCGCCGACGACGTTGCATTCGAGGTCGGGCTCGCGTGCGGCGGCCACATCGAGGTCTTCATCCAGCCCCTGGGGACGGCGCACCGGCAGCTCGTCGGCATGCTCGATCGCAACGAGCCCGCGACATTGCGGACAAATCTGCTCAGCGGTGAAGAGGTGCTTGCGGAGGGCACTCCGCCGGGGTCGGAGCTGGCTCGGCGCGACGGCGATGTGTTCATCGAGCCGTTCCGGCGCCCTGCTCACCTGGTGATCATCGGGGCCATCCACATCGCGATCCCGCTGCACCGGCTCGCGAAGCTGATGGGCTATCGCGTGACGGTGATCGACGCGCGGGCGAAGTTCGCGACCAGGGAAAGGTTTCCGGAGGCAGACGAGCTGATCGTCGCCTGGCCTGACGAGGCGATGGCCAAAATCGCCGTCGAGCGCTCGACGTACGTGGTCATCCTCACGCACGATCCTAAGTTCGACCTCCCCGCGCTGCGCTCGGTCCTGAAGCAGGACGCCGGCTACATCGGCGCGATCGGCAGCCGCAAGACCAACCAGAACCGCTTCGACGCGCTCCGCCGCGAAGGCTTCACTGAGGAGCAGCTGTCGCGCGTGCACGGTCCCATCGGCTTGGACCTGGGGGGCAGAGGGGCGGAGGAGACGGCGCTCGGCATCCTGGCCGAGATCACCGCGGTGCGCTTCGGCGGCTCCGGCGTTTCGATGCGCGCCGCCCGCGCATGAGCGAAACATTCGTTGGCGGCTTCATGAGCGGCTTTCTTTCGCGAGGATTCCTCGGTGCCCGCGTCGGCTACGGGCTGTACTTCACGACCGCGCGGCTGTTCGGCGTCGATCCAGGCGCGCATGGCGGATCGGAGCTAACCGGCGCAATGGCCGGCTACATCGATGGCCAGTTGATGCCAACCCTGGCTGACGATGAGAACGCGAGACTGATCGCGGAGCTGGAAAGGGTGAAAGACTTCGACCTCGCCAAAGACCAGATCAAGCAGATAGTGATCAAGAGGCCTGGGTGGTACGGAATAGGGTTTGGTCGAATCAAGATCGTTCCGCTGGCTGGTGAGCCAAGAAGCATCCAGCTGCGGCACCCCATCGCTTACGACCGGTTGATTCAACTGACGCAGGTGTTCAGTCCGGAGTTGGTGAGGACGCAGCCCTTTCTCGCTTTCTGAAGCGGCGCGCCTTCTCCCGGTTGCCGCAGGAAGCCATCGTGCACCAACGGCTCGAGTGGTTCTTGGAACGGTCGTAGAACGCCCAGCGGCACTCGCCAGAGCGGCAAAGCTTGAGCCGCTCCCAGTCCTCGCCCTGCATCGCCGAGTAGAGGGTCGCGACCAGGCGGCCCATCGCGCCGACGGCGCCTGACACCTCAGGCTCGAGCCGCGGCCGTCCGTCTGGCGCAAAGCGCATCCGCAGCCGGCTGGCGGTCGCGGCCTCGTTGAGGGTGGCAAGGGCGACGGGGTAGACCGGGTAGCCGGAGTTGCCGCCGATCACGCCGCGCATCGCCTCGCGGATCGCGATCGCGTGCTTGAGGTCGGACTCACCAACCGGGTGGCCGGCGTCGAGCAAGCCGTTTGCAACCAACCAGGCCTTGAGCGTGTTTGGGTCGCTGAGCTCCTCCTTCAGGGGCACCAGGTCGACGGTGTTGACGAAGGCCTGGACGAGCCCGAGCTCGCCGCTAGCGGTTTCCCGTTCTGACATCGAAATTCAGTTTACCCATAACCACAAAAGCCACAACACAGGTTATACTAACTACCGTAATAAGTTTGCTGGTTAGGAGGTCGAGATGAACCCGTACATGAACGAAGACATCATGTGGCAGCGGCTGAAGGACATCCAGCTCGAGGCCGAGAACAGGCGGCTCTATGGGCCGCGAAACCTGCCGGCGCTGGTCGCTCTCGCCGGAGTCCTCGGCAGGCGTGTTTGGTGGCTGGCCGGGCTCGCCACCCGCCGGGCTCAGCGGCGCCGGCCCCTCCAGGTCGTCGAGCAAGACTGCGACGCCGCGTCTGACGTGGCCTAGCCAGCCAGCTTTTTGAGCACTGCGACTTGCTCGGCGTCGGGCCCGCCACCCGCGCCGGGCACCTCGAGGATGAAGGGAAGCTTCGCGAGCCGGGGCTCGCGGAGCAGGGCTCGAAAGCCTGCTTCACCGATCTGTCCGGTCCCGATGTTGGCGTGACGATCACGGTTCGAGCCAAGGCCGGTCACCGAATCGTTGCAGTGGATCACATCGACGCGGCTGAGCTTCAACGCCCGGTCCAGCTCGTCGATCGTCTTCTTGACCTCGGCGGGCGTCCGCTCGTCGTAGCCCGACGCGAAGGCATGGCACGTGTCGAAGCAGACGCCGACTCGCGGATCATCATCGAGCGCGCTCATCATCTGCGCGATCTCCTCGAATCGAGCGCCGACGCAGCCGCCCAGGCCCGCGTTGTTTTCGATCAGCAGCCTTGCGGACTTCGGGTCGGCCCGCTCTAGCACGTGCTTGAGGTGCTCGGTGATGGACGGGAGGCGCGCCTCGAAACCCGCGCCCTTGTGCGATCCCGTGTGGAAGATCACGCCGTCGACGCCCAGCTCGTCCGCCGCCTTCAAGTAGCCGGCCAATGTGCTTTCCGAACGCTGGCGCAGCGTTGGATCGTCGCCCGCGAGGTTGATCAGGTAGACGGCATGGAAGTAAAAAGGCGGATTGCCGTGCTTGGCCGCCGCTTCCTTGAAGGTTGCGATTCGCGTCTCGTCAAGCTTGGGCGAGCCCCAGAAACCCGGCGGCGTGGGGTGGACCTGGATCGCCTCCGCGCCCATCGCCTTGGCCCGCTCGAAGGCCAGGTGCAGGCCGCCAGAGGAATCGACGTGGGCTCCGAGAATTGGCACTTCAACAGAGAGTAAGCCGGGGCCTGTCTGCCATGCTCTAGACGTGGTCTTCGTCATGGGGGACATCGACCTGCCGGTGCGCGGTCGCACGTATCGGGAGCCCGAAGGACCGCATTCCATGGTCGTACGCGGCAAGGATCTCGATGCTGGGCTCCAGCACGTCGCGGCGCGCAGCGACTGCCGTTCGGTGGCGGTGGTCGGTCTGCCCGAAGAGGTGCCGGACCTATCGCCATTGATTGGACGCAGGCTTCTCCTCGTCGACGGTGACGGCACGCGCCTCCGCAACTTCGCGGAGGTCGCGATCCGCGCCGGCATCGAGGTGGAGTGGATCCGGTCCACGCGACCGCCCTTCGAACGACTCGCGGCAGCACTGCTGCCTGTCGGTGGGATCGTCCTCGCCGCGGGCAAGAGCTCGCGTATGCCCGGCTCGCAAAAGCTGCTGCTCGACATCGACGGCGTGCCGATGGTCCGGCACGTGTTCGAGGCCGCGTCGGAGGGTGGTTGCCACCAGACCGTTGTCGTTTACGCCGAGGAAGACGTCAGGCGGGCGATCGATGGAAGAGCCGAGCTTGTCTTCAACGCCAGGGCGTCCACAGGCATGGCGTCGTCGCTGCAGGCCGGCCTGAAGGCGATGCGGCACGAGATCGAAGGTGCGATGGTGCTGCTCGGCGACCAGCCCCTCGTTGGGTCGCGGACCGTGGCCACGCTGTTGCGGGCCTGGCGGCGCGAGGGTTCGCGCCCCGCGGTTGCTGTGTCGAGTGGGAGTGACGGTTGGTCCCCGCCCGTGATTCTTGAACGCTCGCTGTGGGAGGAGCTGTACTCGCTCAAGGGAGACGCCGGCGCACGGCAGGTCCTGCACGGCCGGCCCGAGATGCTGGACGTCGTCCCCGCTCCGGGCCGCTCGGACGACATCGACACGCCGGACGACTACGCCAAGATCGTCCGCCTGTTCCCCCGCCGGAGACCTCGCCAGCGCGCGTAGCGCGGTCGTCGGCGTACCATCTGAAATGGTGCTAGTGATCGCTCTAGGAGTGATGACTTGAAAGATCAGCCGAAGTCGGGATGGAAAGCATCTGGCGAGTACCAGGACATCCTCTACGAGACCTGGGACGGCATCGCGAAGATAACCATCAACCGGCCCGAGGTCCGCAACGCGTTTCGGCCGATCACAGTCGTTGAGATGTCAAGGGCGTTCGAAGCGGCGCGCGAAGACCCGGCAATCGGAGTCGTGATCCTCACCGGTGCGGGCACGGAAGCGTTCTGCTCTGGCGGCGACCAGCGCGTGCGTGGCGACGACGGCTACGTCGACGCGAAGGGCACCGGCCGGCTCAATGTGCTCGACCTGCAGGTCCAGATCCGCCGCCTGCCAAAGCCCGTGGTCGCGATGGTCGCCGGCTACGCGATCGGCGGCGGACACGTGCTGCACGTCGTCTGCGACCTCACCATCGCCGCGGACAACGCTCGCTTCGGCCAGACCGGTCCGCGCGTCGGGAGCTTCGATGGTGGCTATGGAGCAGGCTTGCTGGCGCGCATCGTCGGGCAGAAGAAGGCGCGCGAGATCTGGTTCTTGTGCGAGCAGTACGACGCGCGGCAAGCGCTCGACATGGGACTGGTCAACAAGGTCGTGCGGCTTGCCGACCTCGAAAAGGAGACCATCGCGTGGTGCCGGCGCATGCTCGAGCTCAGCCCGCTCGCGCTGCGCATGCTGAAGGCCGGCCTCAACGCCGCGGATGACGGACTCGCCGGAATCCAGCAGCTTGCCGGCGACGCGACGCTGCTCTACTACATGAGCGAAGAAGCACAGGAGGGCCGCGACGCTTACGTCCAGAAGCGCAAGCCCAACTTCGCGAAGTTTCCGAAGCGACCCTAGCCATGGTCACGGCAGGGCCTGCGCCGAGCGCCACACGGGCGTGGTGGTCGGCGGTCCGGCCGGCCACGCTCGCGGCCTCTGTCGCGCCAGTCCTCACCGGCACGGCGATCGCCGTTCATGAAGGTGGGCTGCGATGGGGGGCGGGGCTAGGCGCGCTGGTCGTCGGGCTGGGCATGCAGCTTGGCGTGAACTTCGCGAATGACTACTCCGACTTCGTCCGCGGCGCCGACGCCAGGCGCGTTGGGCCGCTCCGCGCTGCGTCGTCTGGGGTGGTCGATCCCGACTCGGTCCGCCGAGCGGCCATCGGCGCCTTTGGCGTCGCTGCACTGGCCGGCGTCGCGCTAAGCCTGGCGGTCGATTGGCGCCTGTTTCTGGTCGGCGCGGCGTGCGTGCTGGCCGGGTGGCTCTACACGGGCGGGCCGCGTCCCTACGGTTACCTGGGCCTGGGCGAGGTCTTCGTGTTCCTCTTTTTCGGACTGGTCGCGACGCTTGGCACGGTCTACGTCGAGATCGGCCGAATCACCGGGCTCGCCGTCCTCATGGCTTGCGGGATGGGATTTCTCGCCACGGCGATCCTGGTGCTCAACAACCTGCGCGATATCGAGACGGACGCCGCGGCCGGCAAGCGCACGTTGGCCACACGCATCGGTCGCGAGCGCACCCGCATCTTGCTCGTCCTGCTCGTCGCTGCCGCGTTCGTCGTGCCGATCGTTGCCTTCGTCGCCCAGCTGGCGGCCGTGACCATCCTGCTCGTGCTCATCTCCATCCCCGTCGCATCGGTACCGGTGCGAACGGCCCTCGTGTCGACTGTCGCGCCCGAGCTCGTTGGCGCGCTCAAGCGTGTGGCGATCACGCAGCTGGCGTATGCGCTGCTGTTCACGCTGGGCATCCTGCTGTGAGCGCCGCGCTGATCAGCGCACGACGTCCTGACGAGGTCGCGCGCAAGGTCGAGCAACTTTTGCGCCAGGGGCACCTGCGCTTCGTGATCGCGACTATCGACCACGGCGGCATGCTGGACCTCGAACGTCTCGGCGCCGCGCGCTACGCGGCAGGCCTTCAGTCAGTGGTCGAGCTCGAGGAAACGGCCCCCGTGGCGGTGGCCGCGGCGAGGTGATTGGCGAGCACCCGCGCGAATGCATCGGGACGCTCCTGGTGCACCGCATGGCCGGCCCTGAGGACGACCTCCGCGTGGCCATTGGGCACGGTCGCAGCGAGCCTGCGCGCGGAGGCGACGTATCCGTGATCGAGCTGGCCGGCGACGAAAGTGCATGGAAACGGCGCATGGGTGAGCTCGTCCCACACTGGCTCCATCATCCCGGCGCCCATCCCGCGCAGCGAGCACGCCAGGCCCGCGACGTGGTTCTGCAGGCGCTCGGCCCGCACGTGCGCGACGTAAGCGGGGCCGCGCTGCTGGAGACCCGCGAAAAGCGAGAGAGAGCCCCAGTAGTCGACGAAGGGCTCGAGACCGTCTCGCTCGATGCGCGCTGCGAGCGCATCGTCGCCGCGCCTCCGGCCCTCGCGCGCGTCTTCATCCAGACCGGCGTGGGCTCCGATCGTGAGCAGGGAGAGAACCCGCCCGGGACGCCGCGCCGCGACATGCAGGGCGAGGCGGCCGCCCATCGAGTATCCGACCAGGTGCGTCCGCTGCACGCCGAGCTCGTCCCAGAGCTTTTCGAGGTCGGTCGTGCACGCGGCCATCGAGCACGGCGCGCCATGTGGCGCCTGCGTTTCGCCATGGCCACGCAGGTCAGGCACGATCCACATCCAGCCTTCGGGCATCCTGGAGATGAGCTCGCGCCAGCTCCGGCCGCTCTGCGTGAAACCATGCAGCAGGGTGACCGGCGCACCTTCTCCGGCGACAAAGTAGCTCAGCTTTACGTCCTCACGCTCCAGAATCACGACTCAGTGTCCTGTCCCAGATCTCCGCAGCGTATTCGCGGCATCGGCGGTCGGAGCCAAGGAGACGACGAGCACGCGAGGGAGCGCATCGTGTAGATGCGTGACCGAGCGCGCGCAGGAGTCGACGCTGGCTTGGGCGCCGAAGGCGCCCGGCCGCCTAGGCCGCGAAGACGCAAGGACCTTCTGGGACAGGACACTGCAATCCTATGACCGACGTCACCCAAGCTTTCGCGGCCACCTTCGTGGACGAGCTCGCGGCGCAGGGCGTGGAGTTCGCCTGCGTGTCGCCCGGCTCGCGGTCGGCGCCCATCGCGATGGCGCTGCAGCGGCATCCTCGCATCAAAGTCCTCGTTCAGATCGACGAGCGATGCGGCTCTTTCTTTGCCGTTGGTCTCGGCAAAGCGACCGGCAAGCCGGCCGTGATCCTGTCCACGTCGGGGACGGCGGCAGCAGAGTTTCATCCGGCCGTCATCGAGGCCGCCTACTCGCGCACGCCGCTCATCGTGTTGACCGCCGACCGGCCGCCCGAGCTCCAGGGAGTGGGGGCCAACCAGGCGATCGACCAGCAGCACCTGTACGGAAGCGCGGTTCGGTGGTTCGTCGATCCGGGCGCGCCGGTCGAGCTTCCCAACGCCGCCCGCATGTGGCGGCGTCTCGCCGCCCGGGCGGTCGCAGAGGCGGCGGACGGGCCGGTGCACATCAACCTCCCCTTTCGCGAGCCGCTCGTGCCGCCGCCCGGAAAGCACCCTGTCTCGGAGGCCGCGCCCGCCCAGGCGATGACGTCCGGGCGGCTGCTTCCGAGCCAGGCGCAGGTCGCATCCCTCGCGTCCGCGCTCCAGCGCGCCCAGCGTCCACTGATCGTGGCAGGCGAGATTCGCGAAGGTGAGAGGCTGGCGCCGGCGCTACACCGTCTCGGTCTGCCACTGCTGGCCGAGCCGACCTCGCAGCTGCGGCGCGCCGAGGCCGGCGCCGCAGTGGAGTCGTATGAGGCACTCCTCCGGGCGGGCTGGTCGCTGCAGCACGGTCCGGACCTCGTGATCCGGATCGGCGCCACGCCTACGTCCCGAGTCTTGAACCGCTGGCTGGCCGCGGCCGCCGCGCCGACTTTTTTGATCGACCCTGACCGAGCGTGGCGGGACGAGGACCACGTCGCCACCAACGTGATGGCCTGCGACGCGCAGCCCCTCCTGGAAGCGCTCCCGCCAGTGGACAGGACGGCCTGGCGCGACCAGTGGCTGAGCGCGGGCAAGCGCGCGTCGGCAGCGATCGCCGCTTCCATGGTTTCCACGCCGCTGCACGAGGGCCACGTCGTGAGGGCACTGAGCGCCCGGCTGCCCGACCCTGGCCAGGTGTTCATCGGTTCGAGCATGCCGATCCGCGCCGCCGACAGCTTCTGGCCGCTGGCCCGGCCGAAGCAGCGATTCTTCGGCAACCGCGGGGCAAGCGGAATCGATGGGCTGGTCTCCAGCGGGCTTGGCGTTGCGACAGGCCGCGACGCAGCTCCGACCGTGCTCCTGCTCGGTGATCTCTCGCTCTATCACGACATGAACGGGCTGTGGGCGCTGCAGCGCCATGGCATCCGGGCGACGCTCGTGGTCTGCGACAACAACGGAGGCGGAGTCTTCAACTTCCTGCCCCAGGCGGAGCACCAGGACGTGTTCGAGGAGATATTCGCCACGCCGTTGGGTCTCGACCTGTCGCAGGTCGCGCGTCTGTACGGGCTGGTCTACAGCCCGGTCTCAGACCGCTCGGGACTCGAGCCCGCGATCGCCGACGCGATCGCAGCGCCGACGCCGACGATGGTCGTGGTGCGGTTCAAGCGCGAGGACAGCGTCAGCGGGCATCGACTGTGCTGGGAGGCGGCGGCCTCGGCGTTGAAGGGTTAGACCTCGATAGGAGCGTTTTGCGCAAAACGCGCGATGGAAAGAGCTCGAAACGAGCTTTTTTGCCCAAAACACCTGTAATTCACAGGCCTCTAGCCAGGAGTTCTCCAGGTCTTCACGAATGCGTGGACGCTGCGCACGGCCCGATGCCGGAAGGAGACAGTTTGGCGTCGTGGGTGAAGCTCGTCCTCAACGTCATGAAAGCTCGCGGATAAATACATCACGTAGCGCAGGACGACGCCGACACCCGCACCCGCGGCAACGATCGCCATGACGAACGCGGCCGCGAACGCCCACGAAAGCACGAATCCGAGCCAGTCTCGCGAAAGGCCCGGCGGGAAAAGCCAGTACTCACCGGGCACGACGAGCGCGCTCACTGCGCCGGCGACGAAACCGGCCATCAGGCCCCCGACGACGGTGCCCGACCGGAGCCTTCCGACAAAGCCCGATGCGAGGAAGAGCAGCAAGATCTGCCAGTACGCAGCGGCCGGGTCGTATGGCACCACGTCAGACCGAACCACGTACCAGATGAGCAGGACCGGAAACCCTAGAAGGGCTCCAAGCAGGATTCCACCTGTCGCATACCGGGCGTCGCCCAGCGCTCTTCGCAGGAGATCCGCTTTCGAAACTTCCGGATCGTCGAGCAGCTCGCGAAACACAAGCTTCATCGACTCGCCGTACTCGGATCGAAATCGGCGCGGAAAGGTGTCGACCAGCTGTTCCATCCGATCCAACTCCTGTTTCAGCGCCTTCCGACCATCACCCGTCAGCCGGTAGTAACGCCGCCGTGGGTCGCTATCGCGGGGACCATCCACTTCGTGTACAAGGTGCGTCTGTGAGAGTTTCTTCAAAGAGGTGTAGAGCGTTGCGGGTCCAAGCCTGATCTTGCCCAGCGAGCCGGCCTGCACCTCCTTGAGGATCTCGTAGCCGTGCCGTTCGCCATCGCGAAGCGAAAGAAGGATGTAGAAGACGGGTTGCGTAATCACTGAGAAAACCAACTATATCACTAATGGATATAGTTAGTCGCCAAGCAG
>VBDS01000029.1 GCA_005889085.1 Chloroflexota bacterium | reverse complement strand
CCACCTCGTACTTCATGGGAACCATTCGCTGCGAGCTCTTCGGAGGCCGGCTGTAGCTGCGCTTTTGGCGAGGGGGCAGCTTGATGTCCTCATGAGGAACCTCTTCATGAGGGATCAAGGACAGGAAATGGCTTATCAGGTTGAGATGGGCGGCCCGCTTGTTGTCCGTCTCAACCACGTGCCACGGAGCCTCTTTGATGTCGCAGAACGAAAACATCTGGTCCTTCGCCTCCGAATAATCGACCCATCTTGCGCGCGCCTGGAGGTCCATCGGGCTGAGCTTCCAGCGCTTGCTCGGATCGTTGATTCGACCGAGGAACCGGAGCTCCTGCTCTTCATCGCTGACGGACAGCCAGTACTTGATGAGAACGATTCCTGAGCGCACGAGCATCCGCTCGAATTGCGGGCACGTCCGCATGAACTCGTCGTATTCCTCGTCCGTGCAGAAGCCCATGACTCGCTCGACGCCGGCCCGGTTGTACCAGCTGCGGTCGAAGAGCACCATCTCGCCGGCTGACGGCAAGTGTGTGATGTAGCGCTGGAAGTACCACTGCGTCCGTTCCCGCTCGGTCGGCGCGGGAAGAGCGACGACCCGAACGTAGCGAGGGTTCAACAGGGCCGTCATGCGCTTGATCACGCCGCCCTTGCCCGCGGTGTCTCTTCCCTCGAACAGGACCACCACGCGCAGGCCGCGATGTCGGATCCACTCCTCGAGCTGGACCAGGTCCACCTGGAGGCGGCGAAGCTCTTTGTCGTAGTCCTTGCGCGAAAGGACCGCCTTTCGCGAGGGCTTTTCTACCTTCTTCTGCTTTGGCTTACCGGCGTGGGCCATCTGGCAGGTGCACTGTAACAAGCGCCCGGCGGCGCTTCAACGAAGGGCTTCGAACTCTGCGTCGGAGAGCTCGATGCTCAACGCGGCGAGGTTTTCCTTGAGATGCTGCAGCGACAGCGTGCCGGGGATCGGCAAGATCGCCTGCGACCGCCGCAGCAGCCACGCGAGAGCGATCTGCTGTGGAGTAGCCCGGTGCCGGCTCGCAATCTCAGCCACCGCCGCGCCATCCGCTCCCCGCAGCGGAACATAAGGAACGAAGACGATCTCCTCGGCGGCGCAGTAGTCGACGACGGTGTCGTACTTGCGCAGCGAAAGGCTGTAGGCGTTCTGGACCGCGGCGATGGAGACGACCTTCCGCGCGCGCTCGATCTGGTCAATGTCGACATTCGAGAGCCCGATGTGTCGGATCTTGCCGCGGTCCAGGTACTCCTTGATTGCGGCGATGCTCTCCTCGAGCGGAATCGCCGGGTCGACACGGTGCAGGTAATACAGCGGGATGCTGTCGGTCCGCAGCCGGGTCAGGCTCATTTCGATCTCGTCCCGAAGCGCCTGTGGACGGCCACTTCCCAGACCGCCCTTGGTGGCCACGATGTAATTGCCGGGGATGGGAGAGAGCGCATCGCCGATCGTCTCTTCGCTCTGTCCGCCGGTGTACGTGTGCGCGGTATCGATCATCTGCACCCCGGCTGCGACCGCCGCCTTGATCAGCTCGACGCCGCCCCGCGTTTTCGCGAGTCGGTTCGTCCCGAGCCCGATGCGGGCCACCTCGGTGTCCCCAAACCTCATGGAATGCTCGTTCATGATGCTCGCGCGCGTCCCCTATCTATGTGTGGGCCTCTCGGCTTCCGAAACCGCGGCGAGGCGAGCGATCTTCGCGCCATCGACGTCGATCTCGAAAACGTGCTCCATGACCACCGCCCAACCGTGGATGAAGTACCGCCACCCATCCTCGACGTGGAGATGCCTGCCCTCCTGTTGGCGCAGCGCCTGATCCAGAAATTCGAGGTCTCCTCGGTAGTTGAGCTCCCACGCGTAGCCTGCCTCGGGAAAGCGCGCGCCGTCGGTGATCGGGGACCCCCGCGTGTCTTTGCCCATCCCGGTCGCGTTGATGACCAGCGAACCTGGCGGCAGCTCCCCGATCAACCGGTCATTGGTGTGGGGATCGCTGTTCTCGACGTAGCGGACGTCAGTGTCACCGCCGAGCCTGGCGTGGATGTCGCGCATGGCCTCGAGCCGGCCGGCCGTGCGGTTGACAACCGTGATGTGCGAGGCGGCCCGCCTCTGGATCAGGTTCACCGTGATCGCGACGGCCGAACCCCCTCCGCCCAGGCACAGGACGTCGCCCGGGCTTTGCTCAGGGTAGAACTCGCCCAGCGCGCGGCCGGACGAGATCGGGTCGGTCGCGAAAGCCAGCAGCTGTCCCCCGCGCTTGGCGAGGCATGACGTCTCCCCGCACAGCCGTGCGTACTGGTCGACCGCGTCGAACATGTCGCGGCAGGCCTCGAAGAGATCGATCTTGTGAGTGGTGACGAGAGCCCCGCGTCCCTGCCGGTCACTCTTGATTCGCCCCACCGCCTCTCGATAGCGCGCGGCTCCGGCGTGGAGCGGCAGGTCGTATCCCACCAGCCGAACCTCGCCGAGGTCGAGCTCTCGAGCCCAGGCCGGAAACAGCCGCATCGCCGCGGACTGGCCGGTGGTGACGCCGATGAAGGTGAATGTTTGCAGCGCTATTCGCGACCCAGCACGCGCGTATATGCGGCCGCAAGCACGACGATGATGGCGCCGTACAGAACCTGCTTGACGGCGTCCGGCACGTCGAGCAGCGTGAGCACGCTGTTCAGGACGGTGAGGATCAGAGCCCCCACGATCGTCCCCGAGTAGCTCCCGCTTCCGCCGAAGATCGACGTCCCACCGATCACGACCGCGGCGACCGAGGGGAGCAGCAAAACGGTGGCCAGGCTCAGGTCCGCGGCATTCACCGTCCCGGCGAGAACCAACCCCGCGACCGCGCTGAGGAGTCCGCAAGCCGCGTAGTTGGTGAGCAGAACCTGCCAGCCGCGAACCCCGGCGAGCCGCGTCGCCTCCAGGTTGTCACCGAGCGCGTACAGAAGCCGCCCGAACCCGGTGCCCCGCAGGCCGACGATCAACACCGCCGCCAGCAGGGCCCACAGGAAAAGGCTGACGGGCACATAGCCAAGCACGGTGCCGGAGCCAAGCGTGTGAATTACGGCCGGCACGCCTGGCACGGTGCGGACAGAGGCCTGGCTGTACACGTTGAGGCTGCCCGTCACCACCAGGCCCATCGCCAGGGTCATGATCAGCGGCTGGACTTTGAACACCGCCACGCCGACGCCGTTGATGAGACCAACCAGGACTCCGACGAAGAGACCCGCGACGATGCTTCGCGTGACCCCGAATGGGGCCTGGCTGGCCATGATGTAGGCGGCGGCGGTGGCCACGTTCGCGACCGAAAGGTCGATTCCGCCCATGATCACGACAAGGGTCTGGCCTGCGGCGAGGATGCCCAACGGGGCGGCGAACTCCAGGATGTTCGACACCCAGTTGGCGTTGACTGCGCCGGGGCGGATCGCCTCGATGAGCCCCGCGAGCGCAACGAGCAGCGCGATCAAGACCACGATCGAGTGCTGCTGCACCAGACGCACCGTCGCCACGGCCCGGGTGCTCATGGACGCCTCAACATCGTGCCAATCCCGCCGACCATCACCACGATCACGATCAGCACGCCCTGGATCATCTGGCCGTAGTTGGGGTCGATTCCCAGGTAAATGAGGATTGCTGGAATGAGCGACAGGATGTATGCCGCGGCGATGGGACCCAGCATTCCCCCCCGTCCGCCGGCGAGGCTGACCCCACCGAGCACGATGGCGGAGACTCCGCTCAACGTGTAGTAGGTCCCCGCGAGCGGAGAGCCGACGCCGGTGGTCATGGACAAGGCAAGCCCGCCGCATGCGGCGAAGAAGCCGCCCACCGCATACGCGACCACCCGGGTCAAGCCGAGATTCACCCCGGACCGGAACGCGGCGTTGCGATCGCTCCCCACCGCATAGATGGCGAGTCCGGCGCGGCTGCGACGCAGCGGAATCCAGACCAGTGGGAAGACCACGAGCAAAAGCAGTGCATCAGGCAGCCAGGGCGAAAGCGTCGATCCCTGGGCCAGGTTCTGGAAGTCGAGTGGGATCCCCGGTGTGGGTTTGGCCAGCACCAGCAATGCCAACCCGGCCCAGATAAAAGACGTGGCCAGCGTGATCACGATGTCGGGTACGCGGGTCACCACAATGATCACGCCGTTGAGCGCGCCGGCGAGCGTGACCTCGAACAGGACGATCAAGGCGACGCCGAGCGAGTACCTCAGGTCGTGGCCGACCATGGCGCGCAGCGCCAGCACGTTGGCCAGCGCCATGAGCGGGCCGACCGAGAGGTCGATGCCTCCGCTCAGGACGACCATCGTCTGGGCCGCCGCGGCGAACGCCAGCGGAAGCGCGGCCAGTGTGAGGGTGTTCCACTCGAAGGACCCGTAGTCGGGCTTGATGATGACCGTGACCACCATCAAGACCCCGAACAGCACGTAGACAGCTATCGTCCAGCCGAAGCGCCGGATCCCGCGGCCGAACTGAATGCCGGTGGGCCGCAAAGCCTCTGCGGCCGTGGCCGCCACCTACGCTCCCTCCTGTGACTGTGGTTCCTCGGCTTCGCTAGGCAACCCGTGCGCGGCGCGCAGCAAGGCCTTCTCGTCCGCCTCGGACGCGGGCATCTCGTCGACCAGCTTGCCGCCGAAGAGCACGATCACGCGATTGCACGCAAGCTGGATCTCAGGCAGCTCCGACGTGAACAGCAGCACCGCCGAGCCGTTGGCCGCGAGCTCCTTGACCAGCCCGTAGATCTGGCGCTTGGTCCCGATGTCGATGCCGCGCGTCGGATCGAAGCACAGCAGTGTCTTGAATCCGCCGGCGAGCCAGCGCGCGATGCCGACCTTCTGCTGGTTGCCGCCTGAGAGACGTCGGACCTCGGATGTCACGCGCGTGTCGATCTGCAGTCGCTTGACCGCCGTCTCGACGCGCCGCTTCTCCCGCCGCGGATTGATGGGACCCCACCTCGAGATCCGGTTGACGAGAGGCAGCGCGACGTTCTCGCGAACTGACCTCTGGCGGAGCAGCGCCTGCACACGATCGGCCGGGATGAGCACCATCCCGGCGCGGATCGCGTCGCCCGGATGATGAAAGCTGCGCGGGTTGCCGCCAACGACGATCTGGCCGGACTCGGGCCTTCGCACGCCGGCCAGGCAGTTGAACAGCTCTTCCTGGCCCTGCCCTTCGAGGGCGGCGACGCCCAGCACCTCGCCGAAGCGAAGCGTGAAGGTGACTCCGTCCAGCGTCCCGGCCTTGAGGTCGCGCACCTCGACCGCGACGGCTCCAGTCGCCGGCGCGCTCGGCGAAGCGGCCTCGGCCGCGACCTCGTCGGCGACTGGACCGAGCATCAGCTTGACGATGCGTTCCTCGCCGCCCTGCGCGGGCTCGACCACGCCGACCGTCTTGCCGTCGCGAAGCACTGTCGCCCGGTCGCACAGCGCGGACACTTCCGCCAGGCGGTGCGAGATGAAGATCACGGAGCGTCCCTCGGCGCGAAGCTGGCGCGCGACGTTGAAGACGCGGACGGTCAGATCGGCGGGGAGCGATGCGGTGATCTCGTCGAGCAGGAGCAGCTGCGGTTCGATGGCGAGCGCGCGGGCGAGGTCGAGCAAGCTCAGCGTCGGTCGGGCCAGCTCGCGAGGCATCGACTGCAGGTCGAACCGTGCCATGCCGAGCTCGACGAGGTACCGCCTGAAGTTCGAGATCGGCGTCGCGGTCAGCTTGAGGTTCTGCAGCACCGTCAGGTCGGGCAGCAGCGAGGGATCCTGGTAGACGCAGATGAGTCCGGCCTTGCGCGCTTCGGACGTCGACCGGAACGTCCGCGTCCGGCCGCCGAAGGTGATGGTTCCGGCGTCTGCGGTCAACGCACCGGTAAGGATCTTGACGAGCGTGCTCTTGCCCGCTCCATTGGCGCCCATCAAGGCGTGAATCTCGCCAGGTCGGACACGCAGGTCGGCTGAACGGAGGGCGACGACAGGTCCGAAATGCTTGGCGAGCCCGCTCGCTACGAGCAGGGCGCGCGCGTTGGCATCAGGAATCTCGTTAGGAACCGCTGCCATTTGAGTGTGGGGCGTGGGCCTGATGCCCACGCCCCGTGTCGATGCAGATTAGCTGGGACCCGCGCAGGAGATCAGGTCCTGCTTCGAGTAAGTCGTGTACGGCTTGACGTCAAACGCGACGCTGTAGTACGGGTCGAGGCTCGAGTCGTAAGTAGACGCAAGCTTCGCCACGCCGTCAGAGGTGGTGTTGTCCCACACCTGCGGCGTGAGGTGAATCACGTGGTCGTAGCTGTGCGTCTTCTGCAGCACAGCCAGGCCAACCGCGAGACCCGCTCCGCCGATCGGCGGCGGGTTGGTCACCGCGGCGCCTTTCAGGCCCTTGGTGTTCAGGGTTGCGAGCTCCTGGACGAACTTGTTGTTGTCAGCGCCCACGATCGGTACGAATGTCTTGTTCGAGGACTGGAACTGGTCGACGACCGTCGAGTCGATGCCCGAAGTCCAGATTCCGTCGTACTGGATGCCCGAGCTGAAGATGTCCTTCATCTGCTGCGCGGCGGGGTCGAGCGACCAGTTGGTGAACGTCTGCTTGACCACCTTGATGTTGGGATAGGCGGCCAGCGCGGCCGTGAGGCCCTGGTGACGGTCGGTGTCGGCGGGCACGCCGTTGATACCGCGCATCTCGATGATGTTGCCCTTGCCGTTGAGCTGCTTGGCCAGCCATGTGGCGCCAAGGTTGCCGTATGCGACCTGGTCGTTGCTGACGACGTAGGCGGAAGGCTCAGACACTGCCTGGTCGACGGCCACGACGACGATGCCCTTGTCGGTCGCCTGCTTGATGACCGAGTTGAGCGCGTCGCGGTCTGAGGGGTTGATCACGATCACGTTGGCGCCCGAAGAGATCAGGTTCCGTATGTCGGCGATCTGCCCTGCCGCGTCCGTGTTGCGGTTGGCGATGACCACCTTGGAAACGACTCCCGATGCCTTGGCCTGGGCTTTGATCGAGCAGATCATCTCCTCGCGCCAACCATTGCCCTGCAGCGTGTTGGAGACGCCAACGATGTATTTGGTGGTGGTGCCACCACCGCCGGTTGAGCCGCCACACGCAATCAGGGCGAAGGCGCCGACCATCAAGGCCGCCACCCACCGCCCTGCGCTCAGTGGCCATTCACGATGCGTCACAGACGATCACCTCCTGGTGTGCAATCGGCCCACTGGGGCCACCAACGACTTCCTGTGCCTCCAGATGCTCCAGTCTCCACCTCCTGTCAAGTAGCGAGGCTGTGCGCCGCGCGCCGCGCGTGCTCACGGTAAGCGGCCTCGAAGAGCTCATCGGAACGCTTTCGTCCAACTTCGGCGACGCTCGTGATCACCGGCGGGAGCTTGCCACCGGCGAGAAGGAGCTCGGCGGTTCGCACCTTGATCGCGTCCGCCACCGCGATCGCGGCGAGCGTCGACCCGGGTCCGATCGGCGTCTCGGCCAGACCTTCGAGCCGGCAAAGCGCATCGCCGGCGGGGGTGCAGAGGTCGATCACGATGTCCGCCTCGTCCATCAATCGGCTGCCGACCTCCTCCTCCAGCTCGCCCGCCTTCGACTGCGCGATCGACGTCACCGCGATCACGGGCAGTCCCCTCTGGCGCGCGCCGCGCGCGAACTCCACGACCACCGCGCCAAGGCCACTGGCCGAGAACACCATCACCGCGTCCTTCGGCTCGAAGTGGAAGTTGGACAGGATCACGTCGGCCAGACCAGGCACGCGTTCGATGAACATCGCCTGGCGCTGGCCGTTGGCTCCGACCACCTGGGTGTGAAAGGTCATTGAGAGCTCGACGATGGGGTGGAAGCCCGGGTACGAGCCATAGCGCGGAAACATCTCCTCCACCGGGATGCGAGAGTGGCCTGTCCCGAAAAGGTGCACGAACCCCCCGGCGCCGATTGCCTCAGCACAGATCTCGCTTGCCCGCTCGATCGCGGTCGATTGCGAGTCGCGGATCTTTTCCAGGAGCGCGATTCCCGCCTCGATCCAGTCCATGCCTCCGGACATCGTCAGCCGGTGACCCTGGAGTCGATGTGCACCGATTCCCAGTGACCGCTCTTCATCGACCTGTACGCAGCGTCGAGGACCGAATTCACGATGTAGCCGTCGACGAAGTCCTCGCGCGGCTGCTCCCCCTTCACAAAGCAGTCGACGAAGTGGCGCATCTCCTCGTGATAGCCGTAGACGCGCGCTTCATCCGGAATCGGAAAGACCCAGCCGACGTCAGCATCGGCCTTCTCCATCAGGTAACCGGCCGGCTGCTGGATGAAGGCCCGGATGCGGGTCGAGCTCGTGTCGGTGACGATGCGGCCCATCGTGCCGTACACCTCGTTGCGCAGCTCCATGCCTCCCTTGGCCGTCCACGACGCTTCCGTCAGGGAAGTCCGGCCATCTTCAAGGCGGAGCAGGAGGACGGCGTTGTCCTCGCCGGTGGTCCGGTCGTGGTGCACCATGGTGGCCCCCCACGCGAACACGTCCTTGATCCGGTTTTCCTTGCCGAAGAAATAGCGCGCCGCCTCGATCGTGTGGCAGCCCATGTCGAGCAGGGCGCCGCCGCCGGCGGTTTCGGCGTCCCAGAAATGCTGCGCGTGGGGACCGGAATGTGCCTCGCGCGCGCGGACCGTGAGCAGCTCGCCGATCGCCCCGCTCTCGATCATCTGTCGCGCGCGCATGACGTCGGGCGAAAACACCTCGGTTTCCGCGTAGCCATGCATCACGCCTGCTTCGCGCACCAGGGTGACCATCTCGGCCGCCTCATGTCCGTTGCGCGCGAGCGGTTTCGTGCACACGATCGCCTTGCGCGCAGCCGCTGCGACACGGACGGCGGGGAGGTGGAGGTGGTTCGGCAGACCGATCACGACCAGCTCGACCTCGCGGTCGTCGCAAAGATCCTCCATGGTCGTGTACTGCCGCGGCACGCCATAACGCCGGCCGAATTCCTTTGCCCGCTCCTCTGAGCGCGAGTAGTTGGCCACGACCTCAGTGCCGGGCACGTCGCGCAAACCGTCCATGTAAAAATCCGCGACAAAGCCGGAACCCAGCATGCCGACGCGGACGACTCGATTCACGAGCGCGCCCCGGCCGCGGCGGCCGCCTTGCGAGCCTTGAACTCGTCGAGCATCGCCGCCGTCTGGGTTGCCCCGACGCGTGTGACGCCGATCTCGAGCACCTCGACCAGCGCGTCGAGCGTGCGGATCCCGTGCGCCGCCTTGACGCCGATCCGCGGCGAGACCGACCGGCGCATCAGCTTGAGGTCTTCGATCGTTGCGCCTGTGGGCGCGAAACCGGTCGATGTCTTGACGAAGTCGGCGCCCGCCGCCTCGACCAGGTGACAGCCGCGCACCTTCTGCTCGTCCGTCAGGTAGGCGTTCTCGAGGATGACCTTGACCAGGGCGCCCTCTGCGTGCGCAACCTCCACCACCTCCGCGATCTGCTCTTCGACGTAACGGTCGTTGCCGGAGATGAGCGCGCCGATGTCGATCACCATGTCCAGCTCACGGGCGCCATTCTGAAGCGCCAGGCGCGACTCAAATACCTTGGTCTCGGTCCGCGAAGTGCCATGCGGAAATCCGATCACGGTCCCGACCGCAACATTGCTGCCCGACAGCAGGTCACGGGCCCGCTCGACGTCCCGCGGCCGCGCGCAGACGGAGGCTACGTCGTAGCTGACGGCCAGCTTGCAGCCGGCCTCGACGAATGCGTCATCGAGCTCGGGCCTCAAGAGCGAGTGGTCGATCGCCTTTGCGACGTCGGTGTAGCTGAGCCGGTCGAAAAACGATGTCATCAACTCCTCCTAAGACTTTCGTCCCTGGTCCTCGACGACGAAGTCGACGTCCAGGGCGTAGCGGTCGGCCGGGTAGCGTGATTCGGTGAACTCGAGGGGTCGTCCTTGCTGGTCGAGGATGATTCGCCGCTCGACGAGCAGGGGGTCGCCCTTGCGCATCTCCAACCAGCGCGCGTCATCCGCCGCGGCCGGTTCGGCCGAGATGGTGGCACGGCCTCGTGTCGGAAGGCATCCGGCGCGGACCAGCACGGCATGGAGCGATTCCTTCTGCAGGTCGGCTGCCAGGACCGCGGTCGCCGTGCGCCGGTGGAGGCGTGTCGACTCCACGGCGATCGGATGCCCGTCCGCGAGGCGGATCCTTCTGAGCCACACCACCTTTTCCGTGTCTTTGAGCTGCAGCCGTAGGGCCTCTTCGCGAGTGGGCGCGCGCACCGCCCGCCCGAGGACGCGGGAGCTCGGCACCCTGCCCTGGCGGCGCATCTCGTTCGAGAAGCTGAGCAGGCTGTTGGCCCGGCGGTGGGTGGGCGGCTCGCCGACGAAAGTTCCGCGGCCACGAACCCGAAACACGAGGCCCTCCTGCGCCAGGCTGTTCATCGCGTGGCGTGCGGTCATCCGGCTCACGCCGAACTCCTCGCAAAGCTGGGCGTCGGATGGAAGCTCGGCGCCCGGCTTCAGCCGGGCGAGACGCTGCCGGATCGAATGCTCGATCTCCCGATACCGCGGCCGGTACGTTTCCTCGCGGGATGGGTCCGCCAGAACCACCCGGTAAATGTATAGCTATCTAGACAAATTGCAAGTAGAAAAAGGCCCTCCCCATTTATGGGGAGGTGGGGCCGAAAGCGCCGGAGGGGCTCGTGAGTTTTACGTCGACCCGTGCAGCGCCGCCCCGATCGCTCCGGCCCAGATCCCAAGCTCACCGGCCACAACAGTGATCCGCCCCACGTCGGTGACATGAACGCGGCGCCGGAGCTCCTCCCGAATTGGCTCGAGCAGCATGTCGCCGGCGGCAGCGATTCCGCCGCCAATCACGATCCGGTCGACGGCGACCAGGACGACGACATTGCTCGCGCCGATTCCCAGGTAACGGCCCGCCTCGTCAAGGCCTTGCTGCGCGCGGGAGTCCCCGGCTCGAGCCGCGGCCACCGACTCCTCGACGCTGGGCTGCCCGCAAGCCGCGGAGATGGCGTCGGCCCGGGCAAGCGCCTCGAGGCAGCCGTGATTGCCGCAGTTGCACAGCGGCCC
>VBDS01000028.1 GCA_005889085.1 Chloroflexota bacterium | reverse complement strand
AAGGTCGAAGGCGTGCCCTGCTGCACCTACATCGGACCGGACGGTGCCGGCCATTTCGTGAAGATGGTCCACAACGGCATCGAGTACGCGGACATCCAGCTCATCGCCGAGTCATACGACCTGATGCGAAATGCGCTGGGTCTCTCGGCCGACGACCTCGGAGCGGTGTTTCGCGAGTGGAACAACGCGCGGCTGCAGTCGTACCTCATCGAGATCACGTCGGAAGTGCTGGCCAAGCACGACGACGGGGCGAGCCGCTCACTCGTCGACGCGATCGAAGATGAGGCGGAGCAGAAAGGCACCGGACGGTGGACGAGCCAGTCGGCACTCGAGCTGGGTGTCCCGCTGACCGGCATCACGGAGGCAGTCTTCGCGCGGATTCTGTCGAGCCAGAAGGGGCAGCGTGTGCGCGCGTCCGGCATTCTGGCCGGACCCACCGCCGGGAAGGCGCCGAGCGGCCTGGTCGATGACGTCCAGGAGGCGCTGTACGCATCGAAGATCGTGGCCTACGCGCAGGGCTTCGAGCATCTCGCTGCGGGTTCAAAGGAGTTTCACTGGGACGTCGACCTGGGTGGACTGGCGACGATCTGGCGGGGCGGCTGCATCATCCGTGCCAAATTCCTCGACCGGATCAAAGAGGCGTACGAGGAAACTCCCGACCTGCCGAGTCTCATGCTCGCGCCCTTCTTCAAGGAGGCGCTCGCGACGGCCCAACCCGCCTGGCGTCGCGTGGTCAAGACCGCAATCGACCATGGCATCCCCATCCCCGCGTTCGCTTCATCGCTGGCTTATTACGACGGCTACCGCCGTGCCCGCGGGCCGGCCAACCTGATCCAGGGCCTGCGCGACTACTTCGGCTCGCACACGTACCACCGCGTCGACCGCGAAGGCGCGTATCACACGCGCTGGGCGCAGGACGGGAGCGAAGTAAAGATCGACTAGGGCGGCGAGGGTTCGTGGTGGAACGTCGCCATCACCAGCTTGTACAGCGCGATGGCGAGCACGGCCCACGCCACGATCGAGAGGGCGAGGCTGATGACGACACCCCACCGCGCGACGGTGAGCGAAACGAGCACCGCGAACACCACGAGTGCGATCGCCCCCAGCATCGCGCCCTCGGAGTCGACCGCCGCCTCTCCTCTTCCACCCTTCTCCTCGATCAGGGTGAGAGATGCCGGCAGGATCGCGGGAAAGGCGAGGAAGAGCCCGCCCGCCTTCGGCCCGAAGGTCATCCCGACGATCCCCGCCACCAGTGCGATGCCGGCGCCAAACGCAAATCGGACCAGGTATTTGTTCAATGCAGAAAGAGCCAGTACAGGCCGACCGCTGGGATCGCCCACGCCAGCCAGGCGATGGCGCTGCCGGCGATGGCTCCGAGGTGTTTGACGAGGACCGCGGCCGCAAGGCTGAAAAAGACGAGGCCGACCGCGCCGGCAATCATGCCCGCGGCGGCTACGGCGTCCTTCGCCGAGCCCATCGCAATCCCATTCACAAGCAGGCTTACGGTGGCGACGGAAGGAGCACCCCCCAAAAGCCCGGCGAACATCTTGGGCTTGAGCTTGTCGCTGAGCATGGAGATGGCGACAACCAGCGCGCCTGCGGCGATCGCGCGTATCCCAACGAGAACCGCATCATTCACGCGGCGCGCGGAACGCGGTCGGGCGACGTTGGGCGCTTCACTCTCCGGCGAAGCAGCGCAATCACTGCGCCTTCTTCCGGCTCGATGGGCTTGCCGTCCAGGAATGTCTCGATCACGGCGGGATGGATGTAGGACCGCCGGCACACCGCTCGCGTATGGCCGAGCCGGTGCGCGACGCTGTCGATCGCCGCAACCAGGTTTCGCTTTGCCTCGGTCTCCGACTCGAACCCCGACACCTCGCTCAGGGCGCACGCCGCGAGGAGCGTGCCGGCCCAGGTCCGAAAGTCCTTCGCGGTGACGTCCTGTCCGGCCGCGTCGCGCAGGTATTGATTCACTTCATCCGAGGTGACGGTTCGCCGCTCGCCGTCCACGTCCACGTACTGGAAGAGGCGCTGTCCAGGGAGCTCCTCGCAGCGTTTGATCACCGCCGCCACCCGCCGATCGGTCACGCCGAGCGACACTTCACGGCCGCTCTTGCCTTTGAACAGGAAGCGCACGGTCGCACCTCTTACCTCGACGTGGCGATCCCGAAGCGTGGTCAAACCGAACGAGTGGTTCTGCCGCGCGTACTCTTCATTGCCGACGCGGGCAAAGGTCGTCTCGAGCAGGCGGACGATCGTGGCCACGACCTTCTCTCGCGGCAGGCTGTCGCGGCGCAGGTCTCGTGTCACGCGCCTCCTGATGCGCGGCAGCACCCTCGCGAAGCTCGCCATGCGGTCGAACTTGTTGGCGTCGCGAACCAGGCGCCAGCGTGCGTGATAGCGATGCTGCTTGCGGCCGCGCGCGTCGCGGCCCGTCGCCTGCAGGTGACCGCGCGGTCTGGTCGAGATCCACACGTGCTCCCACGCCGGCGGAATGACCAGCGAGCGGATGCGCTCGAGACTCGCCTTGTCTCTGACGCGCCTGCCATCAGGGCCGAGGTACTCGAAGCCCTTGCCTTTGCGGATGCGCTTTATGCCGGGCTCGTCGTCGGTCGTGTAGACGAGCCCGGCTTCGTGCGCGGCATCGGCCGCCGGGTCGTCCGGTCCGATCAGGCGGCGCTGGGCGGCGTGATCCCCGGACCGCGCCATTCGTGCCCGATCCCCATCAGCAGGGTCCGCTTGCGGGCCCACAGCCGGGGGATCAGCTCCTCTCGCGGGGTGAGCTCGTTGCAGGGAAAGCCGAGTTGCCACAGGCTGGCCTGGACCTCGACGGGCAGTGCTTCGTCACATGGGTGAGGCCGCGCGATCTGCTCCAGGATCTTGCCCAGCCGGACCAGCATCCGCTCGTGCTCGCCCATTTATCCCAAAAAACGCTTTTCGGGCTCTGGCTACCGGGCGACCTCGTGGCGCGTTTCGACGAAAGCCTGGACGGCCCGCTCGAGGTCCTCCGTGGAGTGAGCGGCCGAGACCTGGGTCCGAATTCGGGCCTTGCCCTGGGGGACGACCGGGTAGGAAAACCCGACCACGTAGACACCCTTCTCGAGCATTACCGCCGCCATCCGGGAGGCCAGCGCCGCGTCGCCGACCATGACCGGCACGATCGGGTGCTCGCCCGGCAGGATGTCGAACTCCTCCTCGGTCATCCGGGAGCGGAAGAGCTTCGTGTTCTCCGCCAGGCGCTGGCGGAGCTCTTTGGCGTTACGCAAAAGCTCGAGCACGGTCAAGCTCGCTGCAGCAATGGGCGGGGCGACCGAGTTGGAGAAGAGGTATGGGCGGGAGCGCTGGCGCAGCATCGCGACGAGCTCCTTCCGGCCAGACACGTAGCCGCCGCTCGCGCCGCCCAGCGCCTTGCCGAGCGTGCCGGTGATGGCGTCGATCCGGCCGATCACACCGTGGTGTTCGTGGGTGCCGCGGCCGTTCGCACCGATGAACCCGACGGCGTGAGAGTCGTCGACCATGACCATCGCGTCGTAGCGCTCGGCGAGCTCGCAGATCTCGGGCAGCGGGGCCATGTAGCCGTCCATCGAGAACACACCGTCGGTCACGACCATCCGGAAGCGCGCGCCGACGCTGTCCTTCAGCTGGCGTTCGAGGTCATCCATGTCGCGGTTGGCGTAGCGAAACCGCTGCGCCTTGCACAGGCGGATGCCGTCGATGATGCTCGCGTGGTTCAGCGCGTCCGAGATGACCGCGTCGCGCTCGTCCAGCAGCGCCTCGAAGATCCCGCCGTTGGCGTCGAAGCACGAGGAGTAGAGGATCGTGTCCTCGGTGCCGAGGAAGTCCGTGAGCGCCGCTTCGAGCTCCTTGTGCACCTCCTGCGTGCCGCAGATGAACCGGACCGAGGCCATGCCGTAGCCCCAACGGTCAAGTGCGTCCTTGGCCGCCGCAACCACCGCGGGGTGATCGGCCAGGCCCAGGTAGTTGTTCGCACACAGGTTCAAAACCTCACGATCAAGGACGGCGACCATCGCGCCCTGGGGCGAATCGATCACACGCTCAGGCTTTTCCAGGCCGGCGCTGCGGATCTCTTCGAGCTGCATGATCAGGTGCGATCGCATGCGGTCGAACATGGCGTTCTCCTAGTTGGCTGTCCAGTCCAGGACGACCTTGCCGCAAAGGCCCGAGTGGGCGACGGCGAAAGCCTCCTGGTGCTGGTGATACGGAAAACGGTGGGTGATCACGGGGGAGAGGTCGAGGCCGCTCTGGACGAACACCGACATCTGGTACCAGGTCTCGAAGATCTGACGGCCGTAGACGCCCCTGATGGTGAGCATCTTGAAGACCACCTGCGTCCAGTCGATCGGAAATTCGTGGTCGGGCAGCCCGAGCATGGCGAGCCGGCCTCCGTGCGCCATGTTGTCGATCATCTCGCGCAGCGCGGCCGGCACCCCGGACATCTCGAAGGCGACGTCGAACCCTTCCTTCATCCCGAGCTCCTGCTGCACCTCCTGCAGCCTCGTCTGGCGCACGTCGACCGCCCTGGTCACACCGACCTTGCGCGCCAGCTCCAGCCGGTAGTCGCTGACGTCGGTGATGACGACATGGCGCGCGCCGTTGTGACGCGCCACCATCGCGGCCATGATCCCGATCGGTCCCGCGCCTGTGATCAGCACGTCTTCCGCGACGAGGCGGTACTGCGTCGCCGTGTGCACCGCGTTGCCGAACGGGTCGAAGATCGACGCCACGTCGAGGTCGATTTCGGTGAGATGCGGCCACAGGTTGCCCGCCGGCATGACGATGAACTCGGCGAACGCCCCATCGCGCTGGACCCCGATGCCGACCGTGTTGGCGCAGAGCACGCGGCGGCCGGCCAGGCAGTTTCGGCACTTGCCGCAGGTGATGTGGCCCTCGGCGCCCACGATCTCGCCGGGAAAGACCGACGCGACGCCCTCGCCCAGTTCGACGACCTCGCCGACGAACTCGTGCCCAACCACCAGTGGCGGGTGGATGGTGTGCTGCGCCCACTCGTTCCAGCTGTCGATGTGGAGGTCGGTGCCGCAGATGCCGGTGCGGAGGACGCGGATCAAAACCTCGCCCGGACCAGGCTTCGGCTCAGGGACGTCCTGCAGCCAGAGTCCGGGCTCGGCCTTTGCTTTGACGAGTGCTTTCACTGCTGGCCGATCATAGGATCCGAAACGGCTAGGGGCTTGCCTCGTCGATGACCAGCTTCGGATGGTCGGCCCAGCCGACGATGCTCATGACCCTGCGGATCGTGGGTGGCAAACCGTGCAGCACCAGGCGCCGCTTCTCCGGGGCGCTGTCGGCCACCCTCACGATCCGCCTGATTCCTGCTACGTCGACGAACTCGAGCCCACGCAGGTCGACGTGCAGGTCGCCGTCCGGCCGGTGACCGTCCGCCGAGCCCGTCCCATCGCTGTTCAGCTCGGCGATGAGGGCCCCTGCCACCGCTTCGGCGTTGCGGTGGTCAATGAATCCCGCGATGCTCAGCGCACCGGACGGCGCGGTTCGCGCTACGACGACATACGAGTCGGCGTAAAGACTGTCCCCTTCCTTCCCCTCGACTAGAATCCCTCCTTCCTCCCGCGTTCACTCACCCTTCCCGGCCACCTCTCCTGAACGGCGCCCGGACTCCTGCACCGGTCCACCCATCTCGCGGTCCCTGCGCTTGGTCCATCGGTCGAGCTCCTGAAGCCAGAGCGCGATCATGCCCTTTGGCTGGCCCGATCCCCTACTTCCCTCCGGCGGCCGGTCGGGCGTTCCGTCCAAGATTCCTCAACCCCCAAACCAGACTCTACTACCTCGGCAAGAACTGTGCAATACCTCAACAGGGACATAGAATTCATATATTGTGCCTTGCGCCAAAATCTCTGCAATAGTTAAACTCTTTGTCAGAGGCTGCTGATTGGCGACTCCTCAAGACGACCGAGCTGTCTACAGCATCGGGGCGGTGGCCCGGATGCTCGACGTGCCCACGTCGACCCTGCGCGCCTGGGAGGAGCGTTACTCGATCATCACGCCCACCCGCAGCGGAGGAGCCCAGCGCCTCTACTCGCGGGCCCAGGTGGAACAGCTGCGCTACATCAAATCTCAGATCGACGCCGGGGCGACCGCGGCCGACGCACACCGGCTCCTGGCTCAGGAGCTATCCGGCGCCGGCACACCGGCCGTCCCGGCCGAGCGACCGGCCGAGGCTCGGCCGCTGATCCTCATCGTCGAGAGAGACCACTACGCGGCCGACCTGGAGGAGTACTTCTTGCGCACAGAGGGTTACGACGTGGCCATCGCTTTGGACCCGATGCAGGCCAGGCTCCACTTCAAGGAAAGATCGCCGGAGGTGGTCGTCATCGATCTCCTCATCGGCGGCGGTGCCGGCTTCCGTCTGTGCGGCGAGTTCGCAGCCAGGGGAACGGCCCAGATTCTTGCCGTGGCCGCGATCGACAGCGCGGATGAGGCGGTTCATCTCGGGGCGGCCGTTTTCCTTCGCAAACCGGTGGAATCGCTGGCGCTTGTGTCCTCAGTGCGCGACTTGCTCGGGACGAGCGCCCTGACTCGCCAATCGCGCGAAACGCCGCGATTGCCCCTTAGCCGTTGATCGACAGGCTGCCGAGCGGAAACCACAGGCTCGACGAGATCCTGAACGGAGGCCTGCTCAAGAACTCGATCAACCTGATCGTGGGCGTGCCAGGAAGCGGGAAGACGATCCTCAGCCAGCAGTTCGCGTTTCACAACGCAACAGCCGAGCAACCCGCACTGTACCTGTCGACCCTCTCCGAGCCGCTGGACAAGATCCTTCGTTTCGGCGAGTCACTCAAGGTCTTCGACAAGGAAGCCATTCGGGATGGCCGCGTCATCTACGAAGACCTGGGCCAGGTCCTGGGCGGAGACGGGCTCGATTCCATTCTGGATGCAGTCGAGCGCTACTTGAAAGAGCTGCGTCCCGGCATCGTGGTCATCGACAGCTTCAGGGCGTTTCAGGCGGTGTCCGGCGACAGCACTTCGTTCCGGCGCTTTCTCTACGGTCTCACGCGCCTTTTTGGCGCGAGCGCGACGACCTCGCTGTGGAACGCGCCTTATTCGCCGGGGCAGGCGCTGGACGCCGCAGAGTTTGCGGTCGCAGACAGCATCATCGCCCTGGACATCAAGCATGTCGGCGCCCGGGAGCTTCGTGTGCTGCAGGTGCTCAAGCTGCGCGGCAGCGCATATCGCTCGGGCGAGCACGCTTACCGGATCACCGACGGTGGGTTCAACGTCTTTCCTCGGCTGGCCGACACCCTCATCGAGTCCAGATATCAGCTCAGCTCGGAGCGCTCGTCGACCGGGATCGAAGCCCTTGACCAGATGCTTGGTCAAGGTGGCTACTGGTCAGGCTCCACGACCCTCGTCGCAGGCCCGTCGGGGATCGGCAAGACGCTGATGGGGCTGCATTTCCTCTTTCGCGGAGCGGACTCAGGCGAACAGGGGATCCACGCCACGTTCCAGGAAAACACCACGCAGCTGGCCAGGATCGCCCAATCGTTCGGGTGGAAGTTCGAAGAGCCTGGAGGCGTCACGGTGCTCAGTCGCAGCGTCGTCGACATTTACATCGACGAGTGGGTCTACCAGCTCCTGGACCTGATCAAGAAGATGGACGCCAAGCGCGTGGTGATCGACAGCCTGCCGGACGTGATGACAGCGGCGTCGGATCGGGCCAGCTTCCGCGAGTGGATGTTTTCATTGACGCAGCGGCTGGAGCGCGCGGGGGTCAGCCTGATGATGATCGTCGAGGTGCCGGAGCTGTTTCAGCTGAAGCGGATCTCGGAGGAAGGGCTTTCCCACCTCGCGGACAATGTGGTCCTGCTGCAGTACTTTCAGGAGGGTGCGGAGCTGGCCCGCGCCATCACAGTCCTCAAGACCCGGGCGCTGCATCACCGTCCGACGGTCCACCGTTATGAGATCACCGAGAAGGGGTTCGTCCTCGGCGACGTCCTGAGCATGACCCCCTGAAAGACTCGCCCGGCCCGCGCGTTGCGGAGCCGGACGAGCACATTAGGGAGGCGTCGAGCCTTAGCCGATCTGCAGGGTCTGGGTGCCCTCGACCTGGACGGATTTGCGGACGTCGTCGGTGTCGCCCAGTACGGCACCGTCTTTACCGGCGGCAAAGCCAAGATCGCGGAGCACGGCCGGCAACAACCCGGAAGACCGTGACGTTCCTCTGGTGGTTTCGGGCGGACAGGTCGAAGGCGGCCGGAGCGTCAACGCCGAGCGCGCTGCGGCACGCGCGAGTCGCCCGCCGGCACGCCAAAGTAGGCGGCCGCTGCGGCGCCGGAGTAGATCTTGCTCGGGTCGAGCCCGGCGCTGGTGAATGGGCGGGCCGTTATGTGCGACCCGTCGATTCTTTAAGCCATGGTTATCTCGGGGGATGAGACCCTAGAATTCCGCGGGCGGTCCCATCAGGGCCGCATTTTCGTGGTGTGCCGGGAAGTCTGGTCGGCAGGAGGTCGAACGCCGCCACGATGAGCACCGCGCAGAGCTTTCTCTTTTTCCTCATCGTGCTCGGGGCCGCGGCCGCGGGGCTGCGACTCCTTTCGCGCAGGACCCCGACCGTGCCGTATCCAGTTCTGCTGGCCGTCGGCGGCATCCTCATCGGCTTGATCCCGGGACTGCGTCTGCCGGGCATCGGACCGGACCTGATCCTGCTCGCCTTCGTCCCCGGCCTGATCTTCGAGGCCTCGCTATCGCTCGACCTGGACGAGATGTGGCGCCGGGTGATTCCAATCAGCCTGCTCGCAACGGTGGGCGTGTTCCTGACCGTGCTTTTGATCGGCGCGCTCGCCCACTACGGCCTCGGCCTGGACTGGGCGAGCGGATTCCTGCTCGGCTCGATCGTCGCCGCCACGGACCCGATCGCGGTCGTCGGGCTGCTGCGGCAGGTCGGAGCGCCGCGCGGACTCGAGGCTATCCTCGACGGGGAGAGCCTCTTCAACGACGGCACAGGGGTCGCCGTCTTCGCGGCCGTCCTCGGCACGATATTGACTGCCCGCCCCTCACTGACGGACGCCGGGCTTCGCTTCGTCTTCGTGACTGTTGTGGGGATCGTCATCGGCCTGTGCGCCGGCGCGCTCGGGGCCGCGCTGCTGCGGTTGCTCAAGGACGCCGAGTTGGAGATCCTCGTGACCCTGGTCGTGGCCTACGGGTCGTATCTGGCGGCGGATGTAGTGCACGCGTCAGGCGTTGTGTCGGTGGTCACCGCCGGAATCGCAGTGGCGCGCTACGGGAGCAAGAGCGGACAGCTGGCGGGCACCCAGCTGCATGGCTTCTGGAATCTGCTCGCGTTCATCCTGAACGCGATCCTCTTTCTGATGGTCGGGATCGCACTGCCGGCGCATCGCCTTCTCGGCGTCGCGGGCCTCGCTCTTGGCGCGTACGTGATCATGCTCGCGGCGCGCGCTCTCCCCGTTTACGGCCTGCTCGGCCTGGCCGACATCCGCGGCTCGAGGATCCCGTGGAGCTGGCGCCACATGACGTTCTGGGGCGGAATGCGTGGCGCGCTGTCGGTGGCGCTGGCCCTGTCGGTGGCCGCTTACCCGCAGGTGAATCCGCAGGTCTCTGTCATCGCCTATGGGATGGTCGTGCTCTCGCTCATCGTCCAGGGAGGTCTCTTGCTGCCGGTGGCCGATCTGCTGCGGCTGCGCGCCCGAGTTCATTAACGTTTTCGGGGATGTGGTTGCGTGTGGGGGTCGCGCTGCTGTTGGTCGTGGTCGCCGTCGCGGTCGTCAATTACCTGCGCCCAATCCCATCCGTCTCCGCAACGCCGCTTTTGCCTGCCTCTCAAGTCATTCCGGGCACCGCACCCACACTTCCGTGGCCTTCCCCCGGCACCGGCGCCGTCGGAGTCTCCGGCCTTGGGCTGGTCGCGAGCTCTGGCAACGAACAGGCAATTCCCGCAGCGAGCGTGGCGAAGGTGATGACGGCTCTGGTCGTTCTGGAGGACAAGCCGCTCAACAAGGGTGACGCCGGCCCGACCATCACGCTGACCGGCACCGACGTCCAGTCGTACGAGTCCGACCTCGCCGACAAACAGTCGGTGGTCCAGGTCCTGGCCGGAGAGCAGCTCAGCGAGCTCCAGCTGCTGCAGGGGATGCTGATCCCGTCGGCCAACAACTTCGCGGAAACGCTCGCTCGGTGGGACGCCGGCTCGATCGATGCCTTTGTGGCCAAGATGAACTCCCGCAGCTCGGCGCTTCACCTGGCGCACACGAAGTTCGCCGACCCCTCGGGCGCCTCGTCGGCGAGCGCATCCACGCCGTCCGACCTCACGAGCCTCGGCATGGTGGCGATGCAGAACGACGTCTTCGCGCAGATCGTCGCGATGGGCCAGGTGAACCTGCCCGTGGCGGCCACCGTTTACAACGTGAACCACGTGCTGGCGGAAGACGGGATCATCGGCATCAAGACAGGTTCCGGATTCAACACCGGCGCCAACTTCCTGTTCGCCGCCAATGCAACAGTGGACGGCCACACGATTGTCGTCTACGGATGCGTAATGGGCGTGCCGACTCTAGACCTGGCGTTCAGCAGCGCCAAGACCCTGATCGCAGCCATGTCATCCACGCTGCACGTGAGACGTGTGATCACGCGCCACCAGTCGATCGCAACCTACACGACGCCCTGGGGGCCCCAGACTGACCTGATCTCGGCGGACGACGTGGACGTTGCCGAGTGGCCCGGGATGGTGCTGCGCCAGCGACTCGATGCGAATTCCATAGTCGTAGAGAAACCGCTGCCGTCTAGCACGGTGGAAGGGCACCAGCACCTCGTGCTCGGCGATTACGTTTTGGACGTGCCGTTGGTCACCGCCGACCCCCTCTATCCTCCCGGTCGCTTCTGGAGGGTGACTCGGATCTCCTTCTAGCCCTGGAGCGCCGTCTCGTATGTGTTCCGCGCGCTAGGGTCGAGATCGAGCACGGCGGCTGGGACCGCCTGGGTGAGATCGGTCAAACCTGGCGCGATGCGAATGGGGCGGGATGGAATGGCGTTGGTGGCCGCCCGAGCACACCGCATTGCACGAGCCCGGCGCCGAGATCGTCTTTGAGCATCGAGCCGGCGGGCGCATCTTCGAACGCACCCCGCAGGGTGACGAGATCGAGTGGGGCGAGATCACGGAGTGGGAACCGCCGCGAAGGCTCCGTTACAGATGGCACATCGCCACCGACCCGGCCAACGCCACTGATGTCGAGATTGGCGGATGGTATGGCCTCAAGAAGGGACTGCGCGGACGGTTCGGGATGTACATGCCGCCGCTGCTCGAGGCCCTTGGGCTGGCCGAGTTCGAGCACAACGCGAAGAACAACCGGATGCGCGCCATCTGATTGAAAGTCCGCCACGCTCCGCATTGAGGTGGGTCAAGCGCCACAATTGCCTCGGATGGGATTCATCTCCCGTGGCTTTCGGGGCAAGCGCCGGGACGCCGTCTCGAGTTCGCGCGTTCCGCCGGGCCAGTACGTGGTGACCGACTTCCCGGTGCTCTCGGCCGGTCCGACGCCGCGCGTGAACGCCGACCAGTGGACCTTCTCCATCGAAGGCCAGATCGATGAGCCCAAGCGCTGGACGTGGAAGGAGCTCCTCGCCTTGCCGTCCGAAACACTGACGAAGGACATCCACTGCGTCACCAAGTGGTCGAAGCTCGACACGACATGGAAAGGGGTCTCAGTCGACACGCTCATGGAAGGAGTCGACACCGCAGCGGAGTTCACGACCGTTTTCTCCGACGGCGGCTACACGACCAACCTGACGCTAGACGACATCACGGGTAACAAGGCCTGGGTCGCGTATGAGTTCGACGGCCAGCCGCTGCATCCCGAACATGGCGGCCCGGTGCGCTTCCTCGTCCCGCACCTTTATTTCTGGAAGAGCGCCAAGTGGGTGCGAGGAATCCGGCTCCAGAACGAGGAGCACCCTGGGTTCTGGGAAACGAACGGCTACCACATCCGCGGAGACCCGTGGCTCGAACAGCGGTACTGGGGCGACTGAGCTGGCAGCTGGGCGAGGTCGAGGAGCTCGTCCAGGAAACGCCGCGGGTTGCCAGCCTCTACCTCAACGTTCCCGACTGGCCAGGCCACCTGGCCGGCCAGCACGTCGACGTCCGGCTGACCGCCGAGGACGGATACCAGGCGGAGCGCAGCTACTCGATCGCCTCGCCGCCTGAGGACCGCTGGCTGGCCCTGACCGTCGAACGTCTTGACGACGGCGAAGTCTCTCCTTACCTGGTCGGCGAGCTCAAGGTGGGGGACAAGCTCGAGCTGCGCGGCCCAATCGGCGGCTACTTTGTCTGGCGGGCCGGTGACGAGCGGCCGCTGCTCCTGATCGGGGGAGGATCGGGCGTCGTGCCCTTGATGGCGATGCTCCGCCACCGAGCGAAGGCAACCCACAAGGCGCCGGCCCGTCTTCTCTACTCTTCGCGAACGCTCGCCGACGTCATCTATCGCGAGGAGCTCGACCGGCTCGCCTCGGCCGCCGACGGGCTGGCTGTCTTTCATGCGCTGACCCGAGACAAGCCGGCCGGCTGGAGCGGTTACACAAGGCGGCTCGACCAAAGGATGGTGGAGGAGGTGGCGTGGCCGAAGCAACAGATGCCGGCTGTCTTCATCTGCGGCCCCACCTCATTTGTCGAGGCCGCCGCGTCGCTGCTGGTGGCGATGGCCTACGACCCGGCCACGATCAAGACAGAGAGATTCGGCGCAACTGGAGGATGAGAGATTTGATCGAAGAGATGAAGCTCGACGGCAACGCGATCGGCGGTCTTCTCCGCGAGATCTTCACCATGGAGATGACTGCGGCCCAAACCACGTGTGCCGGCTGCGGCGCAGTCAATGCGGTGGGCCGGGTGGACGTCTACCTCCACGCACCAGGAACAGTTGTGCGATGTCCCGAGTGCGAATCGGTGCTCATGCGCATAGTCCACGGCAGCGGGCGGTACTGGGTCGACCTGTCGGGCACACGCCTCCTCGAGTTCGCTGAGGCTTAGCCGGGCCCCGGCCGTTTCATCGCCCACGGCCCGTACTGGATGGCGCCGATGAGCATCCAGACGAACATGGCTGCCGCGCCGATACCCAGGATCTCCTGGAAGATGGTCACTCCAATGGGAGGAGACGTCGCAGTGCGGCGCGCGAGGGCGGCCAGATTGAGGATCGCGCCGAGGCCGCCGAGGGCCATCAGGACCAGGACGGCCCAGAAAATCCATCGCCAGCGGAGATAGCTGCCCACCGCGCCGATCAGCTCGATCAGCCCGAAGAAAGCGACAAAGCCGACCGCGGTGGCGATGACGAAGTTGATGTAGGCGTCCTCGTTCATGTTGGGCGGAATCTGGGTCCCCTGTGCCGTCAATGCCTTCTTCACCGCGTCGTGATTCGTAAAGATGAGCGTGGTTGCGACCGAGGAGACCGCCTCAAGCGCAAGCAGTCCCGCGGCGGCGAGCTGCATCGGGCGGGTCCAGGGAGTCGGCTCTCGAGTCCCCTGCGGAATGGGCACCCACTGGGCCCCGTCCCAGCGAAACTGGCCGTCGGCCGAGACCTGGCCGACCGCGGCGCTCGGGTTCTGGCTCAAGGCCGGAATAGCGTAGACGAGACGAACGCGGTCTCAAGCGCTACCATTCGCGGGCTACAGAAGGTTGCCTGCCGCGAAGAAGTTGGCCGGCAACCAGCGACCTGGACGGCCCTTCCGACCGTTGAGCTACTGGGCGTTCTGTAGACGCACCGATAGACCCTGGGAGGTAGATCCCGTTGTCTGTACACCCGCCGGTACAGCTGCAGATCAGGGGATGGTTCGACGCTGTCGTGGCCCTTGGCCTCAAGGTCAAGGACCGCGAAGCTCGGGCTCATAACCTGCGCGTGGCCCGCCTATGCGTGCACATTGGCCGCCAGATGTCGATGAGCGCGTCCGAGCTCCGCGTGCTCGCCCGGGCCGGTCTCATGCACGACATCGGCAAGCTCGGGATTCCCGAGGCTGTGCTCGGAAAACACTCCCCCCTCGACGAATCCGAATGGATCCTCATGCGGACCCACCCGGAGATGGGACTCAACCTGCTCGACCGCGCCGGCCAGTCCAGCCGCGAGGTGCTGGCAGTGCTCTACCACCACGAGCGGCTCGATGGAAGCGGTTACCCCTACGGCCTCAAGGCCGAGGCCATTCCCATCGAGGCGCGCATCGTGGCCGTCGCCGATACGTTTGACGCCCTGACCTCCGACCGGCCCTACCGGAAGGCCTGCTCGCCGGCCGCGGCTCGTCGCGTGCTCGTCGAGGAGGCGGGCTCGCGGTTGGACCCGAACGCGGTGAGCGCGCTATTCAGCGCACTCGACCATGACGTCGCCGGCACCGATCGTTTGCGCAGGGTGGCCCTGGCTTTCTAGCCTCATCTCCGAATCCTTCACCATGAACGGGTGAAGTTCGGCGTTGCGATCTTCCCGACCGACTACGCGATCTCTATGGACGAGCTCGCGCCGGCAGCAGAGCAGCTCGGCTTCGAGTCGCTGTGGGTGGCCGAGCATTCGCACATCCCGACGAGCCG
>VBDS01000027.1 GCA_005889085.1 Chloroflexota bacterium | reverse complement strand
GTACTTGGCGGCGCCGGATTTATCGGCGTCGCGGCGTGCAAGGAGCTGATGCGGCGCGGAGTCGAGACCATCGCCGCGGGCCGCAAGGACCGCCCGTACGGCACCTTCACCAGCTACGTCGCTTTCGACCGGACCGACGAGGGCCAGCTCGCGGAAGCACTGAAGCAAACGGAGCCGGACGTGCTCCTCGACCTGGCGTGCTACCAGCCGCATGAGGTCACAGCCGTGGCGCGGCACTTCAAGGGCGAGCGCTACGTCTTCGTATCGACGGGCGTCTACCCCGACCTCCACGGCAAGCCCGCGCGGGAAGAAGACTTCGTTCCGCTCAGCGGAGAGCCGCCCGAGGCTCTCGACTACCGTGAAGGCAAGCGCTGGTGCGAGACGGCGCTGGCGCGGCTCGCGGATTTCCCGTGGACGGCGATCCGGCCGCCCGCCGTGTTCGGTCCCGCCGACCACACTCTGCGGATCGCCGCCTACATCCAGCGCGTGGCCGACGGCGGCCCGCTGCTGGTGCCCAGAGAGACGTATGAGTGGCAGGCAGGCCTCGCCTGGGTCAAGGACGTCGGCTTCGCGTACGCTTTGGCGTGCGACCTGCGCAAAGACGCCGCGGGGAGGGCCTACAACGTGGCATTCGAAGGCGTGAGCGTGAAGGACCTGGTCGAAGGCATCGCCCGGGCGCTCGGTGTGCCCGCCCACGTGCACCAGATGCCATTCGCCGATATTCCAGAAGAAGCCAGGCCTTACGGGCCGGATCCGCGTCGCTCCGCCGGCTATGTCCTCGATCGCGCTCGCCATGAGCTCGGCTTCGAGCCCTCGGCGCTCGAGGACGCGCTGGCCGAGACGCTGGCCTGGTACCGCGTCGCGCGCCCGTCCCACCCGGGCTACGCGAACCGGGCCCAGGAGCTCGCCCTTGCCGGACGCAACTGAGGCAGTTGCACGCCGCCTCCGGCGTCAGGCCGCCTACTGCCTGGTCGATGGATCCCCGCTCTACGCATCGCTGCTGAAAGCGGCTGCCGACGATGTCGAGGCCGAGGGCCCAGTTCGCCAGGTTCTCGCCGGATTCGAGGATGACCCCTGGAGCTCTGCGCTGAGCCTCCGTCTCATGGGCGCCGTGCATCGGCTCGTGCTGGACGACGCCGCCTGGCCGGTGTTTCGGCAGGCGCTGATCGACCAACGCGAACGGATCAGAAGCCTGCTGCCGGGAGGCTGCCAGACCAACGAGGTCGGACGCTGCGCCGCGCTCCTCGGTGGATTTCTCGAGGTCGCCCACCGTACGGGCCTTCCCCTGCGCATCCTGGAGATCGGCTCGAGCGCCGGCCTGAATCTGCGGTGGGACCGCTACCGCTATGAGTCGGCTGAGGGGACGTGGGGCGATCCGTACTCGAAAGTTCGCTTCCAGCATTCATACGAGGTGCCGCCTCCGCTGAACCGCTCCGCCCAGGTTGTCGAGCGCAAGGGCTGCGACCTGCATCCGATCGACGCGACCTCGGATGAAGGCGGGCTGACGCTCCGCTCCTTCATCTGGGCGGACCAGCTTGGGCGGCTGGCCCAGCTTGACGGGGCGATCGAGATCGCTCGCTCGATGCCGCTGGATGTGGAACAGATCGACGCGGGCGCTTTCCTCGAGCGCGAGCTTGCCGAGCCGCGTCATGGAGTGTCCACCGTGGTCTACCACTCGATCTTCATGCAGTACGTCAGTGAGCCCGGCCGGCAGCGGATCAAAGCCGCGATCGAGGCGGCGGACGTGTTCCATCTTCGAATGGAGCCAGGGGAGAACGTGATCGAGGTCCGCCTCGACGACGAGCTCCTCGGCACCGCGGGTGCGCACGGGACCCGCGTGCGCTGGAACGTAGACTCGACCCGAGCCTAGGGGTGGGCCCCGGACGGGCGAGATTTACGCATCGTTGGATCCAACGGGGCGGAATTCTTGGCTTGATTGCGCCTCGTTGTATCCACCGGGGCGAGATCTACTGCTCCAGGTGGCTGCGGTTCAGTAGGTACGCTGCGATGAACGCCACGATCACCAGGCCTGGGGACCAACCCAGGCCTGGACCGGTCGGGTCGATCGGGGACAGGTCGACGAACACTGCCAGGCCGCTGATCGCTGCGAAGACCAGGACGATCAGGATTCCCCGGAGCGCGCCGTGGCGGATGAAGAAGAGCTCCAGCTCCAGCTGCCACGCCGGCCGGTGGCGCTCGTGGACGTGGCTTGACCGCGCAGCGTGGGCGGCGATTCGCTCGCGCCGGCCCATCCGGTAACGCGCGCTCCGCGGCAAGGTCTCGAACGGGATGTGTTCCAGATCGCGCTCGCGCGGTGGCGGGACTTCGAGCGGCTCCCACAACGGTTCGTGCCGGTACCGCCGGTAGGCGACGTAGGTCAGCACACCCAGTGCTAGCCAGCCCATGAAGATGAAGGTCGAGTTGGAGATGTTCTGAAAGACAAGCTGCGTGAACACCGTGCCGATGAACAGCGCGCCCACTATAGAAAGGACGGGGATGCTGTCCCGGCCGAACCTGACGTTCCACGGCATTCGATAGGGACGGTGCAGCGCGGGCTCGATGAATCTCAGTCGCATCACCGAGAGGTGCGCGGAGCAAAACGCGAACGTAGCCGCCAGCGAGTACACCGCGGCCATCAGGTCGATCTGCGTCCCGTGCACGACGATGCCCGGCAGGACCAGGACCGCCGCCACGATCCCGAAAACGATGATCGAGATGTACGGCGTCTGGAACCTGGGGTGCAGCTTCGCGAACCGCTTGGGCAGCAGGTCAAAGCCGGCGAGCGAGTAGCTGAGCCGCGAGATGCCGATCAGACCGGCGTTCGTGGCGATCACGAGGATGGTGAAGGCGAGGAAGCCGACCCACATCTCGGCCCAGAAGGCGAGCGGCTGCACGAACTTGCTGACGATGCCGGCGACGGGGTCCTCCTTGTAGCGCGTGGCGAGCTCGGTGACGTACTGATGACTGTTCGGGTCGAGGTGGACCGGAAAGACGCTCATGCCGATGGTCGGCAGGAAAGCGGAAACGAAAAGCACGGCGATGATGACCCACCAGGTCGCCAGGGGCACATTACGGCCTGGATCCTTAGCCTCCTCTGAGAGATTGGATATCGTCTCGATGCCTGTGTAGGTGACCATCGCGATCGAGATGCTCGCGAGGAAGCTTCCCCAGGTCGGCGCGAGTCCCAGGTGCACGTTCTCGATCACCGTGCGGATGTTCAGCAGCAGGATCAGCCCGAGGATGACCAGCACGAACTGCGTCACCAGGTCGGTGAAGGCGAGCACCAGGTTGAGGAGGCTCGACTCCTGGATCCCGATCACGTTGACGACCATCAGGAATCCGATGAGCACGATGGTGGCGGTGACATGCCAGAGGTCGTTGTGCCGAAGCTCTCGAAAGATCGGGCTGTACCTCTCGAATACGCCGAGGTAGCCGATCGCGAAGTAGGCAGAGATCGAAACCGTGGCGGTGTAGTTCAGCAGCTGCACCCAGCCGACGATGAAGCCGATCGGCTGGTTGAAGGCACGTCGCGCGAAGCTCGAGCTGCCGCCGGCGTGGGGGAGGGCGGCCGTGCCTTCGGCGTAGTTGAGGGCGGTGGTCACGAAGATGAACCCGGCCAGGATCAGCGCAACCGGCGTCAGGCCCAAGGCGAAGGCAGCCGTGACACCCAGCGCGTAATAGATGCTCGACCCGACGTTGCCGTAGCAGGCGGCGAAAAGCGCGCCCGGGCCAAGGGTGCGGGGGAGCTTGGCGGGGCGGCGGACGACGACCCGGAGGTCGCCCGGCCTGCTCCCACGCCGGGCTACCGAATCAGACATCGGGTTCGAGGTTAATTGATCGCCGGCGAATCCATACGGGACTCATGCGGGTCTGGGGCTTCCTCCAACGGAGTCCAAACATGACCAGGCGTACGTTGGAGTCACATGCGCGGCGCGGTGCTCTGAGAATGGCCGAACTCCAAACGCGCGCGCCTCGCCGGATCAAGGTCCGGGGCGGGAACCTGGGCGTGTTCCTGTGCTGGGCCGTCGTCTTCGCCGACATCGGCACGTCCATCTACTACGTGCCCGGGATCCTCTACGGGCACTTCGGGCAGCGCTCCGCGCTCTTTGTCCTGATGACGCTCTTCGTCTTCGTCCTCCTGTGCGTGAAGTACGCGGAGGTGACGTGGCGCTATCCGGAAGGCGGGGGCGTTGTCAACGTCTCGTCGCAGGCGCTGCATCCATTCGCAGGCCTGCTCGGCGGCCTGTTCATCCTCGTCGACTATTACCTGACCGCGGCGATCAGCGCCCTGTCCGGGATGCTGTACCTCGCGATCGTCGTGCCGTCTGTCAAACCTCTGGTGATGACGGTCACCGTCGTCGCCCTGGTCGGCCTGGGCATCCTCAACGTGTTGGGGATCAAGGAGAGCGCCCGGACGACGGCGATCTTCGCGACAGTCGCTGCGGCCGGACAGCTCGCCGTCGTGGTGGCCACCGCGATCTATCTCGGACCATCGGGCATCCTCGAGAGCTTCCGCGCGGTCGCGCACGGACCTGCGTTGAACCTTCCCCTCGTGATCACGGGCTATGGCGCCGCATTCCTCGCCTTCTCAGGTCTGGAGAGCATCGCTCAGCTCGCGCCGGCGATGCGGGCGCCTCGCCGCAAGACGGCGTACCGCGCGATGGGTGCGGTCGTCCTGACCATGGCGATCTCAGCCCCGCTTCTCACGTTGTGGTCCACGACGCTGCTCAACGCCAATGCAGACCCCAACCAGTTCATCTCTCTACTCGGGGCCCATGTCGCGGGCCAGGTCCTCGCGGACTACGTCGCGGTGAGCGGTTCGATACTTCTGGTCTTCGCGAGCAACACCGCGATCATCGGCGCCTACCACGTCTTCATCGCGCTCGCGCGGATGGGGTTTCTGCCTCGCGTGCTCGAGCGCCGGAACCGCTTGCGCCTCACTCCGCAGTGGGCGATCCTGGCGGCGGTTTCCCTTCCGGTCGTGATCGTCGTGGGCTCGGGTGGAAACGTCAACTTCCTTGGTGACCTCTACGCGTTCGGCCTGCTTGGCACGTTCGTCCTCACCTGCATCAGCCTCGACCTGGTCCGGTGGCGCGAGTACCGGACCTGGTCGCCAGGTCGTGTCGCGTTCTACACCGCTGGCGTGTTGACGACCTTCCTCGTGACGGGCGCGTGGCTCATCAACATCGTCGCCAAACCGGACGCTACGAAGTTCGGCGGCGGGCTGACCGCGGTCGGCCTGATCATCGGGCTGGCGACCTACCGCTACTACCGCAGCCGCCGTCCGGCTGTGTTCCCGCTGCCCTTCCGGCCACATCGGGCAGCAGAATCGATCGCCGCCTTCGGCGAACGGCGTGGAACTACCGAGGTGCTCGTCATTCTTCCGCACGAGCAGCTCGCCGCGGAGGCCGTGATAGCGGAAGGGGCGCGGGCCGCTGAGGGCAGGGCTGCGGTATTCCTCTATCGGGGCGACCGCTATCCCAACCAGAACCATGAATTGCTGGAGGTAAGCGATCCGTGGCTCCGGGATTACTCAGCTCGTGACGCTTTCGCCAGGGCCGAGATGCTGGCGCGCAAGACTGTGCCGCACCGGAGGTTCGTCTACATCCCAGGCAACCTGCCTCGCGAGATGGTGGGCGAGGTCTGGCGGACCATCCATCCGAACGAAACCGTCGTCACCGTCGAGGACAAAGACATGCTGCCCCCGACTGCCGTCGGTCGCGTGCGACACCATGAGACAGACGGCCACATGGTCCTGCATATGTACACGCTCAAGATGGCGCCGGCGGAGCAGGGGACGGCGGTCGCCGGTTAGGTTCCGACGATCAGGTCGTCGATGCGGCGCGGATAGTCAGTCATCAGGCGGCAGCCGTCGTCTGTGATGACGACCGTGTCGGAGTGCCGGAAGCCGCCAAGCTCTTTGATGTACACGCCCGGCTCGACGGTGAACACCATGCCCGGCTCGAGGATCGCGTCGTCGCCCCGGTCGAGGAACGGCGCCTCGTGTCCTTCGAGCCCGATCGAGTGGCCGACATGATGGCGCAGGTTGTCGGCCACGCCAAGCTCCTCGGCGACACGCAAGGTGGCGAGCTCGACCTCGCCGGCGGGAACGCCCGGAGCCATCACCTCGATGGCACGCGACTGCAGCGCCAGCATCGCTTCGAACGCCCGCCTCTGTTCGGGTGACGGCTCGCCCACGATCATCGTCCGCTCCAGCTCACTGCGGTAGCCGTCGATGTTCGCCGCGGCGCCGCTGACCAGGACGTCGCCCGCTTGAATGCCGTGGCCCTTCACGAAACCGTGCGGCATGGCGGTGGCGCGCCCCCCGACGAACATCGCCGTGATTCCGGTGTCGTCCCCGCCTCGGGGTCGCCAGCCCGGCATCTCGCGAACCATCTCGAACAGCGTCTCGATCGCCGCCGGCGTGTAACACTCCATCTCAGTCTTGCCGACCTGGATCACGCCCTGCATCCGGCGATGCGCCCGCGCAGCCCAGTCACAGCTGAGCTGGATGCATTCGAGCTCAGCTCTTGACTTCACCCGCCGGAGCGACTCGACGAGCAGCTCGCCGTCGACCGGCTCCATCCCGACAAGGTCGCTGAGCCGGGGCCCGCGGTAACCCCAGTACGGGACGTAGCCGTCGTGGTCGGCGCCGGTGCGCTCGGGCCGGGCACTCATCTCGGTCAGCACGTCGACGACGCTCTCCATCGGGTGCTCGGCGCCGGGGTACTCGAAGTAGATGCGCACCTGGTCCACGGACGTGGAGGATTCGGCATGCTCCTTCTCCACCGCCGGGACGACAAGCGAGGATTGGCCGCTCGAGCCGATGACGAGGGCGATCGGCCGCTCCGTCGGGATGTGGTGGAAGCCGGTGAGGTAGGCGACGCGCGCGGGATAGAAGATGCAGAGCGCGTCGAGGCCGGCGGCCTGCATGCCCGCGGCCACGCTCTCCCGCCTCAGGTCGTACTCGGCTCGTGCGATCGCTGGAATGGTTTTCACCACCGGCTTCGCCGTCCTGCGCCTTCGCTCAGTAGGCGGCAAGCTTCCGCATCGCCTCCGCAATCTTCTGCGGGCTGGGCATGAAGAACTCCTCCTGGGGGGTGTTGAACGGCATCGCCGGTATATCCGGGGCTGCGACGCGTGTCACGGGCCCGTCGAGGTCGTCGAAAGCGTGCTCGGAGATGATCGCGGCGATCTCCCCGCCAAACCCCCCGGTGAGGTTGTCCTCATACACGACCAGCGCCTTCCCGGTCTTGCGCACCGAGGCGAGGATGGTCTCGCGGTCGAGCGGCGCGAGCGTGCGCAGGTCGACCACCTCGACGCTGACGCCCTCGGCCTGGAGCTGCTCGGCTGCCTCCAGGCAGTAGTGGGTCATCAGGCCCCACGCGAAACAGCTCATGTTCGTACCGGCTCTCCTCACGACAGCCGGGCCGATGGGCACGAGGTGGTCGCCGTTCGGCACGTTCTCAGCGACCAGGCGGTAGACCTTCTTGTGCTCGAGGAAAAGCACCGGGTCGGGATCGCGGATGGCGGATTTGAGGAGGCCGTGAGCATCGGCCGGCATGCTGGGCACGACCACTTTCAGGCCAGGCACGTGGGCGTAGAAGGCCTCGATGGATTGCGAGTGGTAGAGCCCGCCGTGAACTCCACCGCCGAACGGCGTGCGGATCACGATCGGCACGCCCCAGTCCCCGTTCGATCGGTAGCGGGTGCGGGCCGCCTCGCTCACGATCTGGTCGAACGCCGGGTGGATGAAGTCGGCGAACTGGATCTCGGCGATCGGGATGAGCCCGTTCAAGGCGGCGCCGATGGCCACACCGACGATCGCTGACTCCGCCAGGGGCGTGTCGAGAACGCGTGACTCGCCGAAGCGGGCGTACAGGCCGTCGGTGGCCCCGAACACTCCGCCCTTGCGGCCGACGTCCTCGCCCATGACCAGCACGCGCTCGTCCCGCTCCATCTCCTCGGTGATGGCGGTGCGCACCGCCTCGATCATTCGCAGCTCGGGCACACGAACATTGTGAGACGTTCTGTCGCGCGTTAGACTCGATGGGAAAGGGGGAAGGTAATCACCTTCCTGGAGGTAGACGCGATTTCGTTCGCGGCTGAGGTCAAGAACGAGATGGCTGGGCTTCTACCGGCACGGCCCTGCTGTCAGCTGAGCGAGCTGCTAGGCATCTATTACGGCTCGCGAGGACGCCTGCTCGGTGGTGAGCGCGGGCGGTCCGCGTATTTCTCGCTGCTGCGCAACGCGGTCGCGCGCAAGGTGGTGAGGCTGGGTCGCGCGGTGGCGCGCATGGAAGCCAAGTACCAGGCCGTGAAGACGCGAAAGCGCATGTCCTTTTTCATCGAGCTGGTGCTGCCCAACGATGTTGTGGCAGCCTTCTCCAAACCGCCTGTTCAGGCCGTGCCCGAGGCGGCATGCGACCGCAAGGCGATCCTGCGCGGGCTCTTCCTCGGCTGCGGCTCGGTCAACGCACCCAACACCCGCTATCACCTCGAGTTCGTCGCCCCGACAGCATCGTGGGCGCTTTCGATCTCGCGTCTGATCGAGGGCGCCGGCGTCAAGGCGGGCGTCACCGAACGCGGCGGACAGGCCGTCGTCTACGTCAAGGACGGGGACGGGATCGTGCGCCTGCTTTCGATGATGGGTGCCAGCCGCGCCGTGATGGAGTTCGAGAACGTGCGCGTGGTGCGCGAGGTGAGCGGCGAGGTGAACCGCCGGCTCAACTTCGAGACGGCAAACATCGGCAAGACGATCGGATCTGGCATGCGTCAGGCGGCCGCCATCGAGCGGCTCGAGGCGGATGGCAAGCTCGACCGCCTGCCGCCCGCGCTCCGCGAGATGGCTCGGTGGAGGAGCCAGAACCCTGAGCTGAATCTCGGCGAGCTGGCGGGTCGGATGAAGTTGTCGAAGTCGGCCGTAAACCATCGCCTGCGGCGCCTCCAGCAACTGGCAGTATCGAACGGCGACTCGCGCCCTTCCAAGCTCGAACGCCGCTCCGCATAACATTTAGGCCGTTCCCCGCCCGTCTCCGAACATCACCAGGAGCACGTCCGCATGGCATCACTCAAGGTCGGCATCAACGGCTTCGGACGCATCGGCCGCAACATTTACAGGGCGGCCTGGCAGCTGAAGCCCAACTTCGACATCGTTGCGGTCAATGACATCGGCGATGCCAAGACCTTCGCCCATCTCCTCAAGCACGACACCGCGCTGGGCACGTTCGAGCCGGCGGTCAAAGCCGACGGCGACTCCATCCGCGTCGACGGCCACGCCGTCAAGTTCCTCACACAGAAGGACCCGGCAGAGCTGCCGTGGAAAGACCTTGGTGTGGATCTCGTCATCGAATCGACCGGGCTCTTCACCGACGCGCACAAGGCCCGCGTCCACATCGACAAGGGGGGCGCGAAGAAGGTCGTCATCTCCGCTCCAGCGACCAACCAGGACTACACGGTGGTCATGGGCGTCAACCACAAGGGCTACGACGCAAAAAAGCACGATGTCATCTCGAACGCCAGCTGCACGACAAACTGCTTCGTCCCGCTGGCCAAGGTGCTGCACGATTCGTTTGGCATCGAGACCGGGATGATGACCACGATCCACGCCTACACCGCCGACCAGAAGCTGCAGGACCTCCCGCACAAAGACCTGCGACGCGCCCGAGCGGCCGCGGACAACATCATCCCGACCTCCACCGGCGCCAACCGTGCGGTCGCCGAGGTGCTGCCTGACCTCGCCGGCAAGTTCGCCGGCATCTCGTTCCGGGTCCCGATCCTCGACGTGTCGGTCGTCGACCTCACGGTCCGCCTTGGCAAGACAACGACCGCGGAGGACATCAACGCGGCATTCGAGGAAGCGGCGAGCGGCGAGCTGCGCGGCATCCTCGCGGTGAGCCACGAAGAGCTGGTCTCGTCCGATTTCAAGAACGACCCCCATTCGTCGATCGTGGATGCGCCGCTGACCGCCATGCTCGCGGGTGACTGGGCCAAAGTCGTCAGCTGGTACGACAACGAGTGGGGGTTCAGCTGTCGCATGGTCGAACTGATCAACTACATGGCGGAGCGGCTCTGAAAGCTTCGATCACGACAGTCGACGTCGCGGGCAAGCGCGTCCTCGTCCGGGAGGACCTCAACGTCCCGATGTCGAACGGCGCCATCGCCGACGACACCAGGGTCCGCGCCGCAGCGCCGACCCTGCAGCACCTCGCGCGCCGCGGCGCCCGGGTGATCGTCATATCGCACCTCGGCCGGCCCAAGGATCGCGAGCCGGAGCTCTCCCTCAAGCCGATCGCGGCAGACGTCGGGCGGTGGGTCGGCCGCGAGGTCCAGTTCGCGGAGGACTGCGTCGGCGAGCCTGCAATGGCCGCTGTGGACAGTCTTCAGTCGGGCCAGGTGCTCCTCCTCGAGAACGTCCGCTTTCATAAAGAGGACGAGGCGAACGACGCGACATTCGCCCGCCGCCTGGCCTCGCTCGGCGACCTTTTCGTCAACGATGCATTCGCGGCCTCGCACCGCGCGCATGCGTCGGTGGTGGGCGTGGCCGCCTACCTCCCGGCGTTCGCGGGCGAGCTGATGGCAGTTGAGCTGGCCGCGCTTCATCAGGCGCTCGACAACCCGCGCCGGCCGATGATCGCCGTGGTCGGGGGCGCGAAGGTCTCGACCAAGGTTGGCGTCCTGCGGAACTTGCTGAAGAAGGTCGACTTCCTCCTCGTCGGCGGCGCGATGGCCAACACCTTCTTCAAGGCCAGGGGATGGCCGACCGGCAGCGGGCTGGTGGAGGATACGGCGCTCGACGAGGCGAAACAGGTCGCCGAGGAGGCCGGCGGCAAGCTGGTGCTGCCGGTCGACCTCGTGTGCGCGCGAAGGATGGAACCGGGCGAGGCTCTGCGCATCATGGAGGCGGACAAGGTCGAGCCGGGATGGAAAGCTCTCGATATCGGGCCGCGGACCGTCGTTCAGTTCGGTGAGAGGCTGCGCGGCGCCGGCACCGTGATCTGGAACGGGCCGGTCGGCGTGGCTGAGATCAAAGACTTCAGCGATGGGACGAAGGCCGTCGGAGAGGCCGTCGCAGGCTCGGGCGCCTACACGTTGGTGGGTGGAGGCGACACCGTGGCGGCGATCGAGGCGTTGGGGCTGGCCGGGCGCTACTCGCACGTTTCCACCGGCGGCGGCGCGACGCTCGAGTACCTCGAGGGCAAGGAGCTGCCGGGCATCGCCATCCTCAAGGAGGCGTAGTTGTCGAGCCGCCCTCCCGGCATGCCGCTCGTGGCAGCCAACTGGAAGATGAACCCGACCAACATCGACGACGCGCTCGACCTCGCGCGCGGCATCCTGTCGGTGGCGCGGGGACACGCCGAGCGCGTCGAGGTGGTCATCGTGCCTCCCTTCCCGTGGCTGATCGGCATCTCCGAGGTGCTCGAGTCGTCAGGGGTCAAGCTCGGCGCCCAGGACTGTTTCTGGGAGATGTCGGGCGCTTATACCGGCGAAGTCTCGCCCGCGATGCTCAAGGGAATGTGCCAGTGGGTGATCGTCGGCCACTCAGAGCGGCGCCTGTACCTCGGTGAGACCGATGACATGGTGGCGAAGAAGACGGCGTCCGCTCTTTCCAGCGAGCTCGGCGTGATCATGTGCGTCGGTGAGCTTGCGGATCATTACGACGCCGGAACCTCGGATGAGGTCGTCTCGGCCCAGGTGAAAGCGGGTTTGGCCAGCTGCTCCGCGGACGATTCTGCGCGGCTCGTCATTGCCTATGAGCCGGTATGGGCCATCGGGACGGGGAAGAGCGCGGACCCGGAGCACGCCTACGCGACGATGCGCCTCATCAGGCGCGTGGTGGGGCAGATGATCGGCGCGGGCGCGGCGCGTAAGGTGCGCATCCTCTATGGAGGCAGCGTCAACTCGAAGAACGTGCAGCAGTACGTGGAGCTGCCTCTATGCGATGGGGCGCTCGTGGGGGGTGCGAGCCTGGATGCTGATGAGTTCGCGCATATCGTGAAAGTGACCGCGGAGGTTTATGGACATCGCTAAACCGGGTTCCTCCAGCCCCTCCGGCGCTTTGCGCCACCTCCCCATAAATGGAGAGGAGTCTTGTCACTCAGAGGCGTACGGCCGTGGCTAACAAATCCTCAACCCTGGTTCTTCTCCGGCATGGGGAGAGCACCTGGAATCTCGAGAACCTGTTCACGGGCTGGACCGACGTACCGTTGAGCGAGCGAGGCACGAAGGAGGCTGTGGAGGCCGGCCGCCTGATGCAGGAGGCAGGTCTGCGGCCAAGCGTGGTCCACGAGTCGCTTTTGCTGCGCGCCAT
>VBDS01000026.1 GCA_005889085.1 Chloroflexota bacterium | reverse complement strand
CCGCCGTCTCCATGTCGACGCAGGCGGCGTCTGGAAAATTGTGCACCAGCGCGTCGCGCAACGGGCGCGACGTGATGATCTGATCACCGGTCACCACCAGACCTGGACGCACGATCCGTGGATTTTCGACAGACCGCTTTGCGGACACGATGAGCTTTTCGGCCAGCGGGGGATCGACGCTGAGCACCGACAGGTTGAGGCCAGGAATCACACCACGCTCTGCGGTCAGAGGCCGTGCGTCCATGTCGTGCTGCACGGCGCCCGTGGCGACGACGACCTGGCCGCGCGGCCCATCATCGCGAAGAGCGCCGGCGAGTCCGATCGAGACCGCGCATCGCGGCTTGAACACGTCCTGGACGAACTGCGCGGCCAGCGCCGCGGCGACCTTGCCGACCCCGGAGACGACGACAACCATTCCGTCGCCTTCCCAGATGCCGATCTTGGGTCCGATGGTCTCCGACCTCGGAAGGTGGTGGGCCAGCCCCCGAGCTTCCAGCTCGAGCGCGGCGAAAACGGCGACCGGCCGCCTGTCAGGCACGCATGAAAGGCTAGCTTCAGTTCCGGCCGGGCGCGTCGCCGCGTCGGAAGCCTAGCGAGCGCCCCTGCGCTTGATGGAGTACATGGCGGCGTCCGCGTGGCGCATGAGCGTGTCGGCATCGCCTCCGTCTTCGGGATACAGGGCGATGCCGGCCGAGACACCGACGGCTAGCTTCCGCCTACCGACCTTCAGGGGCTCCTCGATCGCGGCGAGCCGCTTACGCACAGTGCGTCTCACGCCATCGCGGCTCTTGACGCCCGGCAGAAGCCATGCAAACTCGTCCCCGCCCAGACGGGCAGCGGTGTCGGTCGCACGCAAGCCTTTGCTCATGCGCGCACCCAGCTCCTTCAAGACGTCATCGCCCACCGCGTGGCCGAATGCGTCGTTGATCCCCTTGAAGCCGTCCAGGTCGAGCATCACAACGCCCAGCTGGCTGCGGTCACGCCGAGCCGCGTGAATCGACTGACGGAGGCGGTCGAAGAAGAGCGTGCGGTTGGCCAGCTCGGTCAGCGGGTCATGCAGCGCGCGATGCTCGAGCGCGGCTTCGAGACGGTGGCGCTCCGTGAAGTCACGTATGACCGCCACGGTGTCGTCGCCGGCCGGCCCAAGTGAGATCTCGACGGAGACTCCTCTTCCGTCCTTGCGCCGGAGCCGGAAGTCGCTGTCGAGGCCACCCATCAGCCTCGCGACACCGCGTGCGTAGAAACCGCGGCGGTCTCGAGCATGTGCCGAGCGCAGGCCGGTGGGGATCAGGACCTCGATTTTGCGACCGATCAGCTCCTTGCGCCGGTAACCGGTAAGCCTTTCTGCCCGGCGGTTGGCATATGCGATCTTGCCGTCACGATCCGATACGACCACGGCGTCCGGCATCCATTCGAGGAGTTGGTGCTCCCTCGCCACCTTGCCAGCATGCATGATGAGGGGTGGCCAAATGACGCCGAGCCAGACCAGTCGGGCGGCCGCACCTGACATCTCACGAGCCAAGCCGCTTGGCTCCGAGGAGCTTCGTTCGATCCACGCCTACTGGCGCGCGGCCAACTATCTATCCGTCGGGCAGATCTACCTGCTGGATAATCCCCTGCTGGCCAGGCCGCTGCGTCTGGAGGACATCAAGCCTCGGCTGCTCGGACATTGGGGCACCACGCCAGGCCTGAACCTCATCTACGCGCATGCGAGCCGCGCGATCAAGACGCGGGGCCTGGACGCGATCTACATCATGGGCCCGGGCCACGGTGGACCCGCCGGCGTGGCGAACGCGTACCTCGAAGGCACGTACACCGAGCGCTATCCGGACGTCTCGCAGGACGAGACAGGGCTGCGCAAGCTGTTCCGGCAGTTCTCGTTTCCTGGCGGGATTCCAAGCCACAACGCGCCGGAGACGCCGGGCTCGATCCATGAAGGAGGCGAGCTCGGCTATGCGTTAGTCCACGCCTACGGCGCCGCTTTCGACAACCCGAATCTCACAGTCTTCTGCATCGTCGGCGACGGCGAGGCGGAGACCGGTCCATTGGCGGCAAGCTGGCACTCGAACAAGTTCCTCAATCCCTCGCGCGACGGAGCAGTGCTGCCGATCCTCCACCTCAACGGCTACAAGATCGCCAACCCGACCGTGCTGGCGCGGATCCCCGAGAGCGAGCTGCGCCAGCTGATGGAGGGCTATGGGCACACGCCTGTGTTCGTCAGCGGCGACGACCCGATGAAGGTGCACCAGCAGATGGCTGCCGCGCTGGATTGGGCGCTGGACGAGATCGCGCGCATCAAGGGCTCGAATCATCAGGCCGGCCGGCCCTCATGGCCCATGATCGTCCTCCAGACGCCTAAGGGTTGGACCGGGCCCAAGGTCGTCGACGGCCTGCAGGTCGAGGGCACGTTCCGCGCCCACCAGGTCCCGGTCACCGATTTCGCGTCGAAGCCGGATCACTTGAAGATCCTCGAAGACTGGATGCGCGGCTACAAACCCGAGGAGCTCTTCGATCGCTCGGGCAAGCTGATCGACGAGCTCATGAAGCTGCCCCCGAAGGGGGACCGGCGGTTGAGCGCCAACCCGCACGCGAACGGCGGGGAACTGTTGAAAGACCTCCGGCTGCCGGACTTCCGCGACTACGCGGTGGCAGTGCCCAGGCCCGGCACGACCTTGAGCGAGGCCACTCGCGTCATGGGTGACTACCTGCGCGATGTGGTCAAGATGAACCCGGACAATTTCCGCATCGTGGGCCCGGACGAGACGGTCTCGAACCGCCTCGGCTCGGTGTTCGAAGCCACCGACCGTGCGTGGGATGCCGAGCTCCTGCCCGGCGACGATCACCTCGCCGCCGACGGCCGCGTGATGGAGGTCTTGAGCGAGCATCTCTGCGAGGGCTGGCTCGAGGGCTATCTCTTGACTGGCCGCCATGGGTTGTTCGACTGCTACGAGGCGTTCATCCACATCATCGACTCGATGTTCAATCAGCACGCAAAGTGGTTGAAGGTCACCCGGACGATCGCCTGGCGCCGTCCCATCGCATCGCTCAACTACTTGCTCTCGTCACACGTGTGGCGGCAGGACCACAATGGCTTCTCGCACCAGGACCCAGGCTTCATCGACCACGTGATCAACAAGAAGGCGGAGGTCATTCGCGTCTACCTCGCGCCCGATGCCAACTGCCTGCTGTCCGTCGCCGACCACTGCCTGCGCAGCCGCAACTACGTCAACGTGATCGTCGCGGGCAAGCAGCCGGCCCTGAACTATCTATCGATGGAAGATGCGATCGCGCACTGCACGCGCGGTCTCGGCATCTGGGATTGGGCCAGCACCGACGCAGACCGCGATCCCGACGTCGTGCTGGCTTGCGCCGGCGATGTGCCCACGCTAGAAACGCTGGCAGCCGCGGACCTGATCCGGCAGCACTTGCCACAGCTCGCGGTGCGCGTGGTCAACGTGGTCGACCTGATGCGGGTGCAGCCACCCACCGAGCATCCGCACGGTCTGAAGGATGCCGAGTTCGACGAGGTCTTCACGCGCGACAAGCCGGTGATCTTCGCCTACCACGGGTATCCGTGGCTGATCCACCGCCTGACGTACAGGCGCACGAATCACGTCAACATTCACGTCCGTGGCTACAAGGAAGAGGGCACGACCACCACACCGTTCGACATGGCCATGCTGAACGATATCGACCGCTACCACCTGGTGATGGACGTGATCGACCGCGTGCCGTCGCTCGGCTCGAGGGCCGCCCACGTGCGTCAGGAGATGGTCGATCTCCGGCTGCGCGCCCGGCAGTACACCAGGGACCACGGCCAGGACGCGCCGGAGATCCTCAATTGGACCTGGCCGCAGTAGAAGGTTGCGCGTACTCGTCCTCAACGCCGGGTCGAGCTCCCTCAAGCTGAGCCTTGTCGATGAGGATGACCGCGTCCTCTTCGACCGCGAGTTCGAGGTCGCCGAGGGAAGGCTCGACGAGGCGCGGCTGGCGAGCGCGGTCCGCGCTATGGAAGGAATCGCAGCGATCGGGCATCGCGTCGTCCACGGAGGACCTCGATACCCGGCGTCGGTGCGAATCGACGGCGAGGTCATCCGCTATCTGGTCACGATCACGGACCTCGCTCCGCTCCATCTGCCGGCCGCACTGGCCGGAATCGCCGCCGCGCGGGAGCTCTTGCCTCGCTTGCCCGCCGTCGCATGCTTCGACACGGCGTTTCACTCCCGGATGCCGGCTGCGGCTTCGACCTACGCGATACCCGACGAGTGGCGTGTGCGATTTGGAATCAAGCGCTATGGCTTTCATGGTTTCTCACACGCCTACGCGGCGCGTCGCGCGGCGGAGATGCTCGGGCGCTCGCCGCACGAGCTCAGGGTCGTGACGTGCCACCTCGGGGCCGGGGCATCCCTGGCGGCGGTGCGAGGCGGGCGGTCGATGGACACCACGATGGGCTTCACGCCGCTCGAGGGCCTTGTGATGGCGACGCGGTCGGGCACGATCGATCCTGGCGCCCTCCTCTATCTCGAGCGTCACGCCGGACTGACCGAGGCCGGCCTTACTGAAGCCCTCGACCGCAAGGGTGGGCTCGTCGCCCTCGCCGGCACAGGCGACATGCGAGAGATCTTGAAACGCATCGCGGGGGGCGACGACGCCGCCGAGCTTGCGTTCGATGTCTACGTGCACCGGCTTCGAGGCCTCATCGCCGCGATGGCCGCGGCGATGAACGGCCTCGAGGTCCTGGTGTTCACAGGCGGCGTGGGCGAGAACGCACCACCGGTGCGGGCCGCGGCGGCCCAGGGGCTGAGCTTCCTCGGTGTCGATATCGGCCCCACGCACAACGCCGGCGTTGATGGCGACGGCGACATCAGCGCCCCGGATGCTCGCGTAGCGACGCTGGTGGTCAAAGCACACGAGGACATCGAGGTTGCACGCGAGGTGCGACGCGTCCTCTCCCGACCTGAAGCTCCGGTCGGAAAACCGTCGTAGACCGCGAACATACTGCTGGCGCCAACGAGGCGTGATGCACTCCCCAGGCCCTTCTCGAGTGCTCAACTAGAGAGGTGGGGGACCGGTATGACGCCGTGGTCGTCGGCTCCGGGCCGAACGGCCTCGCCGCCGCGATCACGCTGGCAGCGGCCAGAAAGTCGGTCCTGGTGCTGGAAGGGGCCGCTAAGCCGGGTGGAGGGCTGCGGACCGAAGAGCTCCTCGAGGCCGGCTTTCGCCACGACGTCTGCTCCACGATCATGGCGCTCCCACCGCTGACGCCCTTCTTCGAGGCGCTCCAGCTGGACCTGGTCACGCCGCCCGCGCCGCTCGCGCATCCCTTCGACGACGGCACAGCGCTCCTCCTCGCGCGATCTGTGGCGCAGACGGCGGCGCGGCTGGGTGAGGACGGACGCGCTTACAGGCGGCTTGTGGAGCCGATTGCGAAGCACACGTCAGAGCTGCTCTCGATGGTCATGAGGCCGCCTCGACCACCGCGTCATCCCTGGCTGCTCGCCCGGTTTGGGCTGCCGGGCCTCCTGTCGGCGCGAGCCCTCGCCGGCTTGTCCTTTCGGGGCCGCGAGGCTCGCGCCCTGCTCGCGGGCGCGGCCGCCCACAGCCTGCTGGCCCTCGACGAGGCGGGCACCGGCGCGATGGGCTTGTTGATGCTGGCGTCCGCCCATGCCGGCGGCTGGCCGGTCGCCAGAGGGGGATCGGAATCCGTCGCGGCGGCGATGGTGCACCGGCTGCAGGAGCTGGGCGGCCAGGTCTTGGCAGGGCAGCGCGTGGCATCGATGGACGACCTGCCGGAGCACCGCGTGGCGTTGCTCGACCTGGTTCCCAAGGGCGTGCTCGAGCTGGCGCATCTCGATCTAACGAGCAGGTACCGCGAAAAGCTCCGCGAATTTCGCCATGGCCCAGGCGCGTTCAAGATGGACTGGACGCTTGATGGACCGATCCCGTGGCGATCGGCTGACTGCCTGCGGGCCGCAACCGTTCACCTCGGCGGCACGCTGGAGGAGATCACCGAATCCGAGTCGCAGGTCGCCGCCGGCCAACATCCGGCGCGGCCGTTTGTCCTGCTCACGCAACCGACTCTGTTCGACCGGTCGCGCGCACCCGAGGGCAAACACGTCGCGTGGGCTTACTGTCATGTGCCGAACGGCTCCGACGTCGACATGACGCAAGCGGTCGAGGACCAGGTCGAGCGATTCGCGCCCGGCTTTCGCGACCTGGTCCGGAAACGGAGCGCGTGGACTCCGCGACGCCTCGAGTCAGAAGAGCCAAATTGCGTCGGTGGCGACGTGATGGGAGGCCGTATGGATCTGCGGGGCCTGGTCGCCCGGCCGGTCCTGAGGCTCAATCCGTACGCGACGCCCGATCGAAGGGTGTTCATATGCTCGGCCGCCACGCCACCGGGCGGCGGCGTTCACGGGATGTGCGGGGTGAACGCAGCTCGTGCCGCGTTGAAGTCTCGGATGTAGATGGACTGGCTGCAGGCTCCTGACTACTGGCTCACGAGGCTGGTCATCGAGCGGGCGCTGGGAGTCACCTACTGCATCGCATTCCTGGTCGCCGTGAACCAGTTCAGGCCCTTGCTTGGTGAAAAAGGCCTGCTGGCCGTCCCGCTTTTCTTGAGCCGCGTCTCCTTCTTCCAGGCGCCCAGTGTCTTCCACATTCGCTATTCGGATCCCATGCTGCTCGGGGTCGCCTGGACCGGCGTCGTGTTGAGCGTCGGCGTGGTCGTCGGGCTGCTCGACCTCGCACCGCCCTGGATCTCGATTCTTGTGTGGTTCGCCCTGTGGGTGCTGTACCAGTCGATCGTCAACGTCGGCCAGGTGTTCTACGCCTTCGGTTGGGAGACGCTGCTCCTCGAGGCTGGATTTCTCGCCATCTTTCTCGGTGCGGGCCCGACCGTGCCGGCCTGGCCGCTGATCCTTCTCTTCCGCTGGCTGGTATTTCGAGTCGAGTTTGGCGCGGGCCTGATCAAGCTGCGCGGCGACCGGTGCTGGCGAAACCTGACGTGCCTCTACTACCACCACGAGACCCAGCCCATGCCCAACCCGCTGAGCTGGTTCTTTCATCACTTGCCGAAACCACTGCACCGCATGGAGGTGCTGGGCAATTTCTTTGCGCAGCTGGTGGTGCCGTTCTTCTTGTTCACTCCGCAGCCTGTGGCATCGATTGCGGGTGCGCTGATCATCCTCACCCAGGCGTGGCTGGTGCTGAGCGGCAATTTCTCGTGGCTGAACTTTCTGACTATGACGCTCGCGATTTCCGCGTTGGACGATCGGACCCTGTCGCTGTTCCTTCACGTTTCGGTCCCGACCCTCTCGCCGCTCCCTCTCTGGTGGCAGGTGCTCGTGGCCGCCGTGACCCTGCTCGTGCTGCTCCTCAGCTACCGACCCGTGCGCAACCTCATCTCACGGCACCAGGTCATGAACTTCAGCTTCGACCCATTCCATCTCGTCAACACCTACGGTGCGTTCGGGTCTGTTACCAAAGAGCGCTACGAGATCATCGTCGAGGGCACTGCCAATGTGGCGCAGGGCGAGGCGGGGTGGAGGGCCTACGAGTTCAAGGGCAAGCCCGGCGACCCGCGGCGCGTGCCGCGGCAGTTCGCGCCGTATCACCTCCGGCTCGACTGGCTCATGTGGTTTGCCGCGATGGAGTCCCCATTCCGCCACCAGTGGTTCATCGCGTTTGTGGTCAGGCTCCTCGAGGGAGACCGCGCGACCCTGCAGCTGCTGAGGCTCAACCCATTTCCCGACCACCCGCCGGCTGCCATACGCGCGAACCTGTTTCGCTACCGCTTCTCTTCGGTCGACGAATGGCGTAAGGACCGCGTCTGGTGGGTGCGCACGCCCGCCGGCGAATACCTGCCCACTCTGGTGCTCGACGCGGTGGGAAATCCGCGACGGCTCAGGAGTTGAACGGCTCCTCGCGGTACTGGCGGCGACCAGTAACTGGATCTTCGTAGACGCGGGTCATCTTGCCTGACGTGGGGTCCTTGAAGACCTCGCCGGTCGGCTTGAAGGAACCCTGGTTCTGGCCGCGGTACCGGCGGTCCCAGGCGAAGTAACCCACGATGGCGAATGCCAGCACGATCACCAGGATGACCAGCTGAGTCGCGAGGTTCATGTCGAGCTGCGCTCGATAATCGCCGCTGTGCCATAGGCCACCACCTCGGTCATTGTCTGCCCGATCTCAGACGAGTCGAATCGCATCATGACCACCGCGTTGGCGCCCATGGCCCGGGCGTTCTCGACCATGCGGTCGATGGCGTGCCGGCGCGTGTCCTCCACCAATCGGGTGTACTCAACTATCTCGCCGCCACCGAGCGATCGCAGGCCCGCCATGATGTTTCCGCCCAGTCCGCGGCTCCGCACGACCACGCCGAAGACCTGACCGAGGGCCTGCTTGACCTCGTACCCCGCGGGGCGTTCGGTGGTCGTGACAAGGACGGCGGAAGGCTGCTGCCCCACGGCCTAATCATCGCGCGCTGCCAGATGTGGCGGCGCCCAGAAGACCAGAACCCGCAGGTCATCTTCGATGTCGTGAAAACGGTGTTCGACGCCGGCTGCGACGAAGACGAGGCTGCCCGGCTGCACATCGCGTTCCTCATCAGCGACCCTGATCACTCCGCGCCCGCTGATCACGTAGTAAACCTCGTCCTCGCGGTGAGGCTGCTGGCGGTCGGTCGAACCGGCCGGCCAAATGGCGAGGCCGACGCTCAGCTTGCCGGAAGCGAGGAAGTCGATGTAGCCGTGACCGCCCGAGTCGCGCGGCTGAGGATCGAGCTCCGGGATCTCGTGCGCTTCCAAGACGGACCCAGTTTGACAGCGGACCAAATCCAGACGCAGAGTCGAGTCCGTCGAGGAATCGAACCGAGACGCTTAACGTTTAAGGGTCTGAGCTCCGAATTCCGTTTTCCAAAGGGGGATTGACCAATGGCTGCGATCAGTAGGGCCGATGCGGTCTGGGAAGGCGACCTTACCAGCGGCAAGGGCAGGGTCAAGGTTGCCAGTGGAACCTTCAGCGAGTTTCCGGTCACGTGGGCGAACCGGGCCGAGCGGACACACGGCGGCACCAGCCCGGAAGAGCTCATCGCCGCGGCGCACGCAGCGTGCTACTCGATGGCCCTTTCGAACGGCCTGTCCAAAGCGGGCCATCATCCGGAAAGGCTGAACACGTCCGCCGAGGTCGAGTTTGTTCCAGGGAAGGGCATCGTATCGAGCACCATCACGGTCCGAGGCCACATTCACGGCCTCGACGCGAAAGAGTTTCAGACGTTCGCCGAAGAGGCGAAGGATGGATGCCCGGTGTCTCAAGCGCTGAAAGGAAACGTCCAGCTGAACCTGAAGGCTGAGCTAGACCACACCCACTAACGCTTCAGGCCGCCTGTGATGGACGGAAAATCAACCATGCCCTGCATGCGCAGAGCGCGGAGCTGACCCGCGAGCCATTTGCGCGGGTCCTTGATCTGCTTGCCACCGTCAAGGCAGTCCCAACATCGACCGCTGACGTCGCGGGCAACCAGCAGCAGCGGTCGCGGCTGCGCTACCCGCTGCCAGGCCTTGACTATGAAAGGGAGCGAGATCGGGCGCGCCGGTGCTTTCTCGGGCAGGGTCAGCTCGCCCGCGTATAGCTCGTCGCCGCTCTGGACGATGAGGCCGCATCCGGCGAGCGTCCCCCCAAGGTTTTCGACCTGGATCTGGATCGACTGGCCTGGCGCCGTGAAGTCCGTAAAGCTCAGGTGCGGCACGGGTTTCGTGCTCGCTTCCCAGCGACTGTTGCCGACTCTGATCGATCGGCGCGCAGCAAGGTCCGCCCGGGTGGCGAAAATCGCCGCCCACAGCGCAAGCAAAGCTGTGACGACCGCGAGCACGACGACGATCTGAGCTGAGCTCACTGCTTCTCCCGCTTGACGCTGCCGGCCTCCGGATCTGGCGGGAGATGGTACTGCCGAGCGTCATAGGCGCGAAAGGCGGGCAGCGCCAGTGCGCAAAGCATGCAACCGATCACGCACAGGACGCCGCCTGAGATGACGGAGATCCGGACGCTGAACAGCGATGCCACGACGCCAGCCTCGAAGTTGCCGAGGGCCGGGCCGGAGGTGTAGCTCAGCATCTCGATCGAGGCGAGGCGCCCGCGCAAAGAGTCTGGGATCGTCTGGTTCCAGATCACCGAGCGAAAGACGCCGCTCATCATGTCCGCGGCGCCGGCTACCACAAGGAAGAAAAGCGCGAGCACCAGCCCAGGCGCCAGGCCGAAGCCGATGATGGCAAGCCCCCAGACAGTCGCCGCGACGATCACCCCCAAGCCATGACGATGCACACGCCCAGTCCAGCCGCTGGTCGCCGAAAAGACAAAGGAACCGACCGCCGGCGCGGCGTACAGAAGGCCCAGCACCTTCGGGCCGCCGAGCCCTTGCGCGATCGCGGGAAACAGCGCCATCGGCATGCCGAAGAACATCGCGATCATGTCGACAAAGTAGGTGCCGAGCAGCTCCTGGCGACTGCGCGCATAGCGCAAGCCTTCCATGACTCGACGCAGGCTCGGACGCTCGGCGTCGATTGGGGGAGGCACCGCGCGCATGAGCCACAGACACGCAAGACCGACGACGAAGGTAGCCACGTCGACCATGTACGTGAGCGGAAGGCCGAGCAGGGCGATCAGAACGCCGCCGAGGGCCGGCCCGAGGATCTGACCCAGAGTGCCGCGGATGCTGCCGAGATTGGCGGCTGCCGCGAGCTCGTTCTTGTCGACGAGGCGGGGGAGCATTGCGTCGAGCGAAGGCCGCTGGATCGCGTCCAGCACGCCCCACGCCGTCGC
>VBDS01000259.1 GCA_005889085.1 Chloroflexota bacterium | reverse complement strand
TCCGGGCCGGCCAGCCATACGGCGTAGGCTCCCCGAGGTAGTCGAACCCGGTCCAGATGAACATCCCCGAGAGGAATGGGTAGCGCTCGAACGGGCGCAGCGATTCTTCGTGCAGCGAGCCCCAGAATGCCTTCCGGTCGTCGTACGACGAGAGCCGGTGGTTCCGGTTCGGCTGAGGTCCGTGGTCCTTCACGTACGGCGTTTCGTAGCTGGCCACGCTGTCGGAAGGCTGCTCGTAGACGCCGCGGCTGTTGAGCGCCGACACTGCTTCGGTGATGATGAACTTCGCCCCGGGGAACTGCGCCGGAAGCTTCGGCCACGCCTCGTGGTGGTAGTTGTGGCCGAGCAGGTCGAGGGCGCCGGCGTGAAACAGCGGGTTTGCCGGACTGCCGTTATTGTTCGCCGACGTAATGGGCCGTGTGGGGTCGAGGCGGCGCACGATCCCGGCAAGCTCCCGCGCGATCGGAATCGCCGTCGTGTCGTCGTTGGTCCACTGCTCCATGACTTCGTTCCCGATGCTCCACATGAAGACGCTGGGGTGGTTGCGGTCACGCCGCACCATGTCCGACAGGTCGCGCTCGTGCCACGCGTCCCAGTCCAGGTGGTAGTCGTATTTCGTCTTGGCCCGCTTCCACATGTCGAAGGCTTCGTCCAGCACGATGAAGCCCATGCGGTCGGTGAGATCGAGCAGCTCGGGTGCGGGCGGGTTGTGGGAGGTCCGCAGCGCGTTCACCCCCATCTCCTTCATGATCTGGAGCTGCCGCTCCAGGGCGCGGGTGTTCACCGCGGCGCCCAGGCTCCCTAGATCGTGGTGCAGGCACACGCCGCGGATCTTCAACGGCTTCCCGTTGAGGATGAACCCGCGATCGCCATCGAACGCAAACGTCCGCACCCCGAACGGCGTCGTGTAATCGTCGCACGGCCTGGTCCCGCACGTCACCCGCGACACGGCGCGGTAGAGATAGGGACGTTCGACCGACCAGAGCGTCGGGCTCCTGACGACCAGCTCGTGCGCGATCTCTGTGATGGAGTCCGCCGGGATCCGCCCCTCGGTCGCCGCGGTCGCCACTTCCCGCCCGGCGGCGTCGTAGACGACCGTCCGCAACGTGATCGGCTGTTCCGCGGGCGAGCGGTTCCGCAGCGTCGTCCGTACCGTCACATGGGCCGAGTCGGAATTCACCGCGGGCGTGGTGACGTACGTGCCCCACTGATCGACGTGCACCGGATCCGTCGTCACGAGGCGGACATGACGGTAGATCCCCGATCCGGAGTACCAGCGCGAGTTGGGCTGTTGTGAGTTGTCCACGCGGACGGCGATCACGTTGCGCGCGCGACCGTAGCGGAGGTGCGGCGTGAGTTGGTACCGGAAGGAGCTGTAGCCGTACGGCCGCTTCCCCAGATAATGCCCGTTGATCCAGACCTGGCTGTTGCGATACACGCCGTCGAACTCGACGAACACCAGGCTGCTCGTATCCTTCGCGGGAGCGTAGAAGGTCTTGCGGTACCAGCCGATGCCGCCGGGCAGCGCCCCGCCCTCCGGGCCGGCAGGGTTCTGCTCGCTGAATTCCCCCGCGACGCTCCAATCGTGCGGCAGGTCGAGCGTCCGCCACGCGGCGTCGGCGAACGTCGCCTCCTGTGCCCCGGCAACGTCCCCGAGATGGAATCGCCAAGCGGCATCGAAGGGGCGCGTCGCCCGCTGCTGTGCGGACGCCGTCGCGCACCCAGCGACCAGCAGGAAGTGGAGGGCGGAGACGGTTCGATGGGCTGGTGCGTTCATGCTGCCCGGAATGTATATTGGTGGCCCTTCTCCCGAGGTGAGCTGTGAGTCAACGTGCTGAAGCCCTCGCCGAGCGGATCGAGCAGGGGGCCCGGGCGCTCGGGACGCTCGCCGAGGGTCTCTCCGACTCGGAGTGGCGGACCCCGGTGACGCCTGACGGCCGCACGGTCGGCGTGATGATCCATCACGTGGCAAGCATGTACAAATCGACCTCGCCCGCCAGCTCGCGGACGGGAAAGCCATCGCGGGCGTCACGTGGAACGACGTGGCCGACATCAACGCGAAACACGCCCGTGAGCACCGCGCCGTCCCAAAAGGCGACGCTCTCAACCTGCTTCGTAGGAACGCGCAGGCCGCAGCGGAAGCCGTTCGTCGGTTCACCGACGACCAACTGGATCGCGCCGCCACGGTATCGCTCGATGCGGACGCGCCGCTCACCGCGCAGTTCTTCATAGAGGACCATGCGCTCCGCCACAGCTTCCATCACCTAGCGAAGATTCGCGCAGCGCTCAAGCGGTAGCCACGGCCTCGGTGCGAGATGGCTCGCGCCGCCTGGGCCGTCGCCGCATCTTAGTCGCCGTGTCCGACGTCATCGACCGCCTGTCCACTGCCCTTACCGATCGTTATCGCATCGGACGCGAGCTGGGCCATGGCGGCATGGCCATCGTGTGGCTCGCCGAGGACTTGAAGCACCGGCGGAGCGTGGCCATCAAGGTGCTCCGCCCGGAGCTGACCCCCGCGCTCGGTGCGGAGCGGTTCCTCCGCGAGATCGCAACGAGCGCCAATCTCCGTCACCCGCACATCCTGCCGCTCTACGATTCGGGCGAGGCCGACGGGCTGCTCTTCTACGTCATGCCCTACGCCGAGGGTGAGTCGCTGCGGGAGCGGTTGGACCGCGAGAAGCAACTCCCGTTGGACGATGCCGTCCAGATCGCGCGAGAGGTGGCGGACGCGCTGAGTTACGCGCACGGCCGCGGGATCATCCACCGTGACATCAAGCCCGAGAATATTCTGCTCGAGAGCGGGCACGCGGTGGTGACCGACTTCGGCATCGCCAAGGCGATCCACGCCGCCGGCGGCGAGACACTGACCCAGACCGGGATGGCCGTGGGGACGCCCTTGTACATGAGCCCTGAGCAGGCCGCGGGCGGCGACGACGTGGACGGTCGGAGCGATCTGTATTCCCTGGGCTGCGTGCTCTACGAAATGCTCGGCGGACAGCCTCCGTTCACGGGCCCGACGGTCGAGAGCGTAGTGCGCCAACACCTGACGGTGGAGCCCCGGCCAGTCAGCCAGCTGCGTCCCGCCGTGCCCAGCGAGATCGCCGCGCTGCTGGCGCGCGCGTTGGCAAAGAATCCCGCCGACCGGTTCAATCCGGCGGCACAGTTCGTCGAGGCGCTCTCTCGGCCGGGACGGGCGTTACCGGAGGCGGCCCAATCGCCGCGGTCCATCGCCGTGCTCCCGTTCGCCAGTATGAGCGCCGATCCCGACGACGAGTACTTCGCCGATGGGATCACCGAAGAGATCATCAACGCCCTCTCTCAAATCGAGGGTTTCCGGGTGGCGGCGCGCACGTCATCCTTCGCGTTCAAGGGCAAGACGCCGGACGTCACGGAGGTCGGCGCGCACCTCCGGGTCGCGACGGTGCTGGAAGGCAGTGTCCGCAAAGCCGGCGACCGCATCCGCATCACCGCCCAGCTGGTCAACGTGTCGGATGGATACCACCTCTGGTCGGACCGGTACGATCGCCAGTTCGACGATGTGTTCGCTATTCAAGACGAAATCGCGCGGACGATCGCCGGCCGCCTGAAAGTGACGCTCGCTGGCGGCCCCACCGACCCCATCGTCAAGCGGCCCACTGCCGACCTCGATGCCTACCAGATGTTCCTCAAGGGTCGCCACTTCTGGAGCCGGCGGACGCGGAGCGGCCTGGAGCGAGCCGTCGAATACTTTCAGCGGGCCATCGAGCGAGACCCAGAGTACGCGCTGGCGCACGCGGGCCTGGCCGACGCGTACCTCTTGCTGGGTTCGTACAACTACATGCCGTTGGATCAGGCGCATGCACGCGCGAAGGCGGCGGTGGACCGCGCTCTCGCCCTGGACGAGATGCTGGCGGAGGCACACGCCACCCGCGGACAGCTGCTCCGGCGCGATCGCGACTGGCACGGCGAGGAGCGGGAGTACCGCCGGGCCATCGAGTTGAACGCGAGTTACGCCACCGCGCATCAATGGTACGCCACACTTCTGGCGGCGTTGGCGCGATTCGACGAAGCGATTGCCGAGATCCGGCGTGCCGAGCAGTTGGATCCCCTGTCTCACGCCGTGAGCGTCACGGCCGCAGTCGTGCTCACGTTGGCTCGCAAGCACGAAGCGGCGCTGGAGCAGCTCGCTCGGGCCCTCGAGCTCGAGCCGAGCTTCGCCAGCGCGCACGCGTGGGTCTCACTCGTACGGGCCGAACAAGGCCGATACGACGAGGCCATCCGGTCCGCCCGCCGGGCCGTCGAACTGAGTCCCGACAATCCCAACCTGCAGGTCGGGCTCGCGTATGCGTGCGCCCGACTCGGTGACCGGGACCGGGCGCTTGCGATCGTGCAGGATGCGCAGGCGCGCGGCGCGCGCGGCTGGCCGGGAATGATCTTCGCCGCGCTCGGCGACATCGATCGCGCGTTCGCGTGCATCGAGGACGCCCTTCGGGTCGGCGAATCGTGGGACAGCCTGTTCTATCTCAAAGTGTTTCCCTGGTGGGAGCCGCTGCGGAGTGACGCGAGGTACCACGGTCTGTTGCAGCGGTTGAACCTGCCGGCGTGATCGCCGTGCGTCGCAGGAGATCGGCGCGCGTGCTGCCGGGGCGGCAACGCATACCGCCGGCTGGGGAACGGGACTCGATCGAGGTGCCCTGGCCCGGATTCGAACCGGGATGCCTTGCGGCG
>VBDS01000025.1 GCA_005889085.1 Chloroflexota bacterium | reverse complement strand
AACGTGCCGCCAAAGCCGCAGCAGTTGGCGATGTCGGGCAGGTCTACGACCTCGTAGCCCGCAAGCTCGAGCACCCGACGCGGCTCGCTCTTCAAACCGAGCTGGCGGAGGCTCTGGCAGGAGTCGTGGTACGCGATCTTCAGGCTCATGTGCTTAGCGTCGGCCAGCTTCGGGTTCGATTCCAGGAGCTGCAGCACGAATCGGGTCGAGTCGCGCATCCGGCCCCGTACGCCTTCGTCGGATCTGGCGCCCCAATCCGGCGCGTCGATCGTGAACGCGCCAAAGCAGGAAGCCGAGGGCGTGACGATCAACCCCTTGGAATCTCGAAGCGAAGCCGTCAGGTCACCCGACAGCTCCGCGCCGGCCGCGAAGTCGCCTGCGTTGGCTGCGATCAGGCCGCAGCACCACTGCTCCTTGGGAAATCCAACCTGAAACCCCGCCGCCGTCGCGATGCGCTCGAGCGCGACCGCCGACTCCGGCCACACACGGTCGGCCAGGCAGGACGCGAAGATCGTCAGCGGCTCGCCGTCGACCCGGCTGGCATGCACCCTGTCGCGGTATGGCGTTTGGGCGAGGCGTGGCGTGCCGGGCACGAGGCCCGTGAGCGGGGCCGCCGCCCGCAGCAGACGATTCGCGACCTTCGGTTTCTTCCAGACGCCTACCAGCGCTTGCTTGCGGAGCGACTTGCGGCCTGCGCGGCGGTGCTCGAGGATCTGGCGCGGCAGCGGGATGTCGACGGGGCAGATCTCCTGGCACGCATTGCACTGAACGCAGAGCGTGTTGGGCAGGTCGGCCGTGTCGAGCCCATGGTGGAAAGGCGTCAGGACCAGACCGATCGGTCCGTTGTAGATGTGGCCGAACTGGTGGCCGCTCACCGCCATGAACGGTGGGCATGCGTTGGAACAAGCGCCGCACCGGATGCATGTCAGGGCGTCGCGAAAGATCGGGTCGTCGAGCATCTTCTCGCGGCCGTTGTCGAGGATCACACAGTGCATCTCGCGCGGCCCGTGCACGCCGATGGTCAGGGACTGCTCGATGTCGGCCGAGCGAGATGGACCGGTGATCCAGTTGACGTAGCTGGACATGATCTGGCCGGTGCCGCTGCGGGGCAGCATGCGCAGCACCGCAACCGCGTCGTCCAGCGATGCCACCAGCTTGTCGATGCCGAACAGCGCGATGTGGACCGGCGGCAGTGTCGTCGTGAGGTCAGCGTTGCCTTCGTTGGTGACCAGCACGATGGTGCCTGTCTCGGCGATGGCCATGTTCGCGCCGGAGATGCCTACCGTCGCATCGATGAACTTCTTGCGGAGCGAATCGCGCGCGTGCTGCTGGATCGCCTCGACCGTCGGCTCTGTGCCGAACACCTGGGCGGCGTCTTCTTTGGTCAGGTGGATCGCAGGCGCTATGAGATGCGACGGATGGGTGTGCGTGAGCTGCACCATCCGCTCGCCGAGGTCGGTCTCGACAACTTCGATGCCGAGTCCCTCGAGGTACGGGTTGAGCTCGATCTCCTCGCTCGCCATCGACTTGACCTTGGTCACCACCATGCGAGCTCCGGCCGGCAAACCGCTGCCCGCGTTCCAGCAGAGCTGACCGATGATATCGCGCGCCTCCGCCGCGTCCTTCGCGAGATGCACTGCGCCTCCGACGGCGGCAAGGCGTTCTGTGAACTGCTCGAGCAGCTCTGGAAGTCGGTCGAGGTTGGCCTGGCGTCGACGCTTCAAATCAGCCCGGCCCTTCGCGAAGTCGAAGCTCTCGAAAGCGGCGTTGCGGCGGCCGCGCAGACCGATCATGGCGCCCACCAAAGCCTTCTGCAGACCTGGGTCGTCTAGTGCCCTGTTGACCCGGTGCGCGAAATGACGACGGGTTTCAGGCACGCGAGGTGGATGCTTCTTGGATCGCTTCCTTGACGGCGTCGGGTGTGGACACCGGCGCCAAGCATATTGTCCCGGCGCAGACGACAGCTCGTTGATCGCCCGCCGCGTCGATCACGGCGTACGGATGAGCGGCCACACCCGCGCGCGCCAGGCCAGCGTTCCTGGTCGTGATCTTGATCGCGTGTCCCATGCGGTCCAGCGCTCGCGCGAACACTGCGGCCATCAGCCCGTACTGCTGCGGCAGCGCGGCCACCGACTCGAGGGCGCGGCGCGCCCGCTCTCGGTAAGTCGATAACGGGTCACCTATCACAACGTCGAGCTCGATCAGTGCCATCGCCGCGACCGAGTTTTCCGCGAGAGGCTTGATCCGCTCGCCGAGACGCCCGAGCTCTTCGCCACCGGCGTGGTCGAGGTAGCCTCCGAGCTCCTGGTCTGCGTAGGTGGCCTCGAGATGGCTCGCCAGGTCTTCCGCGATCGCCATCCAGTCGCCGCCCAGGCCATGCTGGTGCGCGCGCAGCGCTGCCCACAAGGACCAGACCTGGTCTCCCAGCTGCCCATGGACCCCCTCGGCACGCGACATTCCCTGGCCGCGGCGATACGCGCGCTTGAACAGCGAATCCAGAAGCATCGCGGCCTTGTCGCGCAGGGCGGGGCGGTCGAGGCGCAGCGCCGCCTCGAGATAAGCGATCGCGAGGGCTGCATTCCACGCGCTGTAGACGCGGCGGTCGACGAACGGTGCGGCGGCGGCGCGGCGCTCCTCCGCGTCCATCGAGTAGTAGTGCTCGTCGGCGTCCTGGCTGCCCGCGTAAAGCCCGGTCTTCGGGTCACGCAGCACGCGATCGAGATAGGCCGTCGTCTTGTCGAGCGCCTCGGCCATGCCGGCGAGGGCGAGGGCCTGCACCAGCGCCGCGTGGTCTTCGAGCATCTTCTCGAAATGCGGGACGCTCCAGTCCTGCGTCGTCGAATACCGGAAGAAACCGCCCTCGACCTGGTCGTACGTCCCGCCGCCGGTCATGCGCTCGAGCGTGTGCTCGGCCATGCGTCGCAGCTCGGGATCCGACCGCAGCACCGACTGCTCGAGGAGCAGCAGGATCGCATCGCTCTGGGGGAACTTCGGCGCGCCGCCGAAACCCCCGTACTCCTCGTCATAGGCGGACCGGACGGCGTCGAGGATGAGGTCGACCAGGTCGGGTTCGAGCTGGCCCGCGCTTCGGGCCACTCCGGAGGCGGCTCGCTTGCGCGCCTCCAGCACGCGGCTCGCCACCTCTGCCTGGTTGGCCCGGTAGTAATCCGCGATGCGCAGGAGCGCGCTCGCCATCTGGTCGGGCGGCATGTATGTGGCGCCGGTGAGGATGTCGCCAGACGGCGTCAGGAATGCGGTGCTGGGCCAGCCGCCCATGTTGTAGCGCTGGTTGATATCAGGCCGGACGTCGTTGTCGACGCGGACCGGCACGTATTCGCGATTGATGAGATCGATCACGGCCGGATGTGAGTAGGTCGTCTCGTCCATGACGTGGCACCAATGGCACCACACGGCGGAGATGGAGAGGAGGATGGGCCGGCCTGTCTGCCGCGCTTCGTCGAAGGCTTCCGGCGACCACGCATGCCAGTTGATCTCGGCGGCTCGATTCGGCCGAGGCGAGAAGTGAAATTCCCCCGCTGCCTCGTTCATTGGGAGAAGGTTACGATGGCCTGGTGATCTCAACGAGCGCGGTTGACGCGTACATCGAGAAGCATTCGCGCCGCTTCGTCGACGAGCTCAAAGAGCTCTGTTCGTTCCCCAGCATCTCCAACCACGGACTCGACGCGGTTCAGCCGGCCCGCGACTGGCTGGCCGGTCGACTCGCCAAATTCACCGACCGCGTCGAGACGCTTGATGGGGGCGGGATGCCGGCGCTCTACGCCGAGGTTCCCGGCGCCGGCCGCCGGAAGCTCCTCCTCTACGAGCACTACGACGTGCAGCCCGTCGACCCGCTCGACCTCTGGAAATCGCCACCTTTCGAACCCGTGGAGCAAGACGGACGCATCGTGGCGCGCGGCGTCGCCGACGACAAGGCGGACGTCATGGCGCGCATCCACGCGGTCGAGACGCTGAAGCAGCTCGGCGAGGTGCCGGTCACGCTGCGGTTCCTGATCGAGGGCGAGGAGGAGATCGGGTCCAAGACCTTTGAGAAGATCGCGCACGACCACGCCGCCAAGCTGCGCGCTGACGGATGTCTGTGGGAGTCGGGCGCTTCGTTTGACGACGCGGGCCGGCCGACGCTGCAGTTCGGGTGCCGCGGCTTGCTCTATGTCAACCTGCGTGTCAAGCAGCTCGACTTCGACCAGCACTCCGGCTTCGCGTCCATCTATCCATCCGCCGCGATGTACCTCGTCGGCGCGCTGGCGAGCCTGCGCGACCAGGACATGAACATCAAGATCGAAGGCTTTTACGACAAGGTCGTGCAGCCCACCGAGGCGGACCGCCGCATGATGTCCGGCATCGACCCCGAGATCGAGAAGCGCCGCAAGCTCGTAGGTTTCGACAAGCTGGTGCGCGACCCCAAGCCGGACCAGGTGATCGAGCAGATGCTGTTCCTGCCCACCTGCAACATCGCCGGCATCACGACCGGCTACCAGGGGCCTGGCTCGAAAACGGTCCTGCCGGCCGAGGCGACGGCGAAGCTGGACTTCCGGCTGATCCCGGACCAGGACCCGGACGATGTGCTCGACCAGCTGCGTAAGCACCTCGACCGGCACGGATTCGAGCGGGTCGAGATCCTGGCGGGCGAAGGCGAGAAACCCGCCCGGTCGGACCCCAGCTCGGCTGTCGCCCGGTCGGTCATCGAGTCCGTCCGCGAGATGTACGGTGAGCCCGTCCTCTGGCCGTTCATGCCGGCGACCGGACCGATGCATCCGGTGGTCGCCGACCTCGGCATCCCGACGGTCCTGCCGGTCGGCGTGGGACGCCCGGACAACCGAATCCATGCGCCGAACGAGAACATCCGGGCCGCCGACTACATCAACACTGTCCGCCTGATGTGCCGGATCTGGGAGAGGTTTGGAGCCGGCTGATGGAAAAGCTCACCGACAAGCTGTTCACCGTCAAGTACAACGAGGACACAGGCAAGCCGCACATCGAGATCGTCGACCAGAACGTCTGCCTGTCCAAGTGCACGGGCAAGTACTGCACCCACTTCTGCCCGGCCGGCGTCTATGAGTGGAACCAGGAGCAGAAGAAGACCCTGGTCAGCTTCGGCAACTGCATCGAGTGCGGCGCCTGCTCCATCGGCTGCCCCTTCGACAACATCGCGTGCCACGCCCCCCGAGGCGGCTACGGCGTGCGGTACCAGCACGGGTAAAGGTATGAGGGAAAACCCGGATGGTTTTCCCTCATCGCGCGTGCGGCTCTGCCGCAGGCGCTGCGCCCATTCCGGTATACGGTTCGGATTTTTCTAAGTAGTCACTCGGAGCAACGATTGACAGACGCCAAATGCATAGTCGCGGCCGGGGTGAACCCGGCCGCCACTGCAGGGCTGGTTAGCGGGGTAAACCCGGCCGCCAATGCAACGCCGGAGTGAGAGTTAGGAATAGAGCCCTGTTCGGGAACAATTCCTACTAGCGCAATGAGCGAGTACGACGTCATCATCGTGGGGGGCGGCCCGGCCGGGCTGGCGGCGGCCCTCTACACGGCCAGGATGAACCTGAAGACCGCCGTGCTCGACCGCGGGCCCCTGGGCGGCCAGCTCCTGAACACCGAGCTGGTCGAGGATTACCCCGGTTTCGACTCGATCCTGGGCTCGGAGCTCGCCATGAAGATGGGCGAGCATGCCCGGAAGTTCGGGGTCGAGGTCCGCGACTTCGAGCCGGTCCACGAGATCGACGTCGAGGGCAAAACGAAGGTCGTCCGCCTGGAGTCCGGCGAGGAGCTGCGGGCCCCGGCGCTGATCATGGCCGCCGGCGGGCTGCCGCGCTACCTTCAGGTGCCTGGCGAAAAGGAGCTCTGGGGCCGGGGCGTCAGCTACTGCGCGGTGTGCGACGGGGCTTTCTTCAAGGGTCAGGAGCTGGCCGTCATCGGCGGGGGAGACGCCGCGGTCGAGGAAGGCGAGTTCCTGACACGCTACGCGTCGAAGGTCTACATCCTGCACCGGCGCAGCGAGCTTCGTGCGCAGCCAATCCTCATCGAGCGGGCTCGGGAGAACAATAAGATCGAGTTCATCTTCGACGCGCATGTCAAGGAGATCGCGGGGGACGCCAAGGTCCAGGCGGTGCGCTACGAGCAGCACGGACAGGTGAAGGAGCTCAAGGTCGGCGGAGTCTTCATCTTCGTCGGCTTCGTGCCCAACTCCTCCCTGTTGAAGGTTCACGTCGAGCACGATCAGGGCGGCTACATCCTTACCGACGGCAACATGCAGACCTCGGTCGACGGGATCTGGGCTGTGGGCGACGTGCGCGCTCAGCTGACCAAGCAGATCGCCACCGCCGTGGGTGACGGGACGACGGCGGCCGTCGCCGCATCGCAGTACATCACCGGGCTCAAGGACGCAGCCCGAGCCTGACGCTAGGTCGGTTGCGGCCCTACGTCGACGCGCAGCTGGAACGAGTAGCGCCCGTCGGCAGACGTCGCGTTCACGCGTGACGCTCCGGCCTGGTGGGCAGTGAACGTGGCGATCGGCGGTCCGCTTGCCGCCGGCTTCGAATCCAGGGAGAGCACGCTTGGGTTGCTCGTCGTGAACTGCACTCCGGACCACTCCGACTGCGGCCAGCCCGATAGATCGACAGTCAGGTCCCCATTCACAACGACGTAGGTCTCGCCGCCGTCGTCGGTGATGGTGGCGGAAACGTGCGTGTACTGGTTTGGATTGGGATTGACCAGGCTCCTGTGCTCTGCCGCCGGAAGGACGCCGTCGAGCGCCACCGCCATGCCGATCATCACGGCGATGTATGCGCCCCACGTCACGTTTCGGGTGGTGGACGCGCCACTCGAGAAGCCGGGCACGCGAAAGGCCATGTTGCGGAAATTGAAGAGAAGGCCGGCGCCGAGGAGGATTCCTGCGAGCACGACCACGTTGATGCCGAGCTGCACCACGACCAGGAGCTTGCCGCTGCTAGCAGGGTAAGCGCCGGCGCTGAGCAGGCTCGGCATGATCATCAGGCTGAGCAAGCCGCCGATGCCGTAACGCAGGGCGAAGAAAAAGAGAAAGAGTCCCAAGAGACCGCTCACCGCGCGCGGCATAGAGACCGTGCGCAGCTGCATCACTCCTCGTTCCGCGAGGTCGAGCTCCCCGAGGGAAGGCGCAGGCTCCCCCCGCATGAGCGCCCCGGCGGCGTGCTTCAGCTCAGCAGCGGACGGCGAACCGGGCGGCCGGCCTGCGGCCACTACCTTGCCCACCGCCGAGTCGACCGTCCACACTGCCGCCGGCACAACTGCTCCTGCCACCGGCCCGGCGGGCGTCAGCTGGTTACCCGGCGCGACATGCACCACGACGACGCCCGGCCTCACCCTGCGCTGAATCGCGTTAGGCCGCCAGTTCTGCTCCGCCCATGAGGCGGCTGCCATTGCAGCGGCCTGCGGATTCTGCCCTGGCCCTGAGAAGAGTAGGAAGGAAGGCGCAGAGCCCTGCTGGCGGTACGCGATGCGTGTCGTGTTGGCGGCGAAAGACTGGAAGCGGGCATCGGCCTGCGCGGCGAGCCGGTAGCGGCTGCGCGGCAGGATGCGCACCAGCGCGGTACGGGCCAGATGCTCGGCGGTGAATGGCAAGGCGCGCCGATGATAAGGCGCCCGTTCCGAGCTTATGCCCACTTGATGGGATCAATGTCCCAATCCACTGGAGAGCGGCCGTGGTTACAGTTCTCTCCCGAGAAAGGAAGGTGCCCTTGAAGCGCGTTTCACCATACGTCGCGGCCACGTGCTTGCTGGCGTCATTGCTGTTTTTCATCGTCTCGGCCATTCCGGTGTATGCGGACGCCAATCCGAACAACCACGGTCACCATTACGGCCAGCTCAAGCATCCCAAGAATCCGCCGGTGCCGATCCATTCGTCAAACCCCGCTTCAACCCCCGCACCGCACAGCCACCCGGCGACTGTTCCGGTCGCGCAAGGCGCAGATCCCGCGCCGGGCAGCTCCTTGCTGTCTCCTGCCGGCAGCCTTGTTCCCGTCATCAAGGCGCCCGCGGCCAAGACGCCGAGCGCGTTTCGCGCAGCCGTGCCGGACCCTCTGTGGTGGCTGCTGATCACGATCCTGCCGTTGTTGTTCGCGGCCTGGCTCATCGCCTTCAGGCGTGTGATGCTCGGGGCGGCGCTTCGATTCAGGCCGGCGGCCCGGGTGGCAATCGCGGGGGCGGAGGCTTAGCCGCGACCCGCAACCGGGTCGCGAGCCACAAAGAGGAAAGCGATCGCGAGGGTGATCGCGAGGACGGCAGGGCCGAAGTCCACGACTGGCCCGGACTTGAAGGCCAGGCGGATGACCACCGACCCGAAAACGAAAACGCCGCCTAGCACCAGCACGATGCGCAGGCGACGCGCGGCCAACCGAAGCTGTCTCCGAAATCCTCCGGGCCGGATCGCCAGGATGCTGACCACGAGCCCCATGAGGACAACGAGGCCTAGCAGAAAGCCGCGCACTCAGTAACAGTGATGGTATCGCCGTACTCGGCATCGCAGGAGTCCACTCCGGGCGGTCTCCCTGGGCTGTTAGTCCTAGGCCATCCGGGCGCGGTTGCTGCTCCGGGACGAATGTCCCCTTGTTGCCGTGGTTGGCCCTCTTTAAGGTGGGGTGCCACGGAACATTAAGGCTGGGGCCCAGCCCCAACCGCGTGGAGGTGATTACACGCCGGCGAGTGCTGTTGCGTCGGCGGGGGCAGCGGATGCACCTGCGGACTGTGCGTGGGCGAGATTCGCCCATCCGCGCACCAGCAATGCTCGGTTCAGATCATGCAACGAGCGCAACTCATACCTGCGGCTGTACTCAAGAGGGAAGTGGCGTACGCGGGCTTCTTGCGCCGGCTGCTTGCCCACCTGATCGACATGCTCGTCATCGGAGCGGTCGGCGTGACGCTTGGCGCGCTTGTGATCGCAGTGGCGCCGGACAACTTCACCGCACTGGCGAATGTTGCACCGGTGACCGCCGCAATCGGGTGGGCCTATTACGTCTTGTTTGAGAGCTCGCCTGCGCGGGGCACGCTGGGGAAGATCGCCTTGAACCTTTTTGTCGGGGACGTTCATGGCGACCCGATCTCGTATCGGCGAGCCGCGTTTCGCTACCTCTTCAAGATCTTTTCGACCTTATTGCTCGGCCTGGGCTGGTTTATGGCGGCATTCACGCCGCGCAAGCAGGCGCTTCACGACGTGATGGCGGGCACGCTGGTCCTTCGGCGGGTGACCTATCTCGTCACCGGCCAGGAGCCGCCAACCGAGCCAGGCGACTACTGGGACGGGGGCCGCTGGGTCGCCTCGGTCCGGCCCGCTGAGAGGTCGTCGTAATGGCCGCCATCGGGCAGTCCAGGCCTACCGCAACTGGAATTCGCACGCCGCTCTTCATCCTCGGGGTGGCGCTGGCCCTGCTGGCATTCCTGTTGATGTTGGTGTTCGGCGCGATTTTTGCGAGCCGGTCTCACACGACGGGCTCGGTGCGCGTTGTGATCGCGAGTCAAGACATCGCGCAGCGCGAGGTGATCACGGCCGACATGATCACTTATGGCAGCGTTTCATCGGACTCCCTACCGCCGAAGGCTTTCACCCACGTGGCCGATCTCACCGGCTTCGCCGCGATAGTTGAAATTCTCAAAGGCCAGGTCCTCACCTCAAACATCGTCTCCTCAAATCAGGACCTGCTCGCCGGCCCGACATCCAGCTTCTTGCCGATCCCGACTGGCTACATCGCGCTGACCTTGCCGACCGGCGAGCAGCAGGGAGTCGCCGGCTACATCGCCCAGGGCGACTACATCAACATCATCGCCACGATCAATACGGGGTTGATCTCAGCGAATAACCCTCGGACGGTTACCCGGACCGTTTTCACAAGCGTCTACGTCATCAGGGTCGGTCCCGAGTCGACTGTGCCGAGGCAAGGCGTGGCCCAGGGCGTGGCCAGCAGCTTGACGGTCCTGATGTCGGAGTGTGATGCGCAGTTCGTGACCTGGCTCACCCTCAACGCCAGCCTCAAGTACGTGCTCCAGTCGTACCACGAGTACCTGCAGACGCCAGCGCCGGCCGACCCAGCGTGCCCGTCGACAACGGCGCCAGGGATCATCGGCCCCGCCCAGGTTGAAGCGCGGTGGGGATTCACCCGGTAGCGGGATTTCCGATGAGGCCACGCACGCGCGAGATCGGCTGGGGCGCAGGACCATGGCGGCCCGTGCTCGCCACGGGCGAAAAAGGGTCTTCGGACCAGGCTGCCCAGAAGCGCCCTGACATCACGTGGCCCGCTTTCCACGACATGGTCACGCGCCTGGCCGTGCTCGAGAGCGCGCCGGTCTTCTACACCATGCCGGAGTCGGTGCTCCGCGCCCTGGCCCGCCGCTTGCGCCGAATCCGGATTCCTAGCGGCGAGATGGTCGTTTTCCAGGGTGACCCTGGCGACACGATCTTCTTCATCGAGGAGGGCCGTTGTCGCGTGGTCGTGGAGAGGCCGCCCGGAACGGTCACCGTCGCGGTCCTCACCGCCGGTGATTTTGTCGGCGAAGGAGCCTGCGTGCTGAACCGACGTCAGCAAGCCTCCGTATACGCCCAGTCGGAATGCATTCTTCTTGGTCTCGACCGGCAGAGCCTGCTTGCCGTGCTCGGTGGCCGGCATCAGGCGATCCTCGACGACCTGAGGCGGCTTGCCGAGCAGCGCTTTGCCCAGTTCGCGGACACGAGCGTCCAGGCGACGTGGGGAATGCTGCTCCAGGAGGCCACCGTAGTTGGTGTCTACTCACCCAAGGGTGGATCTGGCGGAACATGCATCTCGCTCAACCTCGTCGGCGCGCTCGCGCAGCGATATCCGGGCGAGGTCCTTTTGCTCGACCTCGACTTTCCTTACTCGCACTCGGCGCTGCTTGCAGGCCTGGTCCCGACAAGCTGCCTGGCTCGGACCGGCTCGGTCCCGCAGGACGCCTTCGAGGAGGTCCTTCTCAGCGCTGTGCTCCATCACGTCCAGGGTCCGATGATCCTGCCCGGGGCCCTCCGTCCCGAAGAGGCGGACGACGTGACGCCGGAGCTGATAACACGAGCGATCGCGGTCCTGCGGAAGACCTTTCGCTACATCGTCGTCGACCTCGGGGTGACCATCACCGATTCCACCCTTGCCCTGTTCGACCTCACGCAGCACATCGTCCTGGTCGCCGCGCCTGAGCTTTCGGCGGTCAAGAGCGCGGCCGACGCCATCGAAATCCTCACCCAGCTCGGCACTCCCCACGACCGGCTCACAGTGGTTCTCAACAATCGATCGGTCAAGCCTCCAGTGACCCGACCGGCGGTCGAGCGAATGCTCAAGCGCGAGGTCAACGTCGAAGTCGCATTCGACGGCACGAAGCCTGAGCAGGCGGCGGTGGACGGGGTCATCCTGAGCGCCGCCGACGCGCGCAGCGAGATGACCAGGGGTTGTTTGAGGTTAGCCACCCTACTTGACGCGACGCACGGCCGCGTCGCGCTTCAGGCGAAGGCGCTTGTCGGCGCACACCAGCCGGCATGAGCCCAGCCTCACCCGCGGCCGCGATCGACCTGGCTCGAACCCGTGTGCGGCGAGCCTCGCTGCGACGCAGTCTCGAGGCAGTTGCAAATGGGCCAAGAGAGCAGCTGTCCATCGACCTCTCGCAGAAAGACGTGGACGTCGCTGCGGTCCTCGAAGAGATCACAAGGCCGCTCGGGTGCGACAGCACCGCGCTGCTGCGCCTGATGGCTGTGTTTCGCAATTCCGGCATCGCGGACTCTGCCATCGAACGTCTCTCGGCCAAGAGCGGCTCCGCGCGGCGCAGCAGCGCGCGGATCCTGGGCGCGCTGCGCATGCCGCAGGCGGTCAGCTTCCTTGCCCCGATGCTGGCCTCGAAAGATCGGGCGGTCTCCGACACAGCGGCGCGCGCGCTCGGCAGGATCGGGGGGTCCCAGAGCGCGCAGGTACTGCTGACGGCGATCCAGCGAACCGGCCTGCGCCGAACGCTGATCTGCGCGCTGGCTCGGGCCGCCCCGGACCTTTTCCTCGAGGTGGCGCTGGGCGCGCCCCAGCGGCCGGGAGTAAAGCCTGCCGCGGCGCTCGCTGCCGGTCTGCGCCGCCGGCAGACGGCAGTTGGGCCGCTTGCCGCGCTGCTGCTGCACGGCACCCCGCGCGAGCGGGTCATCAGCTGTCGCGCCCTTGGCTGGATCGGTTCCAGCGCCGCGATCCCCGCGGTTCTGGCCGCGCTCGCGGACCCAGAGTGGAAAGTCAGGGTCGCTGCAACGAAGGCCCTTCGCGTGCTCCATGACGGCGCGGCAATCCTGGATCTGGAGCGACTTCATGCGGACCGCAGCCCGCACGTGAGGCAGGCATCCGTTATCGCTCTTCGAAAGTTGACGCGCGAAGTGGGTTTCATCGAAACGTGGCTCTGAAAGACAGACTCGACGCACGCCGACGTCCGGAGGCGACCGACGTCGCTCTCAGCACCGGATTCAGCGTGATCCCGGGCTCTCGAAGCGAGTCGGAGGACCCGCCGGTCGCGGCCGCCCCCGTCGAGGAAAGCGTCCAGAAGACGGGCCGAGTCCCGGCCACCCTGTCGGCGGCCAAGGCGGCGATTTACACGTTGCTGGTCGAACGCCACGCCGACGAGATCGACATCACCGACCGCGCGGGCGTTCGGGCACGCATCACAAGCCTCGCCGACGAGCACATGAAAGCCACCGGCCTCGTTGTCAACAGGCTCGACTACGGCCACCTGGTCGATGCGCTTCTCGACGAGGTGCTCGGCCTCGGCCCCCTTCAACCACTTCTAGAGGACCCTGCGATCTCCGAGATCATGGTCAACCACCCGAGCCAGATCTACGTCGAGCGCCACGGCCGCGTGAGCCTGAGCCCGATGGTCTTCGAAAGCACCGCTCAACTCCGCCAGGTGATCGACCGCATCGTCAGCACGGTCGGGCGGCGGGTCGACGAGAGCTCGCCGATGTGCGATGCGCGTCTCCGCGACGGGTCCCGCGTGAACGTGGTGCTGCCGCCGCTTGCGCTCGACGGTCCGTGCATGACGATCCGAAAGTTCTCGCGCGAAAAGCTTCGACCGCAGGACCTGCTGGCGATGGAAGCAGCGACTGCCGACATGCTGCAGTACCTTCGTGCCGCGGTTCGCAGCAGGCTCAGCATCCTCGTGTCGGGTGGAACCTCTTCTGGCAAGACCACCCTCCTCAACATCCTTTCCGGTTACATCCCCACGGACGAGCGCATCGTCACCGTGGAAGACTCCGCGGAGCTGCAGCTCCGTCAAGAGCATGTAATCCGGCTCGAGTCACGGCCGCCCAACGTCGAAGGGACCGGCGCGATCGGTATACGTGATCTGGTGCGCAACGCTCTACGCATGCGCCCCGACAGGATCATCGTCGGTGAGTGCCGCGGCGGCGAGGCTCTCGACATGCTGCAGGCGATGAACACCGGGCACGAGGGCTCGATGAGCACCGTCCACGCCAACTCCCCATACGACGCATTTGGCCGTCTCGAAACGATGGTGCTCATGGGCGGGGCGGACCTACCGGCACGCGCCATCCAGAAGCAGATCGCGTCCGCGATAGACCTGGTTGTTCAAGTCGAACGGGTCCGCGGTGGCCAGCGCAAGATCGTCAGCGTCGTCGAGATCACAGGCCTGACGAACGGCGAGATGGAGTACCAGGAGCTGTTCCAGTTCAGGCAGTCCGGCGTCGACCATGAGGGCAACGCCATCGGCGCTCATGTGCCGACCGGCCACCTGTCGAAGCACATGGACCATTTCGTCGAGCGCGGCGAATCCGTAGGGCCATCCATCTTCGAGCCGGCGGTGGTCCTGGCGTGAGCACAGCTGTGGTGCTGGCCCTGCTTGCCGCCGGCGGCGTGCTTCTGGCGGCATTTGCGATCGCGCTCCCGGCGACGGAGACCTCTCGGGCCGACAGCCCGTTGTGGGCGGGCGGGCCGGCAAGCCGGCTCCAGCCTCCGACGATGCGGGACCGGATCAACCGGCCTTTTCAGGCTCTTGTAGATCGGACTCGCCGCCACCGCCGGCTGAACAGCGGACTGAGCCTCGCCGAGCATCTGGCGCGCGCCGACCTCAAGCTGCGGACTTCCGAGTTTGTGATGATCCAGCTCGGATTCCTGACGGCGGGCGCCCTGCTTGCCTTGTGGCGCTTCGGCTTCGAGCCGCACTTTGTCGCCGCGGGCGTAATCGCATACCTGCTGCCGATGCGATACGTGAAGTGGCGGCAGGGCCGGCGGCTCAAGACCTTCAACGCCCGGTTGCCGGACATGCTGAGTCTCCTTTCGAACGCGATGAAAGCAGGCCTCTCGCTGCCGCAGGCGATCGAAGCGGTGGCGCAGAACACCTCCGCACCGATCTCTGACGAGCTCTCGCGCTCAATCCGCGAGATGAAGATCGGCACCGCAACGCCGGCTGCGCTCGCCAACATGGTGCGGCGCGTCGGTAGTGAAGACCTCGACTTGATCGTGACCGCGATCTCGATTCAGTCGACGGCCGGCGGCAACCTGGCCCGGATCCTCGACGGCATCTCGCACACCATCCGCCAGCGAATCCAGATGAAATCTCAGATCTCGGCCATGACCGCGCAGATGCGAGCCTCGGGCTGGATCATCACGCTCCTGCCTTTCATCGTGGCTGGGATCCTCGAAGTCATCACGCCGAGCTACTTCCAGATCATGTTCACGGATCCTGGCGGACGCGCCCTGCTCGTCATGGCCGCCATCTCGATCTACATCGGCAATTACTTAGTCCGCCGGATCACCAACTTCAAGGTTTGACGATGGCGGCCCTCTACATCGCGTCGCTCCTCGGTGTGGTGGCCGCCATTGGTGTCTTCGCCACGTTCTGGAGCCTTACGCCCAGAAGCCCGAGCAACGCCGACGTCGTGGAAGGCCGCCTGCGCGTCTACGAGACGGGGCTGCCTGTGACGATCGCCGAGATCGAGCTGCAGCAGCCGTTCAGTGAACGGATCGTCAAGCCGCTGATCAGACGCATCGGGCGCCTGGTCGAGCAGACGGTGCCCGAGAAGGCCCGCCAGCAGATCCAGTTGACGCTGCAGCTCGCCGGCCGGCCTGGCGGCATGTCAGCAAGCGACTTCATCGCAGTCCGCTATGTGCTGACCGCTGCTTTTTGTGCCCTCGCGATCTTGATCGGCCTTCTTGTTGAAAACCGCATTGTGCTCGCCCTCGGCGCGGCGATTGGCGCGGTGATCGGCCTGTACGGACCGTTGTTCTGGCTGAGGCGGCGAGTCAAGGCCCGTCGCAACCAGATGCAGCTGGATCTGCCGGACGTGATCGACGTCCTCGTCGTGTGCGTCGAGGCAGGCTTGACCTTCGAAGCCGCGATCGAGCAGGTTGTCGAGAAGTACGACCACGCTCTCGCGGACGAATTCGGCCGCGTGATGCAGGAGGTCCGGCTCGGCCGGCCCCGACTCGAGGCGCTCAACGACATGGGACAGCGGACCGGGGTAGACGAGCTCAACAACTTCGTGCAGGCGGTCATTCAATCTGAGCAGCTGGGCTCTGGCGTCGGCAAAATCCTGCGCATCCAGTCGGATGAGATCCGCCAGAAGCGGATGCTGATGGCTCAAGAGCGTGGCGCACGCGCCTCGCTGAAGATGCTCATTCCGATGCTCGGGTGCATCTTCCCGACCCTCTGGATCATCCTCCTCGGTCCGGCGGCACTGCTTGCAGTCCACTTTCTGAAGGGTGCTCAGTAGATGCGAGGCCAGCGAGGCCAGCGAGGCCAGTCGTCGGTCGAGTTCGGAGCGTCAGCAATCGTGCTCGTCCTCTTGCTGTTCGGTCTGATCGATCTCGGCCGCGTCTTTTACTTCGATGTCGGACTCATCGGTGCGACGCGGGAGGCGGCACGGCAGGCGAGCTGGTTCAACCCTCCAACTCCTGGCAGCGGATCGCCTGGAACGAACCCGAGCCTTTATGACACCGACGGCTGGTCGCAGGATCCTTGCGCTTATGAGCAGAGCGGCAATCCAACCGGCGACCCAAATCCAAATCCAGGAATCAAACAGTCAGTTGACTGCAACCTGAACAAGTTTCATCTGCCGTCTTCGATCCTGCAGAACCCGACCACGACTTGCCCTGCAACCTCAGACGGAAACTCGCTCTATAACCCGCCTTATGCGGACTCGGCGTATCCGACCGACACAAACCAGCCGTGGCTCTACATCTGCTACGCGAACACGCCAGGGCTGGACCTCGCAGCCGCACCCGCTGACAACGGCTACGGGGGCAGGGATGTGAACGTGATCCTGCTGATGAACTTTGGATTCGCTTCGGGATTTGTACCGAGCGTCGTGGGCACTTCTCTACACATAGTCGCGAACACGCATATGGTCATCGGTGGTTACTGACGTGCGATCTGCTCCCGTTGATCGCCAGCGTTCTCAAGCGATCGTCGAGTTTGCGATCGTGGCCCCCGTTCTGGTGCTTCTGCTGTTCGGCGTCGTGGACTTCGGGCGTCTCATTTACATCTACGCCACTTTGAACCAAGCGGTGAATGAAGGCACGCGCACGGCGATTCGCGATTCGGCTCTGCTGCCAACCAATAGCGACGTCGAGACTTCCGTGAAGCGGCATGCAGTCGATGTCTCACTGGCAAACCCGTGCCCCAACGGGCCGATCGACACGACGCAGATACCTGGCTCGAACCAAGGGTGGATCTACATCACGGAGCCCGATGCCCCGGCGTCGCTGGAGACCCTATCTCCAACACTCGAAAACGCGCCCGGAGGCCAGATGTGGGCAAACTCCAACGGGACATGTAGTGCCACAAACCCCGCTCACGATCACGCGCCGATCCAGGTGACGATCCGATACAACTTTGTCCCGATCACACCTCTCATCCAGCAGGTGACAGCCAACCACATCGTGCTCAGCGCATCTGCGACCTACAAGACGGAATACTGAGTTGAACGCGAGTCGCTTGCGGACACAGCGGGGCCAGGCGATCGTGCTGATCGGCCTGATCATCGTGGTCTTGTTCGGATTTGCCGGACTGGCCATCGACGGTGGCCGAGGATATCTCGACCGGCGACACGTTCAAAGCTCTGTCGACGCCGCAGCACTTGCGGCAGCGTACGACTACATGACAAGCAACGATGTCGCACATGCCGAGGCGGCTGCCACCACCGAGTACGCAAACAATGAGCGCCTCTACGGCATGCCACCCTGCACGCAGGCTGGAATGTCGCTGTCATGCGCGTTCGGCGATCCGACGAATCACGCCCTGACCGTCGCCGCGGTGAACCATTCGATCGCTGGAGTCACGTTTACGGCGACCGCCAGCCATCAGGTTGGGATCACTTTGATGCAGGTCTTGGGGTATGGGGCGACGATGACGATCGGCGCGACTGCCACCGCTCTCGCACGTAGG
>VBDS01000024.1 GCA_005889085.1 Chloroflexota bacterium | reverse complement strand
ACGGCAGCATTTTTGACAACAGCGTCGCTGCCGGAGGGACCGTCAATGGGAACGTCGTCGATGTTTGCGGGGCGCCTCCCGCCCTGACCACCCCGAGTCCCTGGACCGTGACGGGCGCCCAGGTCAACGGGTGGAACATGCCGGACCCGGGCTATCTGATGCCGGCCATCAACTCCAGCAACCGGACGTGGAACGCGACGAGCGGCAGCGTGGAGCAGCCAGGCACGTACGCCGTGGATCCAAGTCTTACTGGCGCCGGTTGCTACTTCCTGGCCGGCGGGGTCTACGACTTCAAAGCAGGTTTCACCCAGAATGGCGACTTCGTCAGCAACGAGCTGAGGCCGCCCGACGAGCCGAACATGGCCGCCGCCGGGCAGCCGAACATGACGACGCTCCGCAGCGACCTGACGGGT
>VBDS01000023.1 GCA_005889085.1 Chloroflexota bacterium | reverse complement strand
ACCGCATATCGGCGTTCGACCACGTGCTGCCCAATGGGATTCCCGACCGCGGCAAAGTGCTGACTCAGCTGTCGATCTTCTGGTTCTCCCAGACCGACACCTTCCAGGCGAACCATCTGGTCTCCGGCATGGTGCCGGATCTGCCGCCCGCGCTCAAAGACTTTCGCGACCAGCTGGCGGGGCGCTTCATGATCGTGCGCAAGGCGAAACGGGTCGATTACGAGTGCGTCGTCCGGGGGTATCTGGCCGGCAGCGCGTGGAAGGAATACGAGGAATCTCACACACTGGCGGGCGAAACGATGCCGCCCGGACTGCGGCAGAGCGAGAGGCTTGCCTATCCGATCTTCTCGCCGGCCACCAAGGCCGACACCGGCCATGACGAGAACATTTCGTTCGACCAGATGAAGAAAGAACTCGGCGACACTCTGGCGACCAAGCTTCGCGATGCGAGCCTCGAGCTCTATAAGTACGCGTCCGAGTTTTCGGCGCGACGGGGCTTGATCCTCGCCGACACCAAGTTCGAGTTCGGTCTTGTCGGCGATGATGTAATCCTCATCGATGAGCTGCTGACTCCCGACAGCTCGCGCTACTGGGACGCCACCACATATCAAGTCGGGGCTTCGCCCGACTCGTACGACAAGCAGTTCGTTCGCGACTGGCTGATCCGCTCGGGTTGGGACAAGGAGTCAGACCCGCCGCGGCTTCCCGAGGATGTTGTGGCCCAGACGCGGCTTCGCTACCTGACCGCCTACCAGCGCGTCGTGGGCAAGGAGCTGTTCCCACGCAAAGCGAGGAATGAATGATGATTGCAATAGTCATCGTCACTCCAAAGCCTGTGGTCAACGACCCTCAAGGAGTCACGGTCAAGCAAGGGCTCGCCTCGCTCGGCTTCAGCGAGGTTTCTGACGTCCGCATTGGCAAGTACATCGAATTGAAGCTCGAGGAATCGAGCGAGCACGCGGCGCGCGAGCGCGTCGAGGCGATGTGCCGGCAGCTGTTGGCCAATCACGTCATCGAGGACTTCAGGTTCGACATCGTGAGAGACGGGCGCCGGTGAAGTTCGGAGTTGTCGTGTTCCCGGGCACATGGTCGGACCGCGACTGCGGTTGGGTCATCGACCAGGTTCTCGGAGCGGAGCTCACATACCTGTGGCACAAGGACACTGACCTCAAGGGCTGCGATTGCGTCATCCTGCCTGGCGGCTTCGCCTACGGCGATTACCTGCGCACTGGCGCGATCGCCAGGTTCGCACCTGTGATGGAGAAGATCGGCGAGTTCGCGGATCGCGGCGGACTGGTCTGGGGCATCTGCAACGGGTTCCAGGTCCTGTGCGAGGCGGGCCTTCTGCCGGGAGCGCTCATCCGCAACGCCTCGCTCGAGTTTCGGTGCGAGTGGACGAACCTCGTCGTCGAACGGACTGACCTGCCCTTCACATCGAAATGTGGCGAGCGAGAGGTCCTCCATGCGCCGATCGCGCATGGAGAGGGCAGCTACTTCGCCGATCCCGCGACGCTTTCCCGGCTCGAGCAACGCGGTCAGGTCGTGTTCCGATACTGCGATGCCACTGGGCGCGTCGTGCCTGGCGCCAATCCGAACGGATCGCTGCACAACATCGCGGGCATCGTCAACGCGCGCGGCAACGTGCTCGGCATGATGCCGCACCCGGAGCGATGCTCTGAGACTGAGCTCGGCGGCACCGACGGCCTGAAGCTGTTTCGCTCAGTGGCTGAGAACGCGCTTCAGGTGCTGGTGTCTTGAGCATCAAATCTGTGGATGAGCGCCGGCTCAGGGAGGTCGCGCTCACCCCGGATGAGTACAAGGTCATCGTCGAGCGGCTGCGCCGAGCCCCCAACGAGGTCGAGCTCGGCATGCTGGGTGTTCTGTGGTCCGAGCACTGCTCGTACAAGAGCTCCAAACCGCTGCTGCGCCGTCTCCCGTCGAGCGGTCCGGGGGTGCTGCAGGGGCCGGGCGAGAACGCTGGCGCGATAACCATCGGCGAAGGCTGGGCCGCCGTCTTCAAGATCGAGTCGCACAACCACCCTTCGGCGATCGAGCCATACCAGGGGGCCGCGACGGGCGTGGGTGGCATCATCCGCGACGTTATAGCGATGGGCGCGCGGCCCATTGCGCTGCTCGACTCGCTGCGTTTTGGCCCACTGCCGGAGTCCAGCAGGCACTTCGAGGGCGTGGTCGCAGGGATCGGCGGCTACGGCAACTGCATCGGCATTCCGACCGTCGGCGGCGAAATCTATTTCGACGAGTGCTACACGAACAATCCGCTGGTCAACGCGATGTGCGTAGGCCTGGTACGGACCGACGAGCTGATGCGTGCGCGTGCCGAAGGCACCGGCAACAGCCTGATGCTGGTGGGCGCGGACACGGGACGTGATGGCATCCACGGCGCGTCCTTCGCCTCGGTCGAGCTCGACGACAACAGCTCGCAGCGCAGGCCTGCTGTCCAGGTGGGCAACCCGTTCCTCGAGAAGTGCCTGCTCGAAGCTTGCATGGACCTGTCGCATACCGACGCTGTGGTGGCGATCCAGGACCTGGGCGCGGCCGGCCTCACCTCGGCGGTGGCGGAGTGCGCCGGCCGGGTCGAAGGCGCCGGCGCGGTGATCGACGTTGCGCAGGTTCCGCGGCGCGAGCGGGGGATGACCCCGTACGAGGTGATGCTCTCCGAGTCGCAGGAGAGGATGCTCGTGGTGGTCCAGCGTGGCCGCGAACGCGAGGTAGAGAGCATCTTCAACGCCTGGGACCTGACCTCGGCGGTCATCGGCCAGGTGACCGACGACGGACTCCTCACGGTGGTTGACGGCAGCGACCAGGTGGGCCGCTTGCCGATCACGCTTCTCACCGACGGAGCGCCGGTGCGGCGCCTGGTCGGGATCGCACCCGACCCGCCATTCGGCCTCGAAATCGACGCCCTGCCCCCGCTGGCGGACGCCGGCGGGACCCTGCTGCGGCTTCTTGCGAGTCCCAACCTGAGCAGCCGCCGCGGCGTGTTCCGCCGCTACGACCACATGGTCGGGGATGCCACCATCGTTCCGCCGGGCGGGGACGCGGCAATGCTGCGCGTGAAGGGCACCAAGCTCGGGCTGGCGATGACCACCGACTGCAACGCGCGCTACTGCCACCTCGACCCGCACCTCGGCGCTCAGCTCGCGGTGGCCGAGGCGGCGCGCAACATCGTCGCCACCGGAGCTCGGCCGCTGGCGGTGACCGACTGCCTGAACTTCGCCAACCCGGACCGTCCCGAGGTGTACTGGGAGCTCGAGGAGACGATCGCCGGCCTCGCGTATGCGTGTCGCACGATGGAGCTGCCGGTCGTGAGCGGAAACGTGAGCCTCTACAACGAAAGCTTCCCCACTCGTGGGGAAGGTGGCCCGGCGCAGAGCGCCCGGCCGGATGGGGTCGGCCAGTCGGCAATCTATCCGACGCCCGTCGTCGGCATGATCGGCTTGATCGACGACTACAGCAAGCGGCTCGGCGCCGGCCTTCGCGCCGAGGGCGATTTCGTCCTAATGATCGGCTCGACCCACAACGACCTTGGCGGAACTGAGTACCTGAAGGTTGAGCACGGCCACGTCGCAGGGCGGCCGCCGGCCCTCGATCTGACCCGCGAGCAGGCGGTCAACCGCGTGGTGCTCGCCGCGGCGCAGAGCGGCTACCTTCACTCGGCCCACGACTGCGCGGAGGGCGGGATGCTGGTCGCCCTCGCCGAGTGTTGCCTCCTTGGCGGCATCGGCGTCCGTTGTCCGGCGGTCCGGCCCGAGGCCCCGCTGCGCCTCGACGCTGCGTTCTTCGGCGAGTCCCAGAGCCGCTTCATCGTCAGTGTCACTTCTCGTGCTATGCCGGAGATGCAGTCACTCGCTCGCCGCCACAATGTCGAGCTGTCGCTGCTTGGGCTCGCGGGCGGGGATACGCTCGAATTCGAAGGCCAGCTGAAGCTCACGCTGGCTGAGCTGCGGCAGGCCTGGGACGTGTTGGTCCCCTAAGCATGTGTGGAGTTTTCGGGGTCTGCGCGAAGCAAGGTGTCGATGTCGCCAATCTCACCTATTTCGGTCTGTTCGCGTTGCAGCATCGCGGCCAGGAATCGGCCGGCATCGCGGTGTCCGATGGAACGGCGGTGCGCGTGCATCGCGACATGGGACTCGTTGCGCAGGTTTTCTCCGCCGCGCGGATCAAAGAGCTTGGCGAGGGATCACTGGTCGCGCTTGGCCACACGCGCTACTCGACCACAGGCTCGAGCCGCGCCGAGAATGCGCACCCGCTCCCGTTCCATCACCCGACGCTGGGGCCCGGGGCGATCGCACACAACGGCAACCTGCTCAACGCGGAGTCGCTGCGCGCGCAGCTCACCGAGCAGGGGGTCACGTTTGAGACGGCGCTGGACACCGAGGTGATGGCCCGACTCATCGAGAACACTCACGGCCGGTCGTGGGAGGACGTCATTCGTCGTACCTTCGCGCGAGTCGTAGGCGCCTACTCGTGCGGCGTGATCACGCCCAACCAGCTGATCGCCCTGCGCGACCCGTTTGGCTTCCGACCGCTGTGCATCGGGTACATCCCGCTGCCCGGCCAGCCTGCCCATGTGATCGCATCGGAGACATGCGCTCTCGACACGGTAAACGCGATCTTCGTCCGCGAAGTGCAGCCGGGCGAGATGGTCGTGATGGACGAGCATGGCGTGCACAGCGTTTCGTTTCAGGCCTCGAGCAAGCACGCGATGTGCGTGTTCGAGTTCATCTACTTCGCCCGGCCTGACTCGATCCTCAAGAACTGCGAGCTCGAGGACGCGCGCATTCGCATGGGCCACGAGCTGGCGCAGGAAGCGCCGGTCGACGCGGACATGGTCATTCCGTTCCCTGACTCGGGCACGCCGGCCGCGATCGGCTACGCCGAGGCGTCAGGCATCCCGTTCCGCGAGGCGCTGATGAAGAGCCGCTACATCAACCGGACTTTCATCCAACCTGACCAGTCGCTCCGCGAAGCGGGCGTGATGTTGAAGCTCAATCCGCTGCCGCGATCGATCAAGGGCAAGCGGATCATCGCGGTGGACGACTCGATCGTGCGAGGCACGACTTCGCGGCGCATCATCGAGCGCCTGCGCGCGGCTGGAGCGCGTGAGATCCACATGCGGATTTCGAGCCCGCCGATGCGATTCCCCTGCTTCATGGGCGTCGACATTGGCTCGACCAAGGAGCTGATCGCCTCAGGCCGCTCGGTCGAGGAGGTGCGGCAGCAGATCGGCGCCGATTCGCTCAGCTATCTCTCGATCCCGGGCCTGATCCGTGCGATCGGCCGAGGTACCGCGGGGGAGTTCTGCCGCGCCTGCTTCGACGGTTCGTACCCGGTACCCGTGCCGCAGCAGCTGGAGATGGACAAGATGCAGTTCGAGCTGCCTCTGAAGTCGGATCACGTTCCTGGACCCCCTTCGCCCCAGCTCGCGAAAATCTAGAGAGGTGAGCAGCGAGGGGCTGTCGTACGCCGCGGCCGGCGTCGACATCGAGGCTTACGAGCGCGCGCTGGAGCGGGTCAAGCCGCTCATCGCTGCGACCCACGGCAAAGAGGTCGCGGTTGGCATCGGTGCGTTCGCGGGCTTGTACGCGCTGCCCGAAGGCGGCCATCTCGCGGCCAGCGCGGACGGCGTGGGAACCAAGATCAAGGTGGCTATCGGGGCCGGCTCTCACCGGGGGATTGGGGTCGACATCGTCAACCACTGCGTCAACGACATCGCCACGGCCGGCGCGCGACCGCTGTTCTTTCTCGACTACTTCGCGACCGGGCAGCTGAACCCGGACGTGTTCGCCCAGGTCATCGAAGGCATGACCGCGGCGTGTCGCGACGCGAACTGTGCGCTCCTGGGGGGCGAGACTGCCGAGATGCCGGGCGTCTACGCGCTGGGTGACTACGACCTTGCCGGGTTCATCATCGGCCTGGTCGAGGCTGGGTCGGAGCGCGCCAAGGTCGCCGCCGGCGATGTTCTGATCGGTCTTCCGTCGAGCGGCCCGCACACCAACGGCTATTCGCTGGTCCGCAAGGTGTTCGAGGATGTGCCGCTGAGCCACGTGTTCACAGAGCTGGGCAAGCCGCTGGGCGAGGTGCTCCTGGAGCCGCATCGTTCCTACCTGCAAGACCTTCGCCTCATGCAGTGGAAGGCCGCTGCGCACATCACGGGCGGAGGTGTCCTCGGCAATTTGCCTCGGTGTCTTCCCGACGGCTTGGGCGCACGCCTCGACCGTCGCGCGTGGCAGGCGCCGCCGATCTTCGAGCTGATCAGCAAGCGCGGTCGGGTGGCGGACGACGAGATGTACGGAACGTTCAACATGGGACTCGGCATGATCGTGGTCACGGCTCCTGATGAGGTTCCGGAGGGCGCGGCAGTGGTGGGCGAGGTGGTTCGCCAGACCGGCCCCGACCGGGTGTCGATCCGCTGAAAGTCGGAGTTTGCGTCTCCGGTCAGGGCACCAACTTGCGCAACCTGGTCGACCGCAGATTCGACGTGGTCGCGGTGGCGACGAACCGGCCGTCGTGCGGCGGCGCGGCATTCGCGCGCGCGACGGGCATCCCGCTCGCCGTGCTGTCGCAGCGCTCGTTCGACTCGGTCGAGCAGCGCGATGTGGCGATGCGCGATTTTTTTCTGCAGCATCATGTCGAGCTCGTCGTTGACGCCGGTTACGACCGGATCCACGCCAAGCCCTTTCTCGACGCATTCGCCGGACGCATCATCAACGTCCACCCTTCGCTGCTCCCCGAGTTTGCTGGGGGCATGGATGCGGTCGAGCAGGCGCTCCAGAGCGGCGCGTCCCAGACGGGCGCGACAGTCCACATCGTCACCGCCGAGCTCGACGCCGGCCCGATCCTGCTGCAGGAGGCCGTACCGATCCTCGAAGGCGATACGGTGGAGACTCTGCGCCAGAGGGTGCATGAGGCTGAGTACCGGATCCTGCCCCAGGCGATCCGGCTGATGGAGGCACGGCTTGCCGACCGCACTTCTGTCCGTTAGCGACAAGACGGGGCTGGCGGCGTTCGGGCGTGGACTCCAGCGCCTCGGCTATGAGCTTTTCGCTACCGGCACGACGCTGCAGGCGCTGCAAGACGCCGCCCTCGACGCAAGCCCGGTCAGCGAACTGACCGGGTTCCCCGAGATGATGGACGGCCGGATCAAGACCCTCCATCCAGGCGTTCACGCCGGCATCCTGGCCAGACGCGACAAGCCGGATCATCTGAGAGCGCTCGCGGAACATGGTCTGCGCGAGATCGACCTGGTTTGCTGCAACCTCTATCCATTCGTGGCCACAGTGCTGAAGCCGGACGTCACCTTCGAGCAGGCCATCGAGCAGATCGACATCGGCGGGCCGGCGATGATCCGCGCCGCGGCCAAGAACCACGAATCAGTCGTGGTGGTGGTGCGCCCACACCGTTACTCGGAGATTCTCGGAGCGCTGAACGAAGGCACGCTCGACGCTCCCGCGCGGCGTCGCCTCGCGGCAGAGGCCTACGCCCACACGTCCGCCTACGACGCCTGGATCGCGGCCTATCTGAGAAGCGGCGAGGCCAATGGCTTTCCAGTCGAGATCTCGATCCCCGGGCTGCTCGCTCAGCCCTTGAAATACGGCGAGAACGAGCACCAGAAGGCGGCCTTCTACAGGCTGGGCCCCGACCCGGGCGGGATCGGCGGCGCTTTGCAGGTGCAAGGAGGGCCCCCTGGTTTCAACAACATCCAGGACGCATCGGCAGCTTTCCAGCTCGCGATGGATTTCGCCCAACCCGCGGTGGCGATCATCAAACACATGAACCCGTGCGGGCTTGCTGTGGCCCGCGACACGGCGACCGCCTATCGCATGGCGTACGAATCAGACAAGGTGTCCGCATTCGGAGGGATCGTCGCGACCAACCGGCCGCTCGACCGCTCCACCGCGGAGCTGATCGTGCAGATCGTCACCCACGTCGTGATCGCGCCTGAGGTCATGGACGAAGCCAGGGACGTGCTCGCCCGACGCAAGAACATGATCGTGCTCGCCGCAGAGCCGTCGCAAAAGGGCCTTTTCGACTACGACGTGCGATCAGTGCCAGGCGGTTTGTTGATCCAGGAGTGGGACCGAGCCCGATTCGACCGCGCCTCGTGTCGAACGGTCACCAAGCGGACGCCGACCGAAGGGGAGTGGGAGCAGCTCGGCCTTGCCTGGACGGCGGTCAAGCATGTGAAGTCCAACGCCATCGTCCTCTTCAAGGACAGCGCCGCGGTCGGTGTCGGGGCCGGGCAGATGTCGCGGGTCGAAGCCGTGCACCTGGCAGTGCAGCGCGCCGGCGACCGATCGCGCGGCTCCGTGCTCGCCTCTGACGCGTTCTTTCCATTTCCAGACGGGCTCGAGCTTGGCATCGAGGCGGGCATCACCGCAGCAATCCAGCCGGGAGGTTCGGTCAAAGACGCGGAAGTGGTGGCTGCCGCCGATGCGGCCGGAATCGCGATGGTCGTGACGGGCGTGCGTCACTTCAAGCATTGAGCCGGCGGTTCGGGGAAGAAGGCCGCCAGCTCTCGTACGGCACATACCTCAAGGTGCCCGAGCTGCTCCAGCTTCAGCACCGGCTCAGCTCCGAGCACGACGAGCTGCTGTTCATCGTCGCGCACCAGGTCTACGAGCTGTGGTTCAAGGTCGTCCTGTTTGAGCTCGAAGCGGCGCGGGATCGGATCGACGCGGACGACGTCTTCTTCGCGCGCCACCACCTGCACCGCGTCTGCGTCGTCGAGAAGATCCTCGTCGAGCAGATCGAGGTCCTCGAGACGATGTCTCCGCAGGACTTTCTCGCCTTCCGTTCGAAGCTCGCGCCTGCCAGCGGATTCCAGTCGGTCCAGTTTCGCGAGATCGAATTTCTCTCTGGTCTCAAGGAGCCGCGGTACGTCGCACGCCTCGAAGCGTCGCCTGAAGAGCTGAGCAGGCTGCGCCGCAGACTCGATGAGCCCTCGCTCGACGATGCGTTCCGCGCCCTGATCAAGCGGCGAGGCGCGCCGTCGTTGGTCGAGATCTTCCGCGACCGCGAACGGTTTGGCGACCTCTTCGACCTCTGCGAAGGACTGTTGAACCACGACGAGACGTTCGCCCACTGGCGGGCGCGCCACGTCCTGATGGTCGAGCGCCAGATCGGGAGCAAGACCGGCACCGGCGGGAGCAGCGGCGCCGAGTACCTCCGCTCCACGCTCGGCAAACGGTTCTACCCGGAGCTCTGGGAAGTCAGGTCGCAGTTGTGAAAGCAAGCGGAGCTGCAATTGTTTCGAGCACTACAATCGCCCCACTTCAATGCTTCAGGGTGGAGCCGGTCAGATCCTGCCACCTGATCGCAACCGGGCAGCAGACTTCCGATGGTTCGTTGTCTGCTTTTGCTTTGGATTCGTTGGCCTGATCGCTCTCATTCCCCCGCTCTCCGGGTTCCTGAGTTATCTAGGTGCCATTGTCTTGCCATTCGCCGCCCTGGCCGAGATCGGATTCGGCGTCGCGGCGGTGGTCGGCGGCGGTAGTTGGAGAGGTGCGTACTTGCTTGGCAATCTCGGCTTGATGGTGGGCACCGTCGTATTCGTAGCGATTAGTCTCGTCATGCTCCTCGTGCAACCAGGCCGGCCGCCCAACACCGACATCGGGCGGCCCTTGTACTTCGGGGTTGTGATGATGGGACTCGCTGGCGGCATCACGTGGGCGACGTTGCTGCGGCCAAGGCCGCGCTGAACCCGTGAACGAGCGACACGAAGACTCATTCCCCGGTGAGCGGCCCGAACACCACATGAAGAAGACGCGCGTGGAGAGCCCGCGGGTCACATGTGGTTCATGCAGGAAGTTCGACGGCACCACGTGGTGCCGTCATTGGAACTTCCACACCACGGCGGAATCCCCGCCGTGCCGTTTCTACTCGAAGCAGCCTTAGGCCGCCTCGACCTCCGCCGATTCGCCCTCGTTGTGGGACATCTCCGTCCTGCGCGAAGCGGATGGGCGGAGAACCGTGAACACGATGCCCAGGCCGGCCGCGACACACGCTGCCGCCAGCACGTAAGCGAGCTGGTATCCGCCCGCCACGGCCGTCAGGACCGGTGTTCCCTGGGCGACCAGGCTGTTTGTGTAGCCGGTCGAGATCGCGGCCATCGCCGCCAGGCCGAGTGACGCGCCAACCTGCATGGTCACGTTGCTGATGCCTGAGGCCAGCCCCGAGTCGGCGATCGGCACATCCGCCATGGTGATGGTCAGAAGGGGCAGGAACGACATCCCTCCTCCAGCCCCAAGGAGGACGTAAGCGGTCAGCAGCCAGGGCGCGTAGGTCACGCCAGGCCCGCCGCTCGCAAGCAACGCGAGCGCCGCGATGATGGTCGAAAGGCCCACGGCGAGGAGGCTGCGCGGCCCGACCCGAAGCATCAGCCTGGCGGCTACGCCGCTCGACATCACGCCGATCATCAGGGTGGTAGGCAGGAACGCGAGCCCGGTCTCGAACGCGTTGTAGCCGCGGACGTGCTGCAGGTAGAGCGCGCCCATGAAGAAGTTCGTCGACAGCCCTGTGAACAGCAGCGCTCGCGCTGCGCTTGCGCCCACCAGCGAGCGGATGCCGAGCACGCGGAGCGGCATGAGAGGGTTCGCGAGGCGTGACTCAAGCGCGAGGAACAGCCCGACCAGGGCGATGGCCGCGCCGCCGAAGCCAAGCGTATGGACAGAGGTCCAGCCCTGGCTGGCAGCCGTCACGATCGCGTAGACGCCGAGCATCAGTCCCGATGTGATCAAGATCGCCCCGGGCACGTCGACTCCTCGGCTCAGACCGGGACCCTCGTTCTCCTCGATGAGCCAGGCGCCGAGGATCAGCGTGGCCACGCCGATCGGCAGGTTGATGAAGAAGATCCAGTGCCAGTTCAGCCACTGCGTGATGAACCCGCCCGCCAACAGCCCCAGTGAACCTCCGCCGGCGATGACGAGCGTGAAGACGCTCATCGCCTGGGCGCGCTCAGCCGGACGCTGGAACTCGGTGACGATGATCGCGATGATCACGCCGGCCGAGATCGAGGCGCCGAGCCCTTGCAAGAAGCGGCCGATGATGAGGTGGTCGGGCCCCTGGGCGAACCCGCTGCCGACCGATGCGATCGTGAACAGGAAAACCCCTGCCAGGAAGACCTTCCGGCGGCCGATCAGGTCGCCGACGCGGCCCGCCAGCATCAGGAAGCCTCCGTAGCCGATCAGGTACGCATTGACAACCCAGGTCAGATTGGCCTCGCTGAAACCGAGGTCGACCTGGATCGAGGGCAGGGCGACGTTGACGATCGTCGAGTCGAGCATGATCATGAGCTGCCCGAAGCAGACGACGACCAGGGCCATCCACCGTCGTAGATTCGAATTCATAATGTCTCTCCAGATAAACACTGTCACGGGATGATCACTATAACAGGATGATGATCATCCTTATTGCATGGATTATCTGGAGAATGGGCATAGTTAAGATCTGGTGATAACATCAATGGATATGAAGACGGACAACCCTCGGTCAGAGCCGGGGCTTGTCTCTTTGCTGACCCAGCTTCAGAAGGCGTTGCACCGCCGCTCGAGCGAGGAGCTCCTCGGCATGAGGTTGAAGCCCTACATGGCGCTCGGTTACATCCGGGACCACCCGGGGGCGACCCAGCAGGAGCTCGAAAACGTCCTGTTCATGGACGCGAACAGCGTGGTTTTGATCCTGAACGAGCTGGAAGCGGCTCAGTTCTCGATCCGGCGACGCGACCCGCAGGACCGGCGCCGGCACATCGTCGAGATGACTGCAGCCGGCCGCCGCGCGATCGAGCGGGCAGACAAAGCCCGTGAGAGCCTCGAGGACGAGGTCCTGGCGCCGCTGTCGGCGGAAGAGCGCAAGACCCTACGCGGGCTCGTGGAGCGAGTCCTGGACAGCCTCCTGGCGGCCCCCGCGACCAAGGCCTAGACCCGGCGACGTCGCCTCTTAGTTGAGGCGTTCCAGGATCATGGCCATGCCCTGGCCGCCGCCCACGCACATCGTCTCCAGGCCGAAGGTCTTGTCCTTCTCCCGCAGCCCGTTGAGCAGCGTGCAGAGGATGCGCGCCCCGGTCATGCCGAAGGGATGGCCGAGCGCGATAGCGCCGCCATGTGGGTTCAGCTTGTCGCTGAACGGGTCGACGCCGATCCCCCGGGCCGACGGGATCACCTGGGCGGCGAAAGCCTCGTTGATCTCGACGATGTCCACGTCGTCGATCGTCATCTTGGCCCGCTTCAGAGCCTGTTTCGAAGCATCGATGGGGCCCAGACCCATGAACTCGGGCTCGAGCGCCGACAGCCCTGTCGAGATCACGCGCGCGATCGGCTTGATGCCCAGCTCCTTCGCCCTGCGGTCGGACATGACGACCACCGCAGCTGCGCCGTCGTTCAGCGGGCAGGAGTTGCCGGCGGTGACGGTCCCGTCCTCGCGGAAAGCCGGCTTCAGGGCGGCGAGCACTTCCATGGTCGTGCCCGGCCTCGGTCCGTCGTCCTTGGTGAAGGTCTGGCCGTTGGGGAGCGGGACCGGGATGATCTCGCGATCGAAAAATCCGTCTTCCCGTGCCTTGACCGCCGCGGCCTGGCTTTTGACCGCGTAGCGGTCCTGTTCTTCGCGACTGATCTTCTCTCTCCTCGCCACGTTCTCCGCCGTCTGGCCCATGGCGATGTAGATGTCGGGGTACTCGTCGGCGTTGCCGGGCACCAGCCTGGGGTTGTATGTATCCGGCGGATCTGGATACCCGCTGCCGTAGCGGGAGACGCACTCGACCCCGACCGACAGGAACACATCGCCCTCGCCGGCCTCGATCGCGTGTGCCGCCATCCGCGTGGTCATCAGCGATGAAGAGCAGTACCGGTTGACAGTGACGCCTGGGACATCGAGCCTGGAAAGGATCGAGACTACGCGCCCGATGTTGTGGCCCTGCTCACCGCCGGGCAGGCCGCACCCGCAGATCAGGTCTTCGATCTGGGTCGGGTCGAGCTCTGGGACCTTGTCGAGGACCTTGCTCACGATATGCGCCGCCAGGTCATCCGGCCGGACGTCGATGAGCGATCCCTTCCGCGCCCTTCCAATCGGAGAGCGGCCGAACGCCACGATCACTGCTTCGGTCATGTGACGTTTATACGCTGGTCAGGAAGGTGAGTGGCTTTACCGGTGACATCCCCGCAGGCCTCGATTGGTTGAAGGATTCTGAGTCGGGGCGCGCGTGGCTTGCGGCCCTGCCCCAAACGGTGGTCGAATGCGGCGCCTACTGGCGACTGCGCTTGAGCGCGCCCTATCCCTACGCCTTCACCTCGCTGGCGGTCCCGGCCCACCGGGAGGACGGGAGTGATGTTGTGCTCAAGGTTGTCTTCATCGACCGCGAAACCGAGCACGAGGCCGACGCCCTCAGACTTTGGGACGGCGACGGGGCGATCCGGTTGCTCGACGAGCTGCCGACCCGAGGTGCGCTTCTTCTGGAGCGCTGTGTGCCCGGCACGCCACTCTCCAGCGCCGGAGCTGACGTGGCGATGGACGTGCTGGAGGGTCTGCTCCCGCGGTTGTGGAAGCCGGCAATCGCACCGTTCCGGTCCCTGGCCGAAGAGGCGGCGACATGGGCTGACGGCATCCGGACCCGCTGGGACGAGGCCGGCCGGCCGTTTTCACGGCGGTTGCTCGACGCGACTCTGGACGCGCTCGATTCGCTGCCTCCGACACAGGGCGAGCAGGTGCTCCTCCACCAGGACCTGCACGCCGCCAACATCCTCGCGGCGCAGCGCGAACCGTGGCTGGCGATCGACCCCAAGCCGCTTGTCGGCGAGCGGGAGTTCGGGCTCGCGCCGATCATCCGGTCCTCTGAGCTTGGACACGGCCGCCGGAACGTCATACGGCGGCTCGATTACCTCACCGCGACGCTTGGGCTCGACCGCGAAAGGGCTCGCCTTTGGTGTCTCGCCCAGACCGTGGCCTGGTCGATCGGCACCGACCAGCTACAGCGAAACGTCGAGACAGCTGAGTGGCTGTCGGAGGGTTAGCGATACTTCGCGGCGAGCGAATAGATGTAAAAGCCCACCAGGAGCAACCCGGCCACTCCGAAAGCGATCAACGGGTTGACGCCGAACGAGGCGATGACCACGACCACGAGGACCAGAGATGGGAGGTAGAGGTACCCGGCCAGCTCCAGCTGGCGGATGCCGAACAGGCGGTGACGCCGGCCTTCGAGGACGAGCTCGCGCGGCAATCGCTCGTTCACGTCGAGCGGGTGAAAGATCGAATACATGCTCCGGCGCTCGAGGCTGCGGAGGTCCCTCAACTCGGTTTGGCGTCCCATCCCTCAATAACAGTCTGCCACCACGGGCGGGTTACGAGCGGACCAAAAGCGCCTCCCGCGTGAAGAGCCGAAGCGCCGCATAGAAGCACAGGGCGCCGGTCAGGACCAGGCTGGCCGAAGTCACCGCGAGCGCGCTCCAGGCGACGGTGTCGTGGGTGATCGCGTCTCGCAGCACCAGCACCGCATTGAGGATCGGGATCAGGTAGTAGGCGACGTTCGGGTTGAAGTCCGGGATGAACAGGACGATCGAAGCCGGAAAGATCGTGATGAAGTAGAGCGGCGTGGCGTATGCCTGGCCCTGGCGGAAGTTGCGGGCAAGCGTGCCGAGCGCGATGGTCAGGCAGCTGAAGGACGCGGCCAGCAGCACGGCGAGCCAAACCATCACCACCGCTGCAAGCGGGGAGAGCGCGACGTTGAAGGCTCCGTTCTGCGCGCCGCCAAACGAGATCTGGCTCAGCGCGATCAGCATCGAGACGATGGCGGCCAGCGCGGCCGTGAGGCTGATCGCGGTCACGGCCAGGATCTTGCCGATCAGCACGTGGCTGCGCGGCGCCGGCGTCAGGAGGAGGCTCTCCAGCGTCTTCCGCTCCCGCTCTCCGGCCGATGTGTCGAGAGCCGCCGACAGCCCGCCGGTCAGGCTCATCGTGATCAGGATGTAGGGCAAGAAGAAGCTCAAAAACGAGTTGCCCGCGGCTTTGGTTGGTGAGCTGAGCGGATGCACTGTGACTGGCAGAGGGTCGAGCACCGACGGGTCCACGCCTTTTTGCTGCAGCGTGGCGGCGATCCTCGCTGCGTCGTACCGGCTGAGTATCGTCTGCAGCCTCACGTCGGCGATCTGGGCGCTCTGTCGCGTGGGGTCGTAATACTCATCGATTCCAGACGAGGTGAAGGCGATGCCGATGTCGACCTGCTGCTTGGCGGCCGTCGCCGGGTCCTCAATTCGCTCGAGCTTCAGACCTGTGGAGCTGAACAGGATCTCCAGCCCGGAGGGGATGTCGCCGGTGTAGCCGACGGTATAGGTCTGCGAGGCGGTCTTGGTCGAGACCTGCGAGATGACGAACAGGACGACCGGCGTGGCGAGCGCGGCAAGCCCGATCGCCATCAGCGTGCGCCGATCGCGGAGGATCTCGCGGATCTCTTTCATGAAGACGATCCCCACCGAGTTCATCGCGCGGCCTCCACCAGGGAGAGGAACGAATCTTCAAGGTCTTGATATCCCCCTCGGACCTCGGACGTCGGGCCGCTCGCCACGACGCGACCCTGGTGGATGATCGTCACGCGGTCGCACAGGCGCTCGGCGTCGTGCAGCACGTGCGTCGAAAAGATGACGCACTTGCCTCGGCCCTTCGCCTCGACCATGAACTCGCGGATCTCACGTGACGCCAGCACGTCCAGGTTGGAGGTCGGCTCGTCGAACATCAGCACCGGCGGGTCGTGCACGATGGCGCGCGCAATCGCGACCTTCTGCTTCTGGCCCGAGGACAGGCTCTCAGCTCGCTGATTTGCGAAGTCGCGCATGTCGAGCCGGTCGAGCACGGCGTCGACTCTTCCATTGATCTCGCCATCAACCCCGCCGCTCAGCTCCGCGAAATACGCGATGTTCTCCCGAGCAGTCAGTCGCGGATAGACACCGATCTCGGCGGTGACGACGCCGACTCGGCGCCGTACCTCTCTAGGCGCAAGGCGGGTGTCGAAGCCGAGGACCTCGACCGATCCCGCATCCGGTGCGAGCAGCGTGCAGATCACGCGCAGGGTCGTGGTCTTGCCCGCGCCGTTCGGCCCGAGCAGGCCGAAGATCTCGCCAGATCGGGCCTCGAAGGAGATGCCGCGCAGCACCCTGTTCGACCCCAGCGTCTTCTCCAGGCGATCGACCTTGACCGCCGATTCGGTCACTTTTTCTTGGTGACTTTCCTCGTCGCGGTCGACGTCGGCTTGGCGGGCTTGGCGGTTTTGGCGGCAGGTTTCGCAGCCTTCTTGGCGGGAGCGCGCTTGGCCGGAGCTCGCTTGGGTTTGACCGCCGCCTCGGCAGGAGCTTTGCCGGCCACAGCCGCAACCTCAGCCGGTTTTTCAGCCGCCGCAGGCTCGGCCTGCGCCACGCCGATCGAGCTCGAGAGCGTGCGGTGGCAGGTCTCGCAGGTCACGATCGTGCGCACCAGCGTGCCGAGATGGTGCTCCTCGCGCCTCAGGTTCCGCGTGCGGTTGCAGAAGGAGCAATAGCCCACTTCGGTCGTGACCTCGACGTGGCCGGGTCGCTTGTTCATCGCCTGACTAAGTTAAACTCTCCGGAGCTTCGGGATCCTTTAAGTCCGGTCCTGAGAGACCGGGAAGGAGGTTTTTTCGTGGCCGTCACGTCAAGACTGCGGCATGTAATCGAGAGTCAGCAGTTCTCTCGCTCCCTCCTTGAAGAGCTCTTCGCTCGCTCGGATGAGATCAAGCGCGAGCCACACCACTTCATCGGCCGGCTCGCCGGCCAGGTCATGGCCGCGCTCTTCTATGAGCCATCCACCCGGACTCGGCTCTCATTCGAGGCGGCGATGCTTCGGCTCGGCGGCTCGACGATGGGCACGGACAACGCCCGAGAGTTTTCGTCGGCGGCCAAGGGCGAGACGCTGGAAGACACGATCCGCATCGTCAGCGGGTATGCGGACGTGATCGTCCTGCGCCACAACGAAGAAGGCGCCGCGAAGCGCGCGGCGTCAGTCAGTGACGTGCCGATCATCAATGCGGGCGACGGCACGGGACAGCATCCGACCCAGGCCCTGCTCGACCTCTACACGATTCGCGCCGAGCTCGGCCGCATCGACGGTGTGCGGGTCGCCATGGTCGGCGACCTCGCCAACGGCCGCACCGTGCGCTCGCTCGCGTACCTGCTCAGCAAGTTCAAGGACATCAAGCTGTGGTTCGTCGCGCCGCCTCAGGTGGCGATGCGCGACGACCTGAAAGCTCACCTCGACGAGCACAACGTGCCCTGGGTCGAGACAGAGGACCTCGATTCGGTCCTGCCCGACGTCGACGTCGTGTACCAGACCCGAATCCAGAAGGAGCGCTTCACGGACCATGAGGCGTACAAGGCCGTCAAGGGCATCTACCGCATTGACAACAAGGCGCTTGCGCAGATGCGCAAGTACGCCATCCTGATGCACCCGCTGCCTCGCGTCGATGAGATCTCGCCGGAGGTCGACGCCGATCCGCGGGCAGCTTACTTCCGGCAGGCCCGAAATGGGCTCCACATCCGCATGGCTCTCCTAGATCGGCTCCTCTCGTGAGCGTCACTGAGGGTCGCCTCAAGGCCACCGTGATGGACGCCGACCAGATCCGGCGCTCTCTGTCGCGCGTCGCCCACGAGATCGTAGAGAGGAACCGCGGGATCGAAGACGTCGTGCTGGTCGGCATCGTCAGCAAAGGCGACGTGCTCGCGCAGCGCCTGGCGACGATTCTCGCCAAGCTCGAGAAGCGCCCCGTCCCGTTCGGCCGGCTCGACGTCACGCTGCATCGCGACGACCGCCACCTGCGGCCTCCCGATGGCCACCACCCGTCGAGTGAGCTGCCCGATATCGGCGGCAAGGTCGTCGTGCTGGTCGACGATGTGATCCATCGCGGTCGGACCGCGCGCGCGGCGATGGATGCCTTGATGGATTTCGGAAGGCCTCGTGCGATCCAGCTCGCTGTCCTGGTCGACCGGGGGCACCGCGAGCTGCCGATCCGGCCCGACTACGTGGGCAAAAACGTGCCGACATCGGACTCGGAACGGATCGAAGTCCTGATTGATGAGCAGGACGGAATCGACCAGGCGGTCATCGTTGCCGGTTAAAAGGGCTCACGCCGCGCTCGTGCTCGAGGACGGTCGCGCCTTCATCGGCGCGCCGCTCGGCGCAGATGTCGTCGGTGAGGGAGAGGTCGTCTTCAACACCGCGATGACCGGCTACCAGGAGGTCCTTACGGATCCGTCGTATGCAGGCCAGATGGTGTGCATGACCTATCCGCTGCAGGGCAACTATGGGGTGCGTGACGCGGACGCCGAGTCCGCGCGGCCGTGGGCCCGCGCGCTGGCGGTGCGCTGGGCGTGTCCGGTACCGAGCCACCACTCGAGCGAAGCGTCGCTCGACGAGTACCTGCGGAAGTGGAACGTGCCCGGGATCAGTGAGATCGACACTCGAGCGCTCACGCGCCACATCCGGATGCACGGTGCTCAGCGCGCGGTGCTCGTCCATGAGCCCGTCGCCCCGTCAGAGGCGCGGATCGCCGAGCTGATCGCGGCGGCGCGGCGCGTGACCCCGCTTGCGGAGCAAGACCTGGTCGCGCAGGCCTCACGCACCCACAAGGAGGAGTGGCTGGACCCGTTGCCTCCCGAGCTCAAGACTCGGCGGCGGAGCGATGGCGAGGGCCTGCTCGTAGCAGTCGTCGACTACGGCGTCAAGGCGAACATCCTTCGCTCGCTGCGCGAGCGAGGCTGTCGAGTCGTCGTGCTGCCGCATGCGGCCTCGTGGGCGGACGTGGAGGCACTTGGCGCCGACGGGCTGGTTCTCGCCAACGGCCCAGGGGATCCGGCCGTTCTGGACGGACCTGTCGAGCTGGCGCGGCATGCCCTCGGCCGAATCCCGCTGTTTGGCATCTGCCTCGGGCATCAGATCCTCGGTCGGGCGGCTGGGGCGACCACCTCGCGCCTCCCTTATGGCCACCACGGCGCCAACCACCCCGTCAAGGACCTCGACACCGGCCGGGTACACATCACCAGCCAGAACCACGAATTCCAGGTCGATGGGGACTCGATTCCGGCGGGCGACTTCTATGTCTCGCAGCGCAATCTCAACGACGGCTCTGTAGAGGGCCTCGGCCACAAGAGACTGCCCGTGTTCAGCGTCCAGTACCACCCCGAAGGCTGCCCTGGCCCGCAGGACAACCAGCACCTCTATGACCGCTTCATTGACATGGTCCGCAGCCGCGCGCCCGTCGTAAGAACGGTGGCCGGGATGACGGAGAAGCCGCGGCCGCGCAAGGTCCTGATCCTGGGCTCGGGTCCCATCGTCATCGGCCAGGCCGCAGAGTTCGACTACGCGGGTACGCAGGCGTGCAAGGCGCTGCGTGAGGAAGGGATCGAGATCGTGCTGGTCAACTCCAACCCGGCGACGATCATGACCGACGAAGAGGTCGCCGACCGCGTGTACCTCGAACCGTTGACGGTCGAGTCTGTCGAGCGGATCATCGCGCGCGAGCAGCCCGACGCCCTGCTGCCCACGCTGGGTGGACAGACGGGACTCAACCTGGCCACCGACCTCGCCAACGCCGGCGTGCTCGAGCGCCACCACGTCCGGCTGCTTGGCGCAACGATCGAGACGATTCGCAAGGCCGAGGACCGCCAGGCATTCAAGCAGATGCTCGAGGACATCGGCGAGCCCGTTCCTGTCTCACGCGTGTGCGAGTCGATGGAAGAGGTCAGGGACTTCGCGTCGCAGGCAGGGCTCCCGCTGGTCATCCGCCCCGCGTACACGCTCGGCGGAACGGGCGGCGGTTTCGTCACGACCGCAGTGAGCCTCGAGCTGGTGGCCGCGCGCGGTCTCGCTGCGTCGCCCATCCACCAGGTCCTGATCGAGCGGTCGCTGTGGGGCTGGAAGGAGATCGAGTACGAGGTCATGCGCGACGGCGCGGACACGTGCATCACGGTCTGCAACATGGAGAACCTGGATCCGATGGGCGTGCACACGGGCGACTCGATCGTGGTCGCGCCCGCGCAGACGCTGTCCGACCGCGACCACCAGATGCTGCGCTCGTCCGCGATCCGGATCATTCGCGCGCTCGGCATCGAAGGCGGATGCAACGTGCAGTTCGCGCTAGACCCGAAGAGCTCGCAGTACTACGTGATCGAGGTCAACCCACGGGTGAGCCGCTCCTCGGCGCTCGCCTCGAAAGCGACCGGCTACCCGATCGCACGCGTCGCGGCCAAAGTCGCTGTCGGGCGCCGGCTGGAAGAGATTCGCAACGAGATCACCGGCCGCACATTTGCCGCGTTCGAGCCGGCGATCGACTACTGCGTCGTGAAGATCCCTCGCTGGCCGTTCGACAAGTTCCCGGCGGGCGACCGCCGGCTGGGAACCCAGATGGCATCGACGGGGGAGGTCATGGCGCTCGAACGAACATTCGAGGCGGCTCTCACGAAAGCGATGCGTTCGCTCGAGCAGAAGCCGCCTGCGATATGGGAGCTCGGTCCGGAGACGATCGACCAGCCCAACGACCGCCGCCTGTTCGCGCTGCTGAACGCGCTTCGCAATGGAGCCGACGCGAGCTCGCTTGCCGAGCGCAGCGGAATCGACCGCTGGTTCATCGACCGCCTTGCGAACATCACGCGACTCGAAGTCGAAGGTGACGTGCGCGAGCTCCGGCGCGCCGGTTTCTCCGACGCGATGATCGCCGCGCTGCGCGGCGACGAGGTCGAGCGCGCGCTGCCGACCTACAAGCTCGTCGACACGTGCGCGGGAGAGTTCGAAGCGGCCACGCCCTACTACTACTCCTGCTGGGAAGAAGAATCAGAAAGCAATTCAGAAGGTGTCCTCCCCATTCATGGGGAGGTGGCGCGGAGCGCCGGAGGGGCTGGCGGAACTAGAACGGCGATGGTCATAGGCTCTGGCCCGATCCGGATCGGTCAGGGTATCGAGTTCGACTACTGCTCCGTCCACGCGGCTTGGGCGCTGCGCGAGGCGGGCGTGCGTGCCGTCATGGTGAACTCCAACCCCGAGACGGTCTCGACCGACTTCGACACCTCGGACCGCCTGTACTTCGAGCCGCTCGATCTTGATGGCGCGCTGCACGTGGCGCGCACTGAGGGCGTCAGCGGCGCTCTCGTCCAGCTTGGTGGGCAGACCGCGATCAATCTGGCCGATCCCCTCGACCAAAGCGGTGTCGCGATCATGGGCTCGAGCGTCGAGGCGATCGACCTCGCCGAAGATCGCCGTGCGTTCGCGAGCTCGCTCGACGCGATCGGCATCCCGCAGCCCATGGGTGGCACCACGACCACCGTCGAAGAGGCCGAGGCGATTGCCGCGCGAGCCGGCTACCCGGTGCTCGTACGCCCGTCCTACGTGCTGGGCGGTCGCGCGATGGAGATCGTCCGCAACCGCGAGGAACTGCGGCGCTACATGATCTGGGCGATAGGTGCGATGCCGCGCGGTCAGGTCCTGGTCGACAAGTACCTCCAGGGAATCGAGGTCGAGGTCGACGCGATCTCCGACGGCGACACCGTGGTCATCCCAGGCGTCATGCAGCATGTCGAGCGCGCTGGCGTCCACTCCGGCGACTCATATGCGGTCTACCCTGCACAGAGCCTCGAGCGCGCGGAGCTCGACCACATCGTCGACTACACGGTGCGCATCGCGCGCCACCTCAGGCTGCGCGGTCTCGTCAACGTCCAGTACGTCGTGCACCGCGGCCACGTCTACGTGCTCGAAGTCAACCCGCGTGCCTCCCGGACCGTGCCATTCCTGTCGAAGGTCACCGGCGTGCCGATGGTCAAGCTCGCGACCAACGTGATGCTTGGCCAGAAGCTGGCCGACCTCGGGTGGACGACGGGTCTCGTGCCCGCGCGCGACCTCGTCGCGGTCAAGGCGCCGGTGTTCTCGATGAACAAGCTGCCCGCCGTCGATTCCTACCTTGGACCGGAGATGAAGTCGACGGGTGAGGCCATAGGTATCGCGCGCACGCTCAACGAAGCTCTGCGCAAGGCATTCGCCGCCTCCGGCGTGCACCTCGAACGAGGCAGCTCGGTTTTGCTCACCATCGCCGACGCAGACAAACCAGAGCTTTTTCCGATCGTCTCCCGCCTCATTCAGCTCGGCTGCAGCGTCGTGGCGACCGATGGCACGGCAAAGGCGTTGCGCGCGGCAGGTTTCTCCCCGCGTGTCGTGGCGAAGATCGGCGAAGAGGGTCCGACCGTCGTCGACGTGATCGTGCGCGGTGAGGTGCAGCTGGTCATCAACACCATGTCCAACATCTACGAAGACCCTGGCGACGGCCGCCCAATCTTCAAAGATGGTTTCGAGATCCGCCGTGCCGCCGTCGAGCGCCGCATTCCATGTCTCACCTCGCTCGACACGGCGACCGCGCTCCTCGAGTCCGCGGTCGCCACGCCCGACGAGATCGAGGTGCGAACCATCGACGAGTGGCGCGACAGTGTTCCTGCTTGACGCGCCGATAACCGGCAAGCGCCAGGTCGCGCGGGGCATGTTCGTGATCGGAATGCGAGCCCCAGAGGTCGCCGCCATCGTGCGGGCCGGCCAGTTCGTCAATCTCGGATGGGATCCCGGACCCCTGCTGCGGCGGCCGTTTTCCGTCTACCGCTCGGACAGCGAGCACATCGAGGTCGTCCTCAAGGCCGTCGGCGGCGGGACCGCGCGGCTGCTCGCGATGGAGATCGGCGACCGCGTCAGCTGCCTGGGGCCGCTCGGTCGCGGCTTCGACCTGACCACCGGAGCGCGGAGCGTCGTCCTGATCAGCGGCGGCCTCGGCGTCGCCCCGATGCCACTAGCCGCCAGGGATGCGAAGGCGGCGGGGCTGCAGGTGACCTGGGTCCACGGTGCGCGCACAGCGGCTGAGCTGTGCGCGGAGTCTGACGGGGAAAGGGTCGTGTGGGCCACCGACGACGGCTCGCAGGGGACTGCGGGCACCGCCGTCGCCGCCGCGCCCGACGCCGACGTGGTGCTGGCGTGCGGGCCGAACCGGATGCTGGCCGCGGTCGCGGAGCGTTGGCCGGACGCCCAGGTCGCGGTCGAGACCTACATGGGATGCGGGACCGGGGTTTGCCTCGGCTGCGCCGTGCCGCTAGGGCGGGGCGGCTACGACCGGGCTTGCACCGAGGGGCCTGTCTACCGAGCGGCCGACATCGACTGGCCGGCTCTCCCATCGCACCTCCCTTACGCGGTGACGGCGTGATGCCCGACATGTCGGTCGAGGTCGGCGGCCTGAAGCTGCGCGGACCTGTGCTCGCCGCCTCGGGGACGTTCGGCTACGGGACCGAGGTGCCGCTTCTCGAGCGCCGCGCCCTCGGCGCCATGGTCTCCAAGGGCATCTTCCTGCGCGCCCGCGCAGGCACGGCCCCGCCGCGCATCGTGGAGACGCCGAGCGGGATGCTCAACGCGATCGGCCTGCAGGGGCCCGGGGCAGAAGCGCTCGTTCGCGACTACGCCCCGCAGTGGAAGGAGTGGGATTTCCCGGTGCTCGTCAACATCAACGGGGAGTCGGCG
>VBDS01000022.1 GCA_005889085.1 Chloroflexota bacterium | reverse complement strand
GGCGGTGTAGCCAGACATGGCGAACGCTATCGCGAGCACCACGCCATGGGTCATGTAGCGATTGATGCGCACCGTGTACCTACCCCTGGTCTCCTTCTTGCGCGCCCGCAGACCCTGAAGACCCGCGTCACACTAACAAACGTTCGGCAAGAGTGTCAACGCGCGCTCGACTCAAAGCCTGCGCTACGCGTCGGTGAGCGGAAAAAAAGCGGGCCCGCGCTTGCGAGCCCGCTTCCTGCTCTTCGGACTAACGCCGAGGCTTCGACCTGATGCCGATTGCCCCGAGAAGGAAGAGGACGCCGCCCAAAACTCCACCTGCGACTGGAAGGCCGGTGTTGGCTAGCGCCGTCCCGCCCGATGTTGCGGTCGCGCCAGACACTGCGCCCGACGCGCCGGCGCTGCCTGACGTGGTCGTCGCGCCCGAGACGCCGCTGCCTGACGTTGCGCCGCCCGAGGCGGTTTGACCGGTCTGGCCGGTGGTTTGCCCGCCTGCTTGAGCGCCTGCTTGACCGCCGGTTTGACCGACAACCTGACCGCCGGTCGACCCGC
>VBDS01000021.1 GCA_005889085.1 Chloroflexota bacterium | reverse complement strand
CGGTCGAGCCGCTGACGCTGCCGGCCGACCCAGTGACGCTGCTGGTCGATGCGTTGCCGCTGCCGGTCGAGCCGCTGACCATGCCGGTCGATGCATTGCCGCTGCCGGTCGATGCGTTGCCGCTGCCGGTCGATGCGTTGCCGCTGCCGGTCGATGCATTAGCGCTGCCTGTCGACCCGCTGACGCTGCCGGTCGATGCATTGCCGCTGCCAGTAGACGACCCGACGCTGCCGGTGCTCGCCATGGCGGCGGCAGAGTCACCGGTCGAGGCTCCGACGGTGCCGGTGCTGGCCATCGCTTTCTCCTGATGGCCGTGGCCGGCACTCTTGTGGTCGCTGTTTCCGGTCGTCGCGCCCACATGTGCGCCGGCTGACGCCGAAGAGCCACCCTTTGCCGCGCCCTTACCGTTTGGCCCCTTGCCGCCCTCACCTCCCGCGCCTCCGCCTATGTGCTCCTGGTTTGACGCCTTGGCGGTGTCATGGCGGTTCGCAACCGCGGAAGCACTGGTGTGGTCATGTGCCTTGCCCTGGCCGTGCCCGTTGTCCGCAGCCAGCGCGGGCGATGTACGCGAAAGGATCAGAAAGCCTGCTGCGAGCAGTACCGACGCGTTGATGATGAGCCGGCGTATGAGTGTTGTCCGACTCGGTACGAAATCGACGAATGAGTCCATAGTGCCCACCTCCATTGGGAAATGAGCGAATGCCTCGCCGCCCCTCCTCGACATCACGGCGCTTCCCGCATTACTTCGGAAGAGGCCCCCGCCGCGCGCTACTCAGGCAATTCGCTTACAGAGAAAACGCGGTCAGCGCGGCGCATTACCTAAATAGGCGGTCGGCCTTTGTGGTCCTCGGGAACTTCCGGCTCGAGCTTCGTTTCTATAGTGATTGCGGCCTGTAGCAGGTCTAGGCCGCCGCGCGTCGGAGTGCGTCGCAGTTGGCTCTGCGGACTGGAACCAGATCGCCGGCCAGGGAGAAGCAATATGTCCAGAGGATTCGAGGCCGTCAAGACAGTGACGATCCACGCAACGCAGCGGGAGGTGTGGAATGCTCTGACCAACCCCGCGCAGGTCAAGCAGTACCTGCACGGAACCGAAATGTCGACGGACTGGAAGGAGGGCAGCCCGATCTCGTGGAAGGGTGAGTGGAAGGGCCAGTCATATGAGGACAAAGGCACCGTCCTGGCCGTTGAGCCCGAAAGGCTCCTGAGGTATACGCACTGGAGCCCGATGGGCGGCAGCGAGGACAAGCCCGACAACTACCACACGGTCACATATGAGCTGGCCGGCGAAGATGGCAAGACGACCCTGACGCTCACTCAGGACAACAACCCCACCCAGGAGGAGGCCGACAAGATGGCCAACGACAACTGGGGACCTGTTCTCAACGGGCTCAAGGAGTCGGTCGAGAAGCAGGCTTAGGGCGTGCCCAGCGCCGCTCGTTTGCGCGCCAGCTCGAGCGCCACCTCTGTCATCTTGCCGGGATTCATGATCCCCTGCGGACCCAGCGTCTTCTTGGGCGCAGCCATCACGTTGAGCGCCTCGCCGGGCTCGGCCGCGAGGAACTCGGCCTTTCCGTAACCGACGACGTGCTCTCCCGAGCGTGTGTCGATGCTCATGGCGATCTCAGCTGCCGCGATATTCGGGCCTGCGCTTCCCGGTGAAGCCTGCGTGGAACTCGCGGAAGTCCTCGGCGGTCATGAGCAACGTCTGGGTGAACGCCTCCATCTCGATGGCACTGGAGTAGTCGGTTGACGCCGCCCGGTTGAGCATTTCCTTCGTCATGGCCAGGCCCCAGGGAGCAAGCTCCTTCAGCCGGCTGACGTGTTTCCCTACGGCCGCGTCCAGCTGATCGTCCGAGACCACCGTCGAGGCAAGGCCCCACGCGAGAGCCTGCTGGCTCGTGATCTTGCCTCCAAGCAACAGGGCCTCGGTAGCCCGGCCCAGGCCAACGATCCGCGGGAGCAGCCAGCAGATCCCCATGTCTCCGCCCGAGAGCCCGACGCTCGTGAACAGAAACCGAAAGCTCGCCGATTCCGCCAGCACGCGGATGTCGGCCGCGGCCGCCAGGACAGCACCGGCGCCGGCGGCGATGCCGTTGACCGCTGCGATCACCGGCTGAGGCATTTCGCGCAGATTGCGCACACAGGCGCCGGTCGTCCTGGCGAATTCGAAGACGTCTCTTGTCCCCATCTTGAGCAGCTCGGAGATGATCTCGTCGACATCCCCGCCCGAACAGAAACCGCGACCCTGGCCGCGGATGACGAGCACGCGGACGTCCTCGCGCTTGCGCAGCGAATCGGTCAGGTCACGGATATCGGCGTAAACGTCAAAGGTCAGGGAGTTGAGCCGCTCTGGACGCGAGAACGTAACGGTGGCGACCCCCTGTCGCTCTTCGTAATCGAAGTGGTCCCACCGCTTCACTTCGGTCGCACAGCCACCGCGTCGATCTCAATCAATGCGGCGGGGTCGACGAGGGAACGGACCTCAATCAGCGTTGACGCGGGGTAATCGCTGCGGAAAAACTCGCGATACGCAGCCCCGAGTGCGCGTCGATTGTCTCGGTAAGCCTTCATATCGGTCACGTAGTACGTGAGCTTCACGGTGTCCTCGGGCGCGCAGCCGGCCGCTTGCAAGGCGATTGCCACATTGAGAATTGCGCGGGCGTATTGGGCCACCATGTCGCCAGGTTCGACGATCTTGCCGGTGGCGTCCGACCCGACCTGACCGCCAATCCATACCGTGTCGCCGGCCGCGGTGGCGTGCGAGAAACCACGCGCCGGGGCGAGCTGTTCCGGGTTGATGTTCCGGGGCGGGCCGGCCGGCTCCATGTGGGTAGTATGTCGAGGCAGGGCACGCCGGGCGCGCGCAGGGCGCATAGTGACATCGACGCAGATAGCACCATCGGCTCATGTCGACACCTTCACTCGGGAGAACCTTCCTCCCCGACGGCAGTGGCCTGAGTTCCTGTTCAGCCTCCCCGAGCTGCAGTACACACCGGTGCTGAACTGCGCCGCGGAGCTGCTCGACCGCCACGTCCAGGCCGGCAACGGAGACAGGCGATGCATCGTCACCGACAGCGAGACCTGGACGTACAGCGACCTGCTCGCAAGGTCGAACCAGGTGGCTCGGGCGCTCGTCGACGAGATGGGACTGGTGCCCGGCAACCGCGTGCTCCTCCGCGGCCCCAACAACCCCTGGCTGGTCGCGAGCTGGTTCGGCGTCATCAAGGCGGGTGGAGTCGCGGTGACCACGATGCCGTTGCTGAGGTCGGGTGAGCTCGAGACGATGGTCGATATCGCCAACGTGACCATGGCGATCTGCGACCACCGATTCATGGAAGACCTGTCCGCCGCGGCCCCCGACGGTTTTCAGATCTTTGCTTATGGGGGCTCCGACGAGGACGACCTGACCACCGTTGCTGCGACCAAGCACTCGAACTTCAAAAACGTCGCGACCGCCGCCGACGACGTGTGCATGCTCGCCTTCACCTCGGGCACCACAGGGAAACCCAAAGCGACCATGCACTTTCACCGGGACGTGCTCGCAATCGCAGACACGTTCTCGCGCCACGTGCTCCAGCCGACTCAGCAGGATCTGTTCGCTGCGAGCCCGCCCCTTGCCTTCACATTCGGGCTTGGCCAGAGCCTCGTCTTTCCGTTGCGGGCCGGCGCCGCCGTGTACCTGCTAGAGCAGCCTGCACCGCCGCGCCTGCTGGAGGCGATCGAACGCCACGGCATCACCGTGCTCGCGACAGCCCCCACCGCGTATCGGGCGATGGTGCCTGACCTTGGCGCGGCCCGACTGACCTCGCTGCGCGCGTGCGTGTCCGCCGGCGAGACGCTGCCGCAGGCGACCTGGGAGGCGGTCCACGACGCGTGCGGAATTCGCATCATCGACGGCATCGGCTCAACCGAGATGCTTCACATCTTCATCTCCGCGGCCGGCGATGACATCCGACCGGGCAGCACCGGGCGCGCCGTGCCGGGTTACGTGGCCGAGGTCCAGGATGCGGACGGAAGGCCTGTGCACGATGGAGAGCTCGGACGGCTTGCCGTCAAGGGGCCAACGGGGTGCCGCTACCTTCGCGGCGACCGCCAGGGGACGTACGTTCAAGACGGCTGGAACATCACGGGCGACGTCTACGTACGCGATGGCGATGGCTACTTCCACTACCAGGCCCGCGCCGACGACATGATCATCAGCGCCGGATACAACATCGCCGGTCCGGAGGTCGAGGAAGCGCTCCTTCGGCATCCCGCCGTCGCCGAGGCTGCGGTCGTCGGCGCGCCGGACGAGGAGCGCGGCATGATCGTCAAGGCGGTGGTGGTGCTCCGGGAAGGCGCAGAGCTCGGCCCGGAGCCGGCGAAGACGCTGCAGGATTTCGTCAAAAGCCAGATCGCTCCGTACAAATATCCGCGCGCGATCGAGTTCGCCAGTGAGCTGCCGCGCACGGCGACTGGCAAATTGCAGCGCTTCCGGCTGCGTGAGGGGAGCTGACGGCCGCGAGGCGTCCGCTGGACATCGCGATCATCGGCGGGGGGCCGGCAGGGCTCTACCTGGCGACGCTGGTCAAGCTTCTGAACCCGAGCCACAGGATCGAGGTCTGGGAAAGGAATGCAGCAGACGACACGTTCGGGTTCGGGGTCGTGTTTTCAGACGAGACGCTCGGAGGAATCGAAAACGCGGACGCGGCTTTCTACGAGCGGCTCTCCAAAGACTTTGCGATCTGGGACGACATCGACATTCACTACCGCGGCCAGGTCCTCACCTCGGGAGGGCACGCGTTTGCGGCAATCAGCCGGCAGAGGCTGCTCGCAATCCTGCGCGAGAGATGCGAAGAGGCGGGCGTGACCATCCACTACCGCCAACCGGCTCCGCCACTGGAGCGGCTGCGCACCACATGTGACCTCGTCGTCGCGGCCGACGGCGTCAACAGCTTGACCCGAAACGCGTGCGCCGAGGTGTTCGAGCCGTCGCTCGACGTGCGGCACGCACGCTACATGTGGCTGGGCACGCCCCTGGTCTTCGAGGCGTTCAAGTTCTTCATCGCGGAAACGGACATCGGAACCGTGCAGGCCCACGCGTATCCGTACAGCGACAAGATGAGCACGTTCATCGTCGAGCTCGAGGAGGGCAGCTGGACGCGCAGCGGTCAGACCGACGCATCGACCCGCTCCTGGAATCCAGGTGAGAGCGACGAGGCGGGGATGGCGTTCTGCGCCGAGGTGTTCGCAGACGCGCTGCATGGAGAGTCCCTGCTCGGTAACAACAGCCGGTGGATCCGCTTTGCCACGTTGCGCACTCGATCCTGGCGGCAGGGCAACCTGCTCTTGATCGGAGACGCCGCCCACACAGCGCATTTTTCGATCGGTTCAGGAACCAAGCTCGCGATGGAGGACGCGCTTGCGCTGGCGGCGTGCCTGCACGAGAACCCGAGCGTCGATGCGGCCCTGGTCGCTTACGAGGCCGAGCGACGGCCGGTGGTCGAGAGCGCGCAGCGAGCCGCGCAGGCAAGCCTCGAGTGGTTCGAAAACATCTCGCAGTACACGCGCCAGGAACCGCTCCAGCTCGCCTTCAACCTGCTCACTCGAAGCCGGCGCGTGACCTATTGGAATCTCAAGACGCGCGATCCTGAGTTCGTGGCCGAGGTCGACCGCTGGTTCAACAAAGGCGGGCCGGCGGTGCCGCCGATGTTCGCTCCGTTCCAGCTGCGCGACCTCGAGCTGGCCAACCGCGTGATCGTCTCGCCGATGGACATGTACGCCGCAGTCGACGGGCTCATCGGCGACTTCCACCTCGTGCACCTGGGCAGCAAGGCGCTGGGCGGCGCGGCGCTGGTCATGACAGAGATGGTTTGCGTGTCGCGCGAAGGTCGCATCACACCGGGCTGCGCCGGCATGTACAGGCCCGAGCACGAGGCTGCGTTCACGCGGCTGGTCGACTTCGTGCACGGGAACAGCCCCACGAAGATCGGAATCCAGCTCGGACATTCCGGGCGCAAGGGTTCGACCAAGCTCATGTGGGAAGGCATGGACGAGCCGCTGGAGTCCGATAACTGGGGGCTGATCGCGCCTTCGCCTCTCCCCTACCTGCCCGTCAGCCAGATTCCCCGCGAGATGACTCGCGCCGACCTGGAGCTCGTCAAGGACCAGTTCGTCGCGGCGACTCGAATGGCGGTGCGCGCCGGTTTCGATCTCCTCGAGCTGCACTGCGCACATGGCTACCTGCTGGCCAGCTTCATCTCGCCGTTGACCAACGTGCGTCGCGATGAGTACGGCGGCAGCCTCGAGAACCGGCTTCGCTACCCGCTCGAGGTGTTCGACGCGATGCGCGCCGAGTGGCCCGCAGCCAAGCCGATGAGCGTCCGCGTGTCAGCGGTGGACTGGTATGAAGGGGGGCTCACCCATGAAGACTCGGTCGAGGTTGCGCGCGCTTTCGCGGCGCACGGGGTAGATGCGATCGACGTGTCCACCGGCCAGACCGTCGCCGACGAGCAGCCGAGCTTTGGCCGCAGCTACCAGACGCCCTTTGCGGACCGGATTCGAAACGCGACCGGGCTGGCGACGATCGCGGTCGGCGCGATCAGCGGCTACGACGACGTGAACAGCATCATCCTGGCCGGCCGCGCCGACCTCTGCGCGCTCGGGCGGGCTCACCTGTACGACCCGGCCTGGACGCTTCATGCGGCCGCCGACCAGGACGTTGCGGTCGACTGGCCGGTGCAGTTTCAGCGTGGAAGCAGAAAGCCGCCCTCCGGCCGCACCGACGGCCCGCGGCCTCGCCTGGAGCTGCTCCGAGGCGCCGCGAAAGAGCGCCACCGTCGCTGGCGGCCAGGGCCGACCCTCTAGCGCTACGCTTTTCGGCGAGGCACCTTCGGCTCGGATTCAGGAGGCTGGGAGCCGTGACCAAGAAGATCCTTCTCGACGAGAGCGACATCCCCGAGCGCTGGTACAACATCCTGCCCGACATGCCGGCGCCGCCAGCGCCGTACCTGCATCCGGCGACGCTCAAGCCGATGGGCCCGGCCGACCTCGCGCCGCTCTTTCCCCAGGCGATCATCGCCCAGGAGGTATCGGCCGAACCGTGGATCGAGATCCCGGACCAGGTTCGCGAGATCTACCGGATCTGGCGTCCGAGCCCGGTCTATCGGGCCGATCGCCTCGAGAAGGCGCTGGACACGCCGGCGCACATCTACTTCAAGTACGAAGGCGTCTCTCCCGCGGGTTCGCACAAGCCGAACACAGCGGTGGCGCAGGCCTACTACAACGCCCAGGAGGGCGTGAGGCGGCTGACCACCGAGACCGGCGCCGGTCAGTGGGGCTCGGCGCTGGCGTTTGCGGGCGCGCTGTTCGGCCTCGAGGTCACGGTGTACATGGTCAAGGTGTCTTACGAGCAAAAGCCCTACCGGCGGGCGATGATGGAAACCTGGGGAGCGACCGTGTACGCCTCCCCGACCGAGCTGACCAACGCCGGTCGCGGCATCTTGAAAGAAGACCCGGATTCGCCCGGCAGCCTGGGCATCGCGATATCGGAAGCGGTCGAGGACGCCGCCACGCACGACGACGCCAAGTACTCGCTCGGGTCGGTGGTCAACCACGTCCTGCTCCACCAGACGGTGATGGGTCTCGAGGCCAAGAAGCAGATGGAGATGGCGGGCGAGTACCCCGATGTGGTGATCGCTTGCGTCGGAGGCGGTTCCAACTTCGCCGGCCTGACCTACCCATTTATCGGCGACCGGCTCAAGGGCCGACACCCCGACACTCGCTTTGTCGCCGCCGAGCCTGCCGCATGTCCGACTCTGACCCGCGGTGTGTACGCGTACGACTTTGGCGACGCGGTTGGCATGGGCCCGGTCGTGAAGATGTTCACGCTCGGCCACAGCTTCATCCCGGATCGGATTCATTCCGGCGGCCTCCGGTATCACGGCGATGCGCCGTCGCTGTGCGCGCTGGTCGACCACAAGGTCGTCGAGGCACGCGCTTACAAGCAGAACGAATGCTTCGCCGAAGCCGTGCGCTTTGCGCGCACCGAGGGCTTCCTGCCTGCTCCCGAATCAGCCCACGCTCTGCGGGCCGTGGCGGAAGAGGCGGCCGCGGCTAGAGAGGCCGGTGAGAAGCGGACGATCCTGTTCGGCCTGTCCGGACACGGCCACTTCGACATGTCGGCTTACGACGCCTACTTCGCCGGCAAGCTGGAGGACATCGAACTGTCGCAGTCGCGGATCGACGCCGCAATCGAGGAGCTGCCCAGAGTTCCGGCCATGACCTGACCGACCAAGCCACCCGTTCGGTTCGGCGAAGCGTGAGGATGAAGGGGCCGCCTATGCGCATGATCGATGCGTTCGCGCATGTCCTTCCAGGGCGCTACCTGGAGAAGGTCGAGCGGCACCTCGAAAGCGTTTCAAGCCCGCAGCTTCGTTACTACCGAGAGGGGGTCTTTCATTTCGACGATGCGCTGACCGACCTTGACGCGCGGTGGCGAAAGATCGAGCGGTTCGACGATTACGTGCAGGTGTTGGTGCTCGCCGTGCCGCCGATCGAGGAACTCGGGCCGCCTGCGACCGCCACCGAGTTCGCCCGGCTCGCCAACGATGAGATGGCCAATCTCGTTCGAACCCATCCCGACCGGTTCATAGGGTTTGTCTGCGCGCTTCCTCTCAATGACACCGAGGCTTCGCTCCGGGAGCTCGACCGGGCGGTTGGAGATCTCGGCGCGCTCGGCGCCCAGGTCTTCACGAACGTTCAAGGCGTTCCGCTCGACCACCCTCGATTCGAACCCATCTTCGCCCGCCTCGAAGAGCTGGACCGGGTGATATGGCTGCATCCCACCCGCAGCGCGACCTGGCGCGACTACCCAACCGAACTGGAGTCCAATTACGGGTTGTGGTGGTCGATTGGATGGCCATATGAGACTGCGGCAGCACTCTCACGGCTGGTCTACTCCGGCACCATGGAGCGCCATCCGAGCCTGAAGCTGATCGCGCATCATGGCGCCGGCATGATTCCGCACTTTTCAGCCCGGCTCGCCATGGGTCCGGGCTTCCGTCAGGTCAAGGACAGCCTGCCCAGGCCGCCACTCGAGTACTTCAGACGCTTTTACGCTGACACCGCCTTGTTCGGTGCGAGGCATGCCGTACGGTGTGTGGTGGACTTCTTCGGTTCCCATCATGTCCTGTTCGGGACGGACATGCCGCTCGGGCCGCCGGCGGCAATTGAAGCGACGATGGCGGATATCGAACACTGTGGTTTGTCTGCCGCTGAACGCTTTGCGGTATACGGTGGAAACGCGGCGACCCTGCTCGACACCAGGTAGCGACTAACCCGAGCCGGCCGGCGCAGGTTTGATCAGAACTGGTCCCCACGCACAAGCTGTCGAGCGATCACCGTCCGGAGGATCTCGTTGGTGCCTTCGCCGATCGCCATGAGCGGAGCGTCTCGATAGAACCGCTCGATCTCGTATTCCGTCGAGTAGCCGTACCCCCCGTGGATCCGCATGGCATCCAGCGACGCTTTGATGCATACCTCCGACGCGTAGAGCTTCGCCATGCCAGTCTCGAGGTCTGCCCTGCGGCCAGAGTCGAGCGCAGAGGCCGCCCACCAGGTCAACAGGCGCGCAGCCTGGACCTCGGTCGCCATGTCCGCCAGTTTCAGCTGGATCGCCTGGAACTCCGCGATGGGCCGGCCGAAAGCGTGGCGGTCTCGCGCATATGCCAACGACCGATCCAGGCTTGCCTGTGCGACGCCTACGGCCCGGCCCGCGATATTCACCCGTCCGAATTCCAGGGCCGAAAGCGCCTGCTGCAAGCCATGCCCCTCTTCACCCCCCAGCACGTTCTCGACCGGGACCTGGCAATCACTGAGGAAGACCTCCGACGATTCGGGTCCGTTGTAGCCCAGTTTGTCGAGATCCTTCCCAATCGTGAAACCGGGGGTGCCCTGTTCGATCAGCAGGACGGTCATGCCGCGATGCCGGGGCTCCGCCTCGGGATCTGTCTTGACGAGCACGGGAAGCGGATCGGCGTGACGAGCGTTGGTGATCCAGGTCTTTGCGCCGTTGACGACGTAGTGATCGCCAACTCGTCGGGCGACGGTGGCGATACCCTGCAGGTCGCTGCCTGCCTGCGGCTCAGTCAGAGCGATGCCGGACCGCTTCTTGCCACTGGCGAGATCCGGCAGCCACCTTGCGCGCTGCTCCGCCGTCCCAAAGCGCGCGAGCATCAGGGTGGCTAGTGAATGCGACCCGAGGATGCCGGCCACGCCCATCCAGGCCCTGGAGATCTCCTCGAAGACGATGGAGTACGAGACCGCGTCGATGGAGATGCCTCCGAAAGCCTCAGGCACAAGCATGCCGAACAGACCCATCGGCCTCATCTCGTCGACGATCTCTTCCGGATAGCGGCGCGCGAGCTCCCATTCGCGCGCGACCGGGCTGATGCTCTTGCGTGCGAAGTCGCGCATCAGGTCGCGGAACGCAGCTTGCTGATCCGATAGCTTGAAGTCCATCGCACTCCTGGCGTTCGACGCGCCGTGGGCCGGAAAAGAGATCACAAGTTTGCGCCACTCGCGCTTCTGCAGCCCCTTAAAAAATCTAGTCCCACAACATGCCCGCGCCGCGACCTGCAAGGAGAGGTGCAACCGGCGCGCTGGACGCGTCCGTCAGGTCGGCGTTCACATCGTTTCTTTCGCTGGACGCTCTTCAACCTGCCGCCAGATTGTTGAGAACGGCGCGTCAACGGACCGCCTTGCCGGCCGAACTGCTCGTCTCGATCGATTGCTTAGAGCTTGCTGAGGATTGAGACGGTTTCCGCGTACCGCCGTCCCCCGGCGCGTTTTGTCGATCGAAAGAAGGGCGGCTGAGGGATGAAGTTCGTGAAGCGGGCACGGACGCTTGCGGGCGTGCTCGCGGTGA
>VBDS01000020.1 GCA_005889085.1 Chloroflexota bacterium | reverse complement strand
CGGCTGGAGGGTAAGTTCGCCAGGGTCGTGCGGCGTCGTTCGGAACGGGGTGACCACCTCGCCTCCGGACATTGCAGCGCCGTCTCCTGGGTCATGAGCACCTGCGCCATGTCGCAGGGTTCAGCCTCGGACCGGCTCTGCGTCGGCAAGCAGCTGGAAGCCCTGCCTGAGGTGGCGGTGAAGTTGAGCTCGGGCGAGATCGGCTACCAGTCCGCTTCGGTGATCTGCCACCTCAGCGACAAGCTGGGCGAGAAGGGCGAGTCGCTGGACCAGGCCCAGTGGATCGGCTACGCCGCCGAGTTCTCGATCAAGGACCTGAATCGGCTCTCCGACCACACGCGCTACGTGGTCGACCCCAACGGATTCGACCGGGAGACGGAGGAGAACTACGCCGAGCGCTTCCTCCACATCAGCGAGATGAACGGCATGTACCACCTCAGCGGGGTGATGGACCCCGAAGGCGGCTCAGCGCTCAAGTCGGCGGTCGACTCCCTGGCCAAGCGACTTGGCGGCGATGACCTTCGGACGCCAAAGCAGCGCCGGGCCGACGCCTTGACCGAGCTCACCTACCACGCCATGGAAGCCGGCACCTTGCCCAAGCGGCATGGCGTCCGCCCGCACATCACGGTGACCACGACGCTCGAGGGCTTGAAGGGCGAGCTTGGGGCTGCCGCCTCGGAGCTGCAGCCGGGGATGCTGGTCTCGAGCAAGACCGTGCTTCACCTCCCCGCTCGCCGGGGAGGTCGAGCCGCGAAGCGGCTCGGGTGGGGACGAGCGCAAGCCTAAGCCGGTCTTGCGGCTGCGGTGAGCCTCAAGCGCCGCATCGAACTGCTCTGCTCGCGAGGTCGGGGAGCGTCCGGGCTTTTCGCGGCTAGAAACCGACGATGTGTTTGCGTCGCACTGCTGCAACTGCGCCAGTTCATGTGCGCCCACCCCCACCCGGCGCTACGCGCCGACCTCCCCGGCAAGCGGGGAGGTGAAGGGCGGCCTAGCGGGCCAGCCACTCCTTCGCTTCTTCGACTGAGGCGAAGTAGGCGATCTGCATCGCGCTCTTTGGCACCTTGCCGAGCCGTTCGTGGAGATGACTCGCCGCTATGTCGCTGAGCGGCAGGACGACGGCGAATCGTCTCAGGCCGGCCTCGAGGACCTGGGGGGTCCACTCGCGGTCGGCTCGCTCCTGGTCGGCGGGGTTCAGCACGCGCTGGCGGCGGCAGTCGGCCAGCAGCCTGGATCCGCCGTGGTCTTTGAGCGCCTTGACCTCGGCCGCGAGGAGCGCCGCGAACTCGGCGGTGTTCGCCCAGCCGTCCCACTCCACGACCACGGTCGCGCTGGGCTCGTCCCACCGCACGATGGCGACCCCGGGCACCGAAAAGTAAGTCTCCTCACTCATGCCGTCCTAGCATCTCACGGCGTCGCCGGGGTGCTAGAGGCTTACGGCTCTCGGTTCGTAGGTCAGGAGCACGTTGCCGTTGCGGAACTGGCGCGTGCCCAGCAGCTTGAGGGCGATCCGGCGCTTGGCGCTGCTCGATAGCGAGTTGCCGGCGCCCAGGATCACCGGGTTCACCATGATCCCCAGCTCGTCGAGCAGGCCCTGCTCCATCAACGCGGTCGTCAGCACGGAGCTTCCCAGTACCAGCAGGTCCTTGCCCGACTCCGCCTTGAGCGCGGCCAGGTCTTTCGCATCCCTCACCAGGCGTGAGTTGGCCCACGTCACGTCTGCGTCCTCGAGCGTTCGCGAGACCACGATCTCCGGCGTGCCGTTCATCCGCGACGCGACCTCATTATCGTTCTTCACGGCTTCGTCGGTGGGCCAGTATCCCGCCATCCCCTGGAACGTCGCTCTGCCAAACACGAGGTAGTCGGCGGCGTCGAGCTGCTTCATCGCCAGCTCGTTGAACTCCTCATCCACGTTGTGCCAGTCGATCTCCCAGGCCTTCTCTCCCTCGAAGTAGCCGTCGAGGCTCGTCAGCAGGAATGCCTTGATCTTCCGCATCTCTACGCCGCCGCCTCGCACTCGTCGAAGGTCATCTGCGGCGCGGCAGTCCGCTGCGGTCGCAGCAGCACAGCCGCCGTGGCAATCGTCACGACCACCAGGCATGCGCACACCAGCCACGCGAAGTGGTAGCCGCCCGCCAGCGCCGTCATGCCATCGGTGCCGGCCCTGACCAGGTCGACCGTGCGCGAGCCCGCGACCGTTGCGAGCACCGCCAGTCCGAACGCACCGCCCACCTGGCCAGTGGTGTTCAACAGGCCCGAAGCCAGCCCTGCGTCGCTCGGCAGCACGTCTGCCATCGCAACCATCGTGAGCGCGGGGAACGAGAGCCCACCGCCCACACCTAGCAGCGCCATCGGCACCATGAGATGGATGAAGTAGTTGGGGTGGTTCGGGCCGAAGGCCATCATCGCAAGGGCGACCAGCGCGACAGCCTGGCCTGCACCCAGCATCGCGCCCGGGCCGAACCGGCCGATCAGCTGCGCCGAGAACCGGATCGAGAACAGCGCCATCACGATCGCGACGGGCAGGAACGCGAGGCCGAGTGCCATCGGCGTGTATCCCAGCACCCGTTCGAGGTCGAGCGAGCCCAGGAAGAAGAATCCGAGGAACGCCATCGACATCAGCGCCTGGACAAGGTTCGAGCCCACAACCCTGCGCGAGCGGAAGAGGCGCAGAGGAAGAATCGGGTTGCGCCCCCGCGCCTGGCGGACGACGAACGCCGCGAGCAGGACGATGGCGGCCGCACCGAGGATCGCCGTCCGCACTGAGACCAGGCCGTAGTCCGAGGTCTGGACGATCGTGTAGACGCCGAGCATCAATCCGGCGGTGACCATGAGCGCGCCCAGCACGTCCGCGCCCTGGCCCAGGCCGAGGCCCTTGTCGGCTTCGAGCAGGCGGGCCGCCGCCACGGCCGTCGCGATGCCGATCGGCAGGTTGACGAAGAAGATCCAGTGCCAGCTCACCGCCTGGGTGATCAGGCCTCCGGCGATGAGGCCGATGGCCGCGCCCGCCGAGGCGACGAAGCTGAAGACGCCAAATGCCTTCGCGCGGTCAAGAGGCTCGGGAAAGAGCATCACGATCATGGCCAGGATCACAGCCGAGCTGACCGCGCCGCCGATGCCCTGCACGAATCGCGCCGCGATCAGCATGGGCTGGTCGAAGGACAGGCCACACAGCAGCGAGGCGCCGACGAAAATCGCGAGACCCGCCAGGTAGACCCGCTTGCGCCCGACCAGGTCACCGATCCGGCCGGCGAGCAGGAGCAGGCCGCCGAATGCGATCAGGTACGCGTTGATTACCCACGCCAGGCCGGACTGCGAGAAGGCCAGGTCCTTCTGAATCGACGGCAGCGCGACGTTGACGATCGTCATGTCGACGACGATCAGGAGGAATCCGGTGCACAGAACTATCAGTGAGAGCCAGCGCGAGTTCTTCATGCCCAGTTAGACGATCCCAGTCCGCAACATTCATCGGTTCCCAACCGATGAGTTTTCGACGGCTATTCCGTCTCAGCTTCTGTGTCGACCAGAAAGGTCACGCTGAACTGCGCGCACATCAAGGAATCGGATCTCGCTGTGGTCGATGACCTCGCCCGAATGCAGCTCGAGGCCAGGCGGTGCGGTTGCAAGGTGCGGCTGGAGGACGTGAGCAACGAGCTGCTCGAACTGATCTGCTTCGCCGGCCTGGACGGCGCGCTATGCGTCGAGGTGCAGCGGCAGCCCGAAGAGTGGGAACAGCCTGGCGGTGTCGAGGAAGAACGTGAACTCGACGATCCGCCCCTCTGACAGCTCGAGGACCTGGAGCGCCCAGGGGTCATAGCCGCCGTCGGGCGATGGCTTGTACTGGCCGAACGTCGGCATGCCGTTGGCGCTCTCGGGGCGGAGGATGCGGGAGCCTTTGCATCCGATGCCCGGGCCGAACCACCATGCGAGGACATCGTCCCTGCCGCTGAGCCACATGTCGTAAGGCGGCATGGACTGCTTGGCGTCTTCCCGGATCAGCGAGGTGAGGGCCTTGACGTCGTAGCGCTCGAAAGCGGCGACGTAGCGGTCGAGCATCGCGCGGTCCGCTTCGCTCAGCGGCTGGTCGCCGGCGCTCGAGCTCGAGTTCGCTTTGGCGATCGTCGCGCGCGCCCTCTGCAGCGCGCTGTTGACGGACGCGACAGACGTATCGAGGAGCTCCGCCACCTCCGAAGCCTGCCAGTCGAGCACCTCACGAAGGATGAGCACCGCGCGCTGCTTCGCCGGCAGATGCTGGAGCGCCGCGACGAAGGCGAGGCGAATCGATTCGTTGGCCACCGCCACGTCCGCGGGGTCGCGGTCTGGCGCGATCAAACGCATCGGGATCGGCTCGAGCCATGTCACCTCGGCCGGCACGTTGAGGTTCGATTCGATCGGTTCGCAAGCCGGCCCGAGATCCATCGGCCTAGCGCGCCGCTCTTTGCCCTTCAGCATGTCGAGGCACACGTTCGTTGCGATGCGGTAGAGCCAGGACCGCATCGCCGAACGGCCCTCGAACCTGTCGCGGCTGCGCCACGCCCTGACGAATGCGTCCTGAACCGCGTCCTCGGCGTCGAAGGGCGAACCGAGCATGCGGTAGCAATAGGCCGTCAGCTCGCGCCGGTAGTCCTCGAGCTCCCCAAAGGCGTGGGTGCTTAGCGTGGCCTCCTGCATCAAACCGATTGTAGAACGCCCCTCAGGTCGCTTCGGTCTGGTCGCCCGCCTGCTCGTTGAGCCACGTCACGCCGCAGTGATAGGCATGTTCGACGGTCTCGTGGTCGTGCGGGCAGCCCCACATCGGCTCGCGAAAATGGTCCGCCTCTTCGTAAGCCTCCGCCCGATAGACGAGCGCCGGCACCAGGCTTCGCTGGCGGGGCCTCGGGGCGGCCGTGATCCTGATTTTGAGCGCCACGGCGGAAACCTAACCGCCCCGCGGATGGCGTGTCATCGTCCATTTGCGGTATTCGAGGGCTGATTCACGCGCTTGGCGCCAAACAAGTCTTTTTGCAGAGGTCTGGTGCTTACCACTAATTCGCGGGGACGTACTCGAGCACGACGATGCCTTTCTTGAATCGCTTGACTTCGGTGAGCTCGAGGTTGCGCTTGATTTCCTCGGTGAAGAGCTTCTTGCCGGAGCCCAGCGCCACCGGGTGAACCATGAAGCGATAGAGGTCGATAAGGTTCTCGCTCATCATCGCGTTGAAGAGCTGCGCGCTTCCCGAAAGCAGCAGATCCTCGCCCGGCTGCTGCTTCAGCTTGCGAATCTCCTCGGCGATGTTGCCTTTGATAGGACGCGATCCCGTCCACTCGAGCTTGTCGAGAGTCGATGTGACCACGTATTTCGGCATCGTGTTCATCTTCTCGCCGAACTCCCCGGTGCCGGGCATGGTCGGCCACGCGGCGGCAAACCCCTCGTAGGTCTTGCGCCCGAGCAGCAGCGCGTCGCTCGCGCGGATCTCTGCGAACTTGAACTGCCCCGCCTCGTCGTCGAACCATGGGCCAGACCAGTGGCCTGGCTCTTCGAAGACTCCGTCCAGCGTCAGGTATTCGGTGGCAACCAGTCTCATCTCAGCCTCCGTGAATGATTCGTTGTCTGCTCAGACCGCGATTCGGCGTGGAACTAATCGCCGCTATCGGGTCAGCGCGCGAATCGATGGGATGAAGTAGTACGAACCCGTGAGAGGACGCGCGAAGTAGGTCAGCGCGTCGCGCACCCCGTCTTTGGCGCCCGCCATGCTTTCGAGCATCGCGACCAGCCGGGCTTGATCCGAGCTGAATCCGACGAACATCGTGCCGTGGTCGGTCACGGTGCCGAAGGGCATATTGCGGCGAAAGATCTTGCCGAACTCATCCTGGTCTGTGCGTGCCACATGCGAGTCGGCCGGCTTGTCCTCGAGCTCCATGCTGTCGAGCTTGCGTCGTCCGATCACCTGCTCCTGCCGTGTCACCGGCTGCGACTCCCAATCGGCTGAGTCATGGATCCATTTCTGCAGCAGGAGGATCGAACCGCCCTCACCCGGGCTCGACTCGCGGATGACAGCGACATCGGGCGCCTCGATCAACGTCGGGTTCTCGCTCCCGTCGATGAAGCCGGTGAGGTCGCGGTCGTGGTGGTACGGCCAGCTCGAGGTCTCCTCCGCGATGCGCGCGACCTGGCTCAGAGCCGCGATCGCCTGCCGAGCCACGTCGAACACGACGTCATACGCGCTGCCGGAAATCCAGAGCACGGCATCGTGCTGCGTGGCGGGCATCTTGAAGTTGCCCGCGCCGACGATGTCGCGGTTGAATCCCGCAAGGCCCGGCGGTGCGTCAGCTGGAGCGACCGTCCGCCACAGCTCAGGCCGGAAGCCGGCGACCAGGTTGACGCCGCCCATCGTGGTGCGCGGTTCGCGGAGGCCGGCCACACCGTCCACCAGGGCGGCGGCCGCGACGCCGTTCTTGATGTCGAACTCGAGGTACGTGTGGGAGGCGGTCCCGAGCGCGAATATGCCGGCCTGTGGCGCGGCCATCGATGCGTGAACTCTGGTCTCTTTACTGCTCTCTTGCCGACGCGCAACCATGCTTGGTTCGGGTCGATCATAGCCCGGCCGGTACGGGTACCCAGATCGGCCTAGGATCAGGGCATGGCTCAGGCTCCGCCGCCGGCCAACACCGGGCAGAAGAGCTCCAATCCGCAACAAAAACGCCCTAGCACGCTCGCGCCCATGCGCACAACCCGGTTCTGGGTCATGCTCGCGATCCTGTTCGCGGTCAACCTGCTCGTCGGTCAACTGTTGCTCGGCGTCGGCCAATCGCCGACGGTGACCATCTCCTACAACACCTTCCTGACGCAGGTCAGCGACGGCAACGTCTCCAGCATCACGAGCACCGGCGAGTCGATCACAGGAGTCGCCAAGAAGCCGGTCGCCGATTCGTCTTCCACCAGCACCACCTCGACCAAGTTCCAGACCCAGCGCCCGGCGTTTGCGACCGACGACCTCGAGACGATGCTGCAGCAGCACAACGTGGTGATCAACGCCAAGGACCCGAACCCACCGACGCCCCTGTGGCTGTCACTTCTCTTCAGCTTCGGGCCCGCGATCGCGTTCGTGCTCCTCTTCCTCTATCTGTCTCGGCGCGCGGCCGCAGCGGGCGCGGGAGGCATCCTCGGCAGCTTCGGCCAGAGCCGGGCTCGTCTCTACGACGCGGAGCGGCCGGCGGTCACTTTCGACGACGTGGCCGGGATCGACGAGGTGAAGGCGGACCTCCAGGAGGTCGTCGACTTCCTGCGCGATCCCAAGAAATACCAACGCCTCGGTGGAACCATGCCGAAAGGGGTGCTGCTCATCGGCGCGCCCGGAACAGGTAAGACGCTGCTTGCGCGCGCGGTGGCGGGCGAGGCCAAGGTTCCGTTCTTCAGCGTCGCGGCGTCGGAATTCGTCGAAGCCATCGTCGGCGTCGGCGCATCGAGGGTCCGCGACCTGTTCGCCAAGGCACGCGCGGCGGCGCCCGCGATCATCTTCATCGACGAGCTCGACGCGATTGGTCGGAGCCGCGCGGCGGCGCTGAGGATTGGCGGCAACGACGAGCAGGAGCAGACGCTCAACCAGATCCTGACTGAGATGGACGGCTTCGACTCGCGCGAGGGCGTGATCGTGCTCGCCGCCACCAACCGCGCAGATGTGCTGGATCCCGCCCTGCTGCGGCCGGGACGCTTCGACCGCCGCGTCCAGGTGCAGCCGCCGGATCGCCGGGGGCGCGCAGCGATCCTGCGCATCCACACCCGCAACATCCCGCTCGCGCCTGACGTCGACCTCGACCAGGTCGCGGGCCAGACGCCGGGCCTTGTCGGCGCCGACCTGCGCAACCTCGCGAACGAGGCCGCTCTCGGGGCCGCGCGAAGTGGCGCTGCAAACGTGACCATGAAGGACTTCCTGGACGCGATCGAGAAGACCCTCCTGGGAGCAGAGCGGAAGCTCATGTTGAGCGACATCGACCGCGAGCGGATCGCCTATCACGAGTCAGGCCACGCGCTGCTCGGTCTGCTTGTGCCAGGTGCTGACCCGGTGAAGAAGGTGACGATCATCCCCCGCGGACAGGCCCTGGGCGTGACGTTGCAAAGCCCGATCGACGACCGCTTCAACTACGGCGAGGACTACATGCGGGCCCGCATGGTAGGCGCGCTCGGGGGCAGAGCCGCTGAGCATCTGGTCTACGGAGTCGTCACCACCGGCGCCGAGAACGACCTCCAGCAGGTGACGCGCATCGCGCACGAGATGGTCGCCCGGTGGGGCATGAGCCCGAAGGTCGGCCCGCTGAACTACACCGCTGACGGCGATGGCTCCGTGTTCCAGCAGCGCCCGTACTCGGAAGCCACGGCACAGCTGATCGACGACGAGGTTCGCCGCATCGCCGAAGAGTGCCTCGCCGACGCGGAGAAGCTGCTGACGGAGCACCGCTCGCAGCTCGACGCGCTGGCCCACTCGCTGCTGAAGAACGACTCGCTGGACGAGGCGGAGATCCTCAAGGTCACCGGGATCAAGCCGGCCGCCGCCCCCGCGGCCCCGGCGGCGCCCGTCACTCAGACTTCCGCAGCTCGATGACCTTTCTAATCGTCTCGTTCGCGCCCGCCATCTGATTCATCGCCGGGCCGAAACCGGGAAACAGGTCCATCACAGCCTTCAGCAGGCGGCCCGGCCCAGGCATGACCACGATCTCCGTCCTGTCCTTGCGGATGGCGGTGAGGACGGCCTTCGCCACGTCGCTCGCCGGCGAGGTCCCCGCGCGAGGCATCTTCATACCGAGCTCGTCGCTCGTCCGTTGGCCCTGGCCCGCATCACGGATTGCGCCGAGGACGATGACCGAAGCGCTGACGCCGCGGCGGCGATAGTCGCTTCTCAAGACCCGGGTGAACGCGATGAGCCCATCTTTGGCGGCCGCGTATGCCTCCGTGTAGGGAAACCCGATCCGACCCGCCAGCGACGAGATGTTGACGACGTGTCCCCTGCCACGCTCGAGCATGCCGGGCAGCAGCAAATGCGTCAATTCCATGGGCGCCAGGACGTTCAAGCGAAAGATGTTCTCGTTCTGCGCCCACGACATCTGGTCGAACTCGTGCTGGGGGTCGCCGCCGGCGTTATTGACCAGCACATCTACGCCACCAAATTCTTCGCCGGCGATGCGCACGATGCGCTGGAGGCTCGCGTGGTCGGTGAGGTCGGCGGCCACGACCACCGCCCGCGTGCCGGCGGCCCTGAGCTCGACGGCCAGCGCCTCGACCTCGGTGGCGGAACGGCTGACCAGGACCAGGTTGTAGCCCGCCTTACCCATGGAGCGAGCGATGTACTGCCCGATTCCCCGCGACGTTCCAGTGATCAGAGCCGTTTGCATTTCAGTGACCTCCCCCAGTGATCGGCGCTCCCCACGCCGCTACAGCTAGATAATAGGCGAGGCCAATGATTTATTGCACTAATGATTGGCGGGCGCTAAGATTTATCCGAGAATGGAGGAAGACGGCTACCCGAAAGCGCTGGCCGCCAGGATCGGCTTCCTGCTTGCGCGCGCACACCTGATCGCCCGGGAGAAAGCGGACGCAGCCCTGGCGGGGGTTGGACTCTCTATGAAAGGCTTCGCCGCGCTGGCCACCCTGGTCAGCGATGGGCCCATCTCGCAGCAGAGGCTTAGCAAGCGAATCCGAATGGACCCGGCGACCATGGTCGACGTGATCGACGCCCTCGAGCGATCGGGCCACATCGTGCGGCGCCGCAACCCGCGGGACCGCCGGGAGTACGCCCTACAGCCGACCGCCAAAGGTCGCGCTTTGCTCGTCAGGGCGCAGAGAGCGATCGTCACTGCGGAGAAGGACACGGTGCACGGCCTCAATCCCCGCGAGGCAAGCGTCCTGATGGAGCTTCTCGGCCGGATCGCTGCGCCGGACAAATCGGCGAAACTGGCCACCGGTGAGGAAGTAAGCGAGGCATTGGCCCGCCCGATCTGAGCCTCTATCCTTACTCGCGTATGGGGTTTAGGGAGGCATCCCTCGATACCAAGGCATCGCCGGCTGAGGTCTGGCGCGTCTGGTCCGACGTGAACACCTGGCCGCAGTGGAACCCTGACATGAAAGAGTCGCGGCTCGATGGTCCGCTGAAGCTGGGCGCCACTGGAATGATCAACACCCGCTCAGGCGGCAAGCATGACGTGGTCGTCACTCACTACGAGGACGGCCGGTCGTTCGAGCTCGAGAGCACCGCGCTGCCCGGGACAAAGATGGCGATCCGCGCCACGATCGCACCGAGCGGCCAGGGGAGCCGGATCACGCAGGGGTTCGAGCCCCGCGGTCTGCTGGCTCCCATCGTCGGTCCGATGATGAGTGGACAGATCCTCAAGACCTTCAACGCAGTCCTGGGCGGGCTCAAGCAGAGAGTCGAAGCCGGGCGCTGACGGTGGCGTCCCAAGGGCTCCAGATCGGCCTCCTCCTTCCGTCTCGCGAGGCTCTGCTGTGGGCCGAGAGCGACCTCTCCGTCGTGATCGATGCGGCACGGCACGCCGAGAA
>VBDS01000010.1 GCA_005889085.1 Chloroflexota bacterium | reverse complement strand
ACGGCCGACTCGTTGCGCGACCTGCTGTCCAGCGCGATGGACGTCTACCTCTCAACCGTTTCGAACCGCGTCAACGAGACGACCAAGGCACTCACGGTGATCGCGAGCCTCTTCCTTCCTTTGAGCTTCCTTACCGGCTTCTACGGCATGAACTTCATGTACCTCACTCAGGTGCTCGAGACCCCCTACCTCGCATTCGCCGTCGGAGTCGGCACAATGCTCATCGCGACCGGCATCCAGCTCTGGCTGTTCCGCAGAAGAGGGTGGATCTGATGCCGGACTGCTGCTCCCCCAAGGGCTATCGCTGGGTCTTCAGCGAGCGGGCGGCCCGCGGTGAGGCAAAGCGGTACCGGCGGAAAGGGCTCGACGCGACGTCGGCGCGGATCGTTGCGTTCCTCAAATCGCAGGGTGTCGAGGGCCGCACCGTACTCGAGGTCGGTGGCGGCATAGGTGCGATCCAGATCGAGCTCCTCAAGGCCGGCGCCGCGCGGGCAACGAGCGTCGAGCTGACGCCGACCTACGAAGAAGTCGCGGGCGAGCTGTTGAATGAAGCAGGGTTGGCCGACCGGGTCGAACGCAAAGTGATGGACTTCGCCGAAGCCGCGAGCCAGGTCGACGGCGCGGACATCGTCATCCTCAACCGCGTGATCTGCTGCTATCCGGACATGCCGCGCCTGGCTGGTGCTGCTGCGGACCACGCCCGGCAGGTCCTCGTCCTGAGCTACCCGAGGCGCACCTGGTGGACCGTCATCGGCCTGGGACTCGCCAACCTGATGCTCCTCGCGGCGCGCCGTGAGTTCCACATCTTCCTGCATCCGCCGCGAAGGATCATCGCCACCTCGGAGCGGCACGGCCTCCGACCGTTGCTCAATCAGAACGGCGTGCTCTGGATCGTGTCGGCTTTGCGCCGCGCCGCCTGAAGCCAGGCAGGACCTCCTCCCTCCAGAAGTCTTCGTCGTTTGGAATCGCCCTCGGAGTCGGGATCGCGGCGGGCTCGGACTTGAAGCCGGCGCCGGTGTCGAACAGCACGATCGACTCATCTCGAGACACCAGCCCCGATTCCACGAGCGCGGTTAGTCCTGCCGTCGCCGCGGCCGTTTCGAGGCTGACGTAGCCCAGTCCGAGCGAACCAAGGCGTTTCTGCATCTCGACCATGTCCGGCTCAGCCACCGCAACCGCCGAACCACCTGAATTGTGCATGGCGTCGAGGATCAGGAAGTCGCCTATGGCGCTCGGAACGCGAAGGCCGGAGGCCACTGTCGAGGCGTTCGCCCAGGGCGCGGCGAAACGCGCGCCCTCACGAAATGCCCGGACGATCGGCGCGCAGCCTTCGGCCTGGACGCAGAACATCCGCGGACGCTCTTCGCCGATGAGACCGATGGCCTCCAACTCGTCAAATGCCTTCCACATGCCGACGACGCCGGTCCCACCGCCGGTCGGATAGACGATGGCGTCGGGCACCTTCCACTCGAGCTGCTCGGCAAGCTCGAGGCCCATCGTCTTCTTGCCCTCCACGCGGTAGGGCTCCTTGAGCGTGCTGAGGTCGAAGGCGCCTGTCTCGTCCGCGATCACGCGCGCAAGCCGTCCGCAGTCCGAGATCAGGCCGTCCAGCAACAAGAGATCCGCGTCAGTCGCCAGGACCTCGACCTGGTTCGCGCGCGGCGCATCGGCAGGCATGACCACTGTGGCTCGACAGCCTGCCGCGGCGGCGTATGCAGCCAGCGCGCCACCGGCGTTCCCGGCCGAGGGCGCGACCAGGTGCCGCGCACCCAGCTCGACCGCCCGGCTCACGGCCACCGCCATCCCGCGCGCCTTGAATGAACCGGTGGGGTTCAGGCTCTCCCGCTTAACGGCCAGAGCGGTCAGACCGAGCCACGAACGGAGGCGTGGCGCCGCCTGCAGTGGAGTGCCGCCCTCGCCGAGGTAGAGGACCGACTCCCAGCGATGCACCGGGAGCAGCTCGTGCCAGCGCCAGAGTCCACCCGACCTCCGCGCGGCGATCGATTCGCGGCTCATGGTCCGCGCCGCACGATCGAGGTCGTAGCGGGCGAGCAGCGGCCGCTGATCGACGGGGTCGAGCCCCATCAGCTCATCGGCCGCATACCTCCGCCCCGAGAGGCCACCTTCGAGGTGGCTGAGCGTCGACCCGGTGTCGCCCTTCCTCAGACGAAACGCTTGACGAACGCGAGCGCGGTATCCGCGACCTCGCGCCAACCGCTGTCGATCGTGAGGGCGTGGCCGCGGTCTGGGATCAGCTTGATCTCGGTCACTCCCGGGTTGCGCTTCTGGCGTTTGTAAGACGCGTTGGCGATCGCCCACGGGACCGTGTTGTCCTTCTCTCCGTCGATGATCAGCAGCGGACCTCGCTCGGGATTGATCGTGTTCACCTTTGCCTCGGTCCATGGGTTCAGGTTGGCCGCCGCCGCCTGAAAAAGGGGAGCGCCCGATGCAGGGACGGCAAACGTCTCGTACAGCTCTTTCGCCTCATCCTCGCTCACCGCGTTCGCGAAGGCAAACCTGAATTGCTCGTACGTGAGCGGGATGGCACGGCCGCGGTTGGCCGGGTTCTGCAGCACTGGGGATGCTGCCTTGAGGGCCGAGATCGGCAGCGGGAGCACGCCGCGGAACGGCGCCGGATCGATCGCGACGGACACCGCCGCCAGGCCGCGCCCGGCGACGATCTGGGTCAGCAGTCCGCCAAACGAATGGCCGATCACGGCCGGCTTTTTGTTCAGCTTGCCTATCACTCCGGCAAAGTGGTCGGCGACCTGTCCCACCGTCTTACCGGCGAACACCTCCGGGTGCGCCTTTGCATCGGCCACGGTTTCCGGATCGTCGGGCCAGCCTGGCTTCACGGCCGAGTAGCCAGACTCCTCGAACACCTCGGCCCAGCGGTCCCAGCTGCTCGGCAGCAGCCACAGGCCATGGATGAAGACGACAGGGGTGCGCCCAGACGCGTTGGCGCGCTCGATCTGTTCGGATTCGTGCTCGGTGATCGGCGACGCAACAGCACTCATAGAAGCTCCTTCCCGCATGTACTCCACCCACTCCAGGGACGCCCTCGCGAGCCTGTATCGTACGCGCCCTGGCGATCAGTGCCGGGGGTGGTGGTAGCCTCACCGGCAGTGCCAAACGACGCGGAGGCCTTGTACCGCGAAACCACTCCCCGCTCTCGTGCTCTGCACGAGAAGGCAGTCGCCGTCATGCCGGGCGGCACCACCCGAACGACCACCTACTTCGACCCCTACCCCGTCTACATCGAGCGCGGCGAAGGGTGCCGGGTCTGGGACGCCGACGGCAACGAGCGCATCGACATGCTCGGCAACTACACGGCGATGATCCTCGGCCATGCGCATCCGAAGGTTGTCGAGGCAATTCAGAAGCAGGCCGCGCGCGGCACCGGTTTCGCCGCCGCGAACGCGATCGAGGTTCAGCTTGCGACACTTTTATGTGAGCGGGTGCCGAGCCTCGACGCGGTCCGCTTCTGCAACTCGGGCACCGAGGCGACGATGTTCGCCATGCGGCTGGCCCGGGCCTTCACGGGGCGGCCGAAGATCGCGCGCATGGAGGGCGGCTATCACGGCACCCACGACTACGCCGAGGTGAGCACGCACCCGGCTCTGTCCGAAGCGGGACCGCCCGACGCTCCGATTGCCAGGCCCGACTCGGCCGGCACGCCCGATTGGGTTCTGCAGCAGACTGTGGTGCTGCCCTTCAACAACCCCGACGCCGCCGAGGCGATCATCCGCCGCGAAGCCGCCGCGTTGGCCGCGGTGATCCTGGAGCCGGTCATCGGAGCCGGTGGTGTGATCCCGGCAACAGTTGAGTTCCTCGAGCGGCTCAGGAGCACCACTCACGAGCTCGGCATTCTTCTCATCTTCGACGAGGTGATCTCGCTCCGCCTGGCGCCCGGCGGCGCGCAGCAGATGTACGGCGTGACGCCGGACCTCACGACGATGGGCAAGATCATCGGCGGTGGGCTTCCAGTCGCCGCGTTCGGCGGCCGGGCCGAGGTGATGGAGCTGCTCGATCCTCGGCGCGAGGGGAACCTGGCGCAGGGCGGCACGTACAACGGCAACCCGCTCGGGATGGCGGCAGGGCTTGCCACGATGACGGAGCTCACGCCCGACGTCTACGAGGACCTGAATCGGAAAGGCGCGCGGGTCGCGGAGCTGCTTCGCGAGGTGTTCGCCTCGCATCGGGTGCCGGTGCAGGTCAACTCGGCCGGCTCGATGTTCGCGCTCCACTTCACGGACCGGCCTGTGGTCGACTACCGCGGCGTTGCGTCAGCGAACAAGAATATGACGCGCGAGCTGTTCCTCGGCCTTGTCAACCAGGGCGTGCTGATGGCGCCGCGCGGGATGGGCGCACTGTCAACGGCGATGGACGAGCACGACATCCAGGAATTCATCGATGCCGTGGACACCGTGGTTGCCGACCAGCGGCCGCGCTGGGAGCAATGAATTCTCGCTGGCTGGCGGTCGCCCGAGGCGACGAGCCCGCGGATCTGGTGCTGAGCGGCGGAAAGGTGTTCTCGGTTTTCACGAAAGAGTGGCTCGAGACCGACGTCGCGATCGTCGAGGGGTTCGTGGCCGGCCTCGGTGCGTACAAGGGGCGCGAGCAGCTCAACGTGAGCGGTGCCTACCTTGCGCCGGGCTTCATCGACGCGCACGTGCACATCGAGTCCTCCAAGCTGATGGTCGACCAGTTCTCACGCGCTGTTCTGCCGCATGGCACCACAACAGTGGTGGCCGATCCGCACGAGATCGCGAACGTGCTTGGCACGGACGGCGTGCACTGGCTGCTCGACGCGTGCGATGAGGTGCCACTTGACGTTTTCGTGATGGCGCCTTCGACCGTTCCCGCCTCGCCATTGGAGTCGCCGCGCCGGCCCTTCAGCCTCGGCGACCTCGCCGGCCTGCTGCGCCGCCACCGCACCATCGGGGTCGCCGAGATGATGAACTTCCCTGGCGTGGTCGCCGGACGGCCGTCAGAGCTCGGCAAGCTTGAAACCGGGCTTACATCGCACGTCGACGGCCACGCGCCCGGCGTGCGCGGACGCGCGTTGAACGCGTACATCGCGGCGGGCATCGGATCGGATCACGAGTGCTCGACCTACGAGGAGGCGCTCGAGAAACGGCGGCTCGGGATGTGGATCATGCTCCGGGAGGGTTCGGCGGCGCGCAACCTGGTCGACCTGCTGCCACTCGTGCTCGCGCGCGGACCCGAGCGGTGCATGTTCTGCACAGACGATCGCGAGCCGGTATTCCTCGTCGAGGAAGGCCACATCGACCAGATGCTGCGGGTCGCCGTCGAGCACGGCGTCAGCCCTGAGGACGCGCTCGTCATGGCGACGCTACATCCGGCCCAGTACCACGGCCTCCCCCACCTCGGCGCGATCGCGCCCGGCTACCAGGCGGACATCGTCGTTCTGGACGACCTGCGCACCTTCAGGCCGAAGATGGTTTTGAAGCGCGGCGCGGAGCCTGTACACCGGTCGATCGAGGTCCCGGAATGGGTCCGCCAGACAGTGAACGTCGGCCCGCTGGCCGACGGCTGCTTCGCAGTGCGCGGTCCCGCGGGCCACATCCGCGTCCTGCGCGTGATCCCAGGCCAGCTTGTGACCGGAAACGAGGTCATGGAGCCGGCGGCGAGCGACGGGCTGCTCGTCGCTGACCCCTCCCGAGACCTCGTCAAGGTCGCAGTCGTCGAGCGTCACCATGCGACAGGCAGGATCGGTGTCGGGTTCGCCACCAACGTCGGCTTGAAGAAGGGCGCGTTCGCCTCGACGGTCGCCCATGACGCGCACAACGTGGTGGTGATTGGCGTCGACGACGCGGACATGCTGGCCTGCGTCCGGCGCCTGGTTCAGATTGGAGGCGGCGTCGTGCTGGTCGAGGGTGGCGAGATCAAAGGTGAGCTTGCCCTCCCGGTTGCCGGTCTCATGAGCGACGCTCCCCTGGCCGCGGTCCACGAGGAGCTCGCCGGGATGGAAAAGGTGCTGCGCGAGAACGGCGTCACGTGGGAGGCTCCGTTCATGTGCCTCAGCTTCCTGGCCCTCTCGGTGATTCCCGAGCTCAAGATCACGGACCGCGGGCTCGTCGACGTCAACCGATTCGAGCTCGTGCCGCTCCGGGTCGACTGACGTGGCGCGTTATGTGGTCCGCGTCGAGCGCGGTGGGCCGTGGGACTGGTCGCACGACATGCGAGAACAAGCCGGTTGGGACGAGCACGCGAGCTACATGGACGGCATCGCGGACGAGGGATTCCTCCTGATGGCCGGCCCACTGGAAGGCGACCGCGAAACGCTATGGATAGTCGAAGCGGACTCGGAGGAGGCGATCCGCCGGCGCATGACGGAGGATCCCTGGGCCTCGAACGGGATGCTCCGCCCGGTCCGCGTCGAACGCTGGGAGGTCGTCATCGACACCCTCAGTCAAGGGCGGGAGAGAAGCGAGTCGTAGAGCTCGACGGTGCGTGCGGCGATCGCCGGCCACCCGAAATGCTCGATGACTCGCCGCCGGCCAGCCCGTCCCATCTTTGCAGCGAGTGCGGTGTCGCCAAGAAGCTGATCGATCCTCCCAGCCAGCGCCGTGGTGAACGCATCCATGGCGTCCGGGGCGTAGTCGACCAGGAACCCGGTCTCTCCCTCGACCACGATCTCCGGAATCCCGCCCACCCGAGAGGCGACCACCGCCGTCTCGCAGGCCATCGCCTCGAGGATCACAAGCCCAAATGGCTCATAGATCGACGGGCAGACGAATACCGTAGCGTCGGAGTGGAGGTGGATCAGATCCTCGCGCGAGATGAAGTGGTCGATCCAAACCAGGTTGCCGCGCTCGGTACGGACTCGCTCCGCAAGTCCTGAAACCTCAGCCGCGATCTCAGGCGTGTCTGGGCTGCTGGCCACGATCACGAGCTGATAGCGTGGGTCGAGCTTGAGAGCCGCCGCCAGCAGCAGCGGCAATCCCTTCTGTCTCGTGACGCGGCCGTTGAAGAACGCGTATGGAATGCTCGGGTCGATGCCGAACCGGTCCAGCGTTTCCGTCGAGGGTTCCGGCTTGTAGATTGCGGGGTCGATCCCATTGTGGATCACGTGAACGCGTTCCGGTTGGACGGCCGGGTAGCAGTCGAGCACGTCCTTGCGCACTCCGTGCGAGACGGCGATTACAGCATCCGCGGCTTCGACCGCTGTCCGCTCGCAAAACAGTGACAGAGCGTAGCCGCCGCCCAGCTGCTCGACCTTCCACGGCCTGAGTGGTTCGAGGCTGTGAATCGTCATCACGTGGGGAATCGACCACGTGAGCTTGGCCAGGTGACCGCCGAGGTTGGCGTACCACGTGTGGCTGTGAACGAGGTCGACGCCCTTGACCGCGCCGGCCATGGCCAGGTTGATCGACATGGCCTGAAGCGCGGCCGACTCCGGCTTCGGTTCCGAGAGCGCCGACCACGCCTCATGGCTGGTCACCCCAGCCTCGTCCCGAGGAGCCCCCCAACAATGCACCGTGACCTCGGCCAGGTGGCGAAGCTCTCGCGCAAGGTACTCCACGGCCGTGCCCGCCCCCCCGTACACCTCGGGCGGATACTCTCGCGTGAGCAGCGCGACCTTGTGGTTTATCGCCGTATCATGCAGGCCCGACCTGAACCTTGAGACCGCTCCCGGAAAGGAAGGTATCGATTGCGGTCGAGTATTCATCGAGCCGGAAACGGTTGGTGATCATCGCATCGCAATCGATCACCCCTTTGGCAAGCAGTGAGAGCGCGCGCTCGAAGCTGTGCAGGACGGCCATCGAGCCGATGATCTTGATCTCGTCGTTGTAGACGCGGAACGGAGAGAAGCGCGCGATCGCGTCGGTGTTTGCGACGCCGAACATGAGAAACGTGCCGCCGCGCGCCACCCTGCGCAGCCCGTCTTCGATCGCCGGGACGACGCCGGTCGCGTCGATCACCACGTCCCAGCCCTCCGGCCGGTCGAGCTCGTCAGCTGAGACCGCGATCCTGTCGGCGGCCAACTTCTTGGCAAGGTCGTGGCGGCCCGGGTTCTTCTCCACCATGTCCAGACTGCTCGCGCCGCTGTCCTTGATCAGCTGGGCGAGCAGCAGGCCCATGGTCCCGGCGCCGTAGACCAGCCAGTTGTCCGCCACCCTGGCGTCGACCTGGTCGAGACCGTGCACGGCGCAGGAGAGAGGCTCGACCAGGGCGCCCCAGTGACGGGGAAGGTCCGGGGGCAGCCGGAAGGCGTTCGCCGACGGGACCGAGACGAACTCCGCCGACGCGCCGTTGGCCGAGCCGACGCCGATCGCGTTCCAGTTCTCGCAAAGGTTGAACCGGCCCGCCCGACACTGCCGGCAGCGGCCGCAAAACAAAGATGGATCCACGGCCACGAAGTCGCCCACCGCGACGTTGCTGACGCCCGAGCCGACAGCGACCACCTCGCCGCAGAACTCGTGACCGGGGATGATCGGGTAGCGGGTCGGGGCAAACTCGCCCCGGATGACGTGGATGTCGGTGCCGCAGATCCCGCAGGCCTCGACCTTGATTACGGCCTCGCCGGCCTTCGGCGTCGGATCGTCGACCTGCTCGACCTTGACCTGGTTGGGTTCCTCGATCACGACCGCCTTCACTTGACGGCTCCCATCGTCAGGCCGCGGATGAGCTGCTTTTGCGCGATCCAGCCGGCCAGCAAGACCGGCAGGCTGGACACCGTGGCCGCCGCGGCGAGCTTCGCGTAGAACAGTCCGCGGCCGCTGATGAAGCCGACCAGGAAGATTGGTGTCGTAGCGGCAACCGAAGACGTGAAGTTCACGGCGTAGAAGAACTCGTTCCAGCTGAAGATCAGGCAGATCAGCGATGTCGCGGCGAGGCCGGGGCTGATCAGCGGGACGACGATTCGGAATATCTCGTGCCGAAAGCTGGCGCCGTCGACCCGCGCCGCCTCAAAAAGGTCGTTCGGGATCTCGAGCAGGAACGAGCGGAGCAGCCAGACCCCCAGCGGGAGGTTGATCGTGGTGTAGATGAGGATCAAGGCGAGGATGTTGTCCAGCAGCTGCAGGTCGCGAGCCAGCAGGTAGAGCGGGACCAGGCTGGCGGCAAATGGCAAGAAGCGGGTCGAGATGAAGAAGAACAGTATGTCTTGAGTCCGCTTGATGGGTCTGATCGCGAGCGCGTACGCGGCGGGCAAACCGAGGACAAGGACCAGCAGCGTCGAGACCAGGCTGGCGATCGCCGAGTTGATGAAGAACGGCGGAAAGTCGCCCGAGAGCACCTCTTGAAATGTCGACAGGGTCGGGATGAAAAAGAGCGTCGGCGGGGAGCTGGCGGCCTGCGGCTCCGTCTTCAGAGACTCCAACCACATCCACAGGACTGGGAAGAAAAAGATGAACACCACCAGCCAGCCGACGACCGACCAGCCCAATCGCGACCGGATCGGCATCGAGGCCCTCACCGTCGAGCCTCCACCCGGAAGATCGTGAACAAAGTGCGGAGCGCAAACGTCGCCACGATGATCGTGACGATCACCGCGACAACGCCGATTGCCGACGCCTGTCCGATGCTGAAGCCCTGGAACGCAACGATGTAGAGACGGTACGGAATGTTGGTCGTGTCCTCGCCCGGGCCTCCGGCGGTCAGCACGTAGATCGAGTCGAAGGTTTGCACGACGAACAACGATCCCAGCAGAGCACCCAGCTCGATGAAGGGTCGCACCAGGGGCAGGGTGATGTGGCGAAATGCCTGGAAGCCGTTGGCGCCGTCGACGCGGGCCGCCTCGAGGACTTCGGGGTTCTGCGACTGCAGGCCGGCCAGGATGATCAGCATCATGAACGGCGTCCACCGCCAGACCTCCACGGTCACCACCGTCACCATCGGGGCCTGGCCCACAAAGTCGACCCGATTGAGGCCAAATGGCGTCAACAGCCAGGGGAGAAGGCCGTAGAGCGGGTTGAGCAGCGTGTGCTTCCAGATCAGCGCCCCGGCCGTTGGCATGATGAGGAAGGGAGCAATCATCAGGGTCCGCATCAGGCCCTTGCCGAAAACTTCTGAGTTCAGCAGCATGGCCACGCCCGTGCCGAGGATGACCGAGATGGCGATCACCGAAACGGTGAGGAGGACGGTGTTCCAGACCGCGATTCTGGTGCTCTCGTCAGTGATCAGCCCGATGTAGTTGTCAAGCCCGGAGAAACGAAAGCTTCCCGGCTTCAGCAGGTTCCACGAGAAAAAGCTGTAGTAGATCGTCAGCACAAAGGGGATCTGCGTCACAAGAAAGACGTAGATGAAGGCAGGAAGGAGCGGAAGGCGGCGGGCCCAAGCCTCCCGCCGGGAAATGGAGGCTGCGGAATCCCGCGCGCCTCCAATCCCCGCGACCGAACTGACGATGGAGCTGCCCGTCTTCATTTGTCGCGATCTCGTGTCGAGATCAATTCTTAATGTTGATAGTTCTTGCCGGCGGTTTGGGCGAGAGCCTGTGCTTTTTGCAGCGCAGCGTCAACGGTTTCATTGCCGGCGATCACCTTGGCGAACTCTTGCGAAACCTGATCGCCGAGCTGCTGGAATTCGGTGATGTCGACGTACTGAATGCCGATGTAAGGCACCGGGTCGACCGTCGGGTGGGACACATCGGCGTGGGCGATCGAATCAAGGGTGACCTGTGCGAAGCCCTGGGAGGCCGCCTGGTATTCGGGGATCGAATACGTTGATTGGCGAGTCCCCGGCGCCACGCGAGCCCAGCCCAGCTTGCTCCCGACCAGCTTGGCGTAATTCTTGGAGGTGGCCCAGTCCATGAAGGTCCACGCGGCATCCTTCTTCTTGCTGGCCGAGCCCATGGCCAGCGTCCACGCCCACAGCCAACCCGACCAGTCCTTGACCTTGGTCGGAGCGTATGCGTAGCCCGAGTTCTTGGCTGCGTCCCCAGTGAAGAAGCTCGCGGCCACGGTGGCGTCGTACCACATCGCGACCTTGCCGTTGTTATAGGCGTTCAGGCACTCGGTGAATCCGGCGCTGCCGGCTCCGGGCTCGCCGGCGGTCTTGAGCAGGTTCACGTAGAAGGTCAGAGCGTCATGCCACTGCGGCGTATTCAGCTGTGCGTTCCAGCTCTGGTCAAACCAGCGTCCGCCGTAGGTGTTGACCACGGTGTCCAGCGGTGCGAGCTGCTCGCCCCAACCAGGAAGGCCTCGCAAGCAGATTCCATTCAAGCCCGAGCTCGGGTTGTTGACCGCCTGTGCGGCCGCTGCCACCTGGGCCCAGGTCGGATGATCCGGCATGGTGATGCCCTTGGCCGACAGGAGGTCTTTGCGGTACATGAGCATGGAGGACTCACCGTAGAAGGGCACCGCATACAGATCGTTCTGGTACGAGAGGGCTGTCTTGATTCCGGGAATCAGATCGTCTGGTGCGTAAGAGGAATCCTTCGCGATGTAGGGGGCCAGGTCCTGGAGCCAGCCCAGCTTCGCCCAAAGTGGAACCTCATAGGTACCGATCGTGAAGAGGTCGAATTTTCCGCTTTGGGTCGCGACGTCCTGCGTCACCTGCTGGCGGATCTGGTCTTCGGGAAGGGTAACGATGTTGACCTTGATCCCCGAGTGCGCGCTCTCGAAGTCCGGAACCAGCTTCTTGAGGTCGGTCATCGAGGGGTTGTCGACCGAGCCGACCGTGATGGTGGTCGTTCCACCACCACCTCCTCCGCCGCCGGCGCCAGAACAGGCTGCGCCGACAAAAGCGAGCAGGAGTCCGAGGGCAGGGATGGCGAATTGCCGCTTCCGGGATCGAAGATGCCTATCGCTCATGCAGCGTCACCTCTTTTTTATTCGGCCAGAGCCACCAATGCAGACCAAAGTGACAACGTTGTCAAAAGACAACGTTGTCAGATATAGCACAGATCCGTATAAACTGCAACTGGAGAATTTGTAGGTGCGTCCAACCGCATCGGTCGAACAAGGCATCAGCCAACGTTGACAGCCGCATCTGCTGACCGCTCACGACCCACCATGCGGGACGTCGCGGCGCTGGCCAAGGTCAGCATCAAGACTGTTTCGCGCGTCGTGAACGGAGAGCCCGGCGTGTCACCCGCCCTTGCCCGACGCGTGCTGGCCGCGTCAGAACGCCTCGACTACAGGCACAACATGACGGCGAGCAGCCTTCGCCGCTCGGATGGCAGGAGCGCGACGATCGGAGTCGTCCTGGAAGACGTCGCGAACCCATTCGCCTCGGCCCTCCACCGATCGATCGAAGACGTCGCTGTCAAGCGCGGCGTGCTCGTCCTGGCGGGGAGCTCAGACGAAGACGGGGAGCGGGAGCGGCGGCTCGTTTCCGCATTCGCGTCACGTCGCGTGGATGGCCTGATCATTCAGCCGTCGAGCCACGATCACAGCTACCTGTTGACAGAGCGCCGGGCCGGCACCGCGATGGTCTTCGTCGACCGTCCGCCCGCGTTCCTCGACGCGGACACCGTCCTAACCGACAACACCGCTGGTGTGAAACGGGGCGTCCGGCACCTCGTCGAGCATGGCCACCGCAGGATTGGATACCTCGGCGACATGCGGACGATCGCCACCGCCGCGGACCGTCATCAAGGCTACGTCGAGGAGCTGGCCGAGCATGAGATCAAGCTCGATGAGCGACTGGTTCGTCTCGACCTGCGAGGCATCGAGAAGGCGGAAGCCGCGACCACCGAGCTCCTGACCGGACCCGAGCCGCCGACCGCGCTGTTCACCGGCCAGAACCTGATCACGATCGGAGCCTTCCGCGCCCTTCGACGCCTCGGCCTGCACAGGAAAGTGGCGCTGATCGGTTTCGACGACATCCTGCTCGCGGACCTGCTGGAACCGGGAATCACGGTGATCGCTCAGGATCCGGCGGCCATAGGCCGCACCGCGGCCGATGTGCTGTTTCGGCGGCTCGACGGTGATCGTTCGGCCTCGGAGCAGCACATCGTGCTGACCCGGATGATCACCAGGGGCTCAGGCGAGATCCGACCGTGATCGTCGTCTGCGGCGAGGCGTTGATCGACATGATCCACAACGGGGACGGCACTCAGCGAGCCGCGCCCGGTGGCGGGCCGTTCAACACCGCACGTGCGCTGGCCCGGCTCGGAGTCCCCACCGCCTTCCTCGGCCGCCTCTCGAACGACAAGTTCGGCCGTGAGCTCGCTGAGCTTCTGGGCGCCGACGGGGCGAGCCTGGGGCTTGCGAGCATCGGCTCCGAAGGGACGACGATCGCGGTCGCCGACGTGGACAGCCAGGGTCTCGCCGAATATCAGTTCCTCGTCCAGGGGACGTCCGCGCCCAACCTGACCCTCGACATGCTCCCGGAGCGGCTCGAACCCGAGGTCGACGGCCTCGTCTTCGGCACGCTCGGGATGGTGCTGGAACCGATGGCTTCCACCCTGCTCGATCTCATGCGGCGGGAAGGGCCTGGGCGGTTGGTCATGCTCGACCCAAACATCCGCGTCGGACTCATCCCAGACGACGAGTACCGCGCGCGATTGCGCGAGGCGATCTCGATGAGCACCATCGTCAAAGCCAGCGACGCCGACCTCGCGTGGCTGCATCCCGACCTCAGCTACCAGCGCGCGGCGGACCATCTGATCGGCCAGGGGGCGCGTCTGGTCGTTGTGACGCTCGGGGCCGAGGGAGCCTATGCGGTCCATCGCGGACTTCGAGTCGCCGTCGACGCGGTGCGCGTCGAGGTCGTCGACACCATCGGGGCCGGCGACGCGTTCGGGGCCGCATTTCTCGCCTGGCTGCACGACCACCAGGCGATCCGGCCGGACCTGTCGCTCGAGGAGGGCGAGCTGAAGGCGGCTCTCCACTTCGCCTGCCAGGCCGCGGCCATCACGTGCTCGCGCGAGGGCGCGGACCCGCCCTGGCGGCGGGAAATGACGGCCGATACGAAGACCGAGAGTTAGGCTCCGCCCACGCGAGATGTGGTCCCGCGTGGGCGGTCTGTTCAATAGCTGTTAGGGCCTTACGGGTAGTTGACCACGGTGACCGGCGTGTCCGGGTTGGCGATGGTCGACGAATCACCGCTGTCGTTGACCACGTGTCGGATACCGCCAAACCCCGCCTTTGACAGAAAGATGGTCAGCAGGTCATGCAGGCTGCCCGCCGGTAGCGAGACCGGGACCTCGAATGCATGGTCAGAGAAGATATCCAACCCCTGGTTGAAGAACGAGTAACTTCCCATGCCATATCCGTGGAAACTCGTGACGGCCGATCCGACTTTGAACGCCGCGTAGCCGTCGACGCCCGGGGCCTCACTCCATGCGGCCTGGCTCGGTACGTCATATGGCATCTCGTTCTGGAAGAAGATGTCGGTGCCGCCGTTGCCGTTCCAGATCACGTTGAACTTCTGGAAGTGCTCGACGAACAGCCCATAGGCGGTGACGTTGTCGCCATTGACGATCACGCCCGTGTCAGCCGTGTTCACGGTCCACCCAACGCCGGTGCCGTGGTCGGCCCGCCAGGCCCAGATGTCGTCGAGGATGACGTTGTCGCTGTTAACAACCAGCGCGGTTTCGACCTTGCCCGCCTGGGCGCCTCCGACCCGGAAGAAAACGTCGTAGAGGCCTGAAGGGTCGGACGCGTTGGCCTGCGGATTGGCCTCGTGTCCGCTCCCGACCTGCAGCAGCGCCTGCGTGCCCTGGGCTCCGGCGTCGAAGATCACGCCCGATATGAGCACCCCGTTATTGCTGTGGACGTCCATCGCAGGTGCACCGTGCTGTGGGATCAGCGTTGCCATGCCCATGCCGAGCACGAGAGTATCCGGACGCGTAACCTCGATCGGCTGCTCGAGGTTGTAGACGCCTGGCGTCAGGATCAGGTTCTGGCCCCGGTGCAGCCGCGCATTGATCGTCGCGCCCGAGTCCGATGGGCTGGCGACGAAGAACTGGTCGATCGGAACGGAGCGCCCAGGTGTCTGGCCTGACGCCCAGCTCGTGCCGGACGTGTTGTGTTGCGTCGAAGGCACGAACACGTTGTAGCTGCCGGTCGAATCGAGATACATGTACGGGGCTTCGCGGGTTACCGGACTGGTCGCGAGCGTGGTGTAAGTCGGGTTGGGAAAGCTCTGCGTCGGCGCCCCAACCACACCTGAGAAGACCTGGTTCCAGACAGCATTGCTCCAGGAACCGGCCTTCATAGTGCTGTTCCTCGTCAACCACTGCTGTTGCGAGCCATTCGTGATCCCACCGTCGAACTGAGAATCTGCTATGAAGCCTCCGCTGGCGAAGGACGGCCCTGAGCAGTAGTCCATGAGGCTCATGTATCCGTGGACGTGCACCCTGCGCATCGGCGCGGCCTGCGAGACAGGCCAGAACTCGCCGAAATAGCAACCGAAATCTGGTGTGGTGACGTTGATCGTCAGGTTGGAAAGGGACCGCCAGAAGTTGACCAGAGCGATGCAGTTGTTGGGGCCCAAACAACGATTGCGAACGAAGGCGGAGCCATTGATCACCACGTCGTTGGGTGATTGGCCGAGGCCCGCGACCGTCGTGTAGTAGCCGACCTGAAAGTTCAGAGGCTTCTCTGCGGATCCATACGTGCCCGGTTTGAACAGCAGCGCGTAGCGCTGGGTGCCGAACTCGTTGTTGACCTGCTGGCTGGCGATGGAATCAACGGTCGCCTGGATCTGGCTCTGCGGCATGCCCGGGTCGAACACGAACGTGTTCGGGCCAAAATTGGGCGGGCTCGACGCATCGGCCGCGGCGGTGATTCCGCCTGTCGCGACGAATGCCGCCGCGAGCAGTGCCCCTGCGATTCCAGCCGGAAACAGCCGTCCTGGATTCATCCTTTCGTTCCCTCCGCAAAAAACGTTCCACCGCAAGCCCCAAACGTGTCGCTTTTCTAGGTCATCGCATCACCACCTCGACCGAAACTCTGAGGTCGCGCGACGACCGCCCCGCGCGAATCGTGTACGCGCCTGGCTCGGCATCCCACCGACCCAGGCCCTCGTCGTAGCGCGCGAAGGCGCGCGATGGAACTGAAAGCCGCGCCGTTACCTGCGCCCCCGGCTCGGCGGCGACGTTTGCGAAGCCGGCGAGGATGCGAACCGGGCGGCTCGGGTCATCGTCCGGTCCCTCGAGGTAGACCTGCACGACCTCGCGGCCAGCCCGTGCCCCGCGGTTGCGAAGCTTCACCAGCAGATCGAGGTCATCGCCACTACCGATCGAGGTTGCCGCAGCCTCGATCGACTCGTACTCCCATTGGGTATAGCCGAGACCGTGGCCGAAGCCGAACAGCGGATCCGTGCCGCTCCGGTCGTAGCCGCGGTAGCCGACCAGGAGTCCTTCGGAGTAGACCAGCTTGCCCGCCTCGGGCTCGGCGCCGAGGACTGGAGAATCCACCTCGGCCTTCGGGATGGACACCGGCAAGCGTCCCCCCGGCTCGGCTGCGCCCGTCAACACGTCGGCCAGGGCCTCGCCGAAGGCCTGGCCGGGGAACCACACCTGCAGGATCGCCGCGACATCCGTGGCCCACGGCATCAGCACTGGCGTGCCCGAGTTGACCACCACGATCGTTTTGGGGTTGGCCGCGGCGACACGCCTGACCAGCTCGTCCTGCTTGCCGGGCAGTCCGAGGGTTTTTCGGTCGTAACCCTCGCTCTCGGTCCCGTCGGCGGACCCGACGACCACAACCGCCACCTCCGCAGCTGCAGCAGCCTGGACCGCCTGCTCGATCAGATGGTCGTCGTGGATCTGCGGGGTGATGCCGAGCCGCAGGGTCACGAATCGCGTGTCGGGCCGGTAATCGAGGCGTACGGCGACCTCGCGCCCTGCCTTCATCTGCACTGGTACGCGCACCTCGGGCGGCCGCGACAGCGCCTCGACCACCTCCCGCGGCGGCAGGCTAGTGGCCTCGGCGAGCGGGGTTCCATCGACCGCGATCCGCATCAGGCCCACACCCGCGGCGCCGATCACATGCGTTCCGTCGGTCTGCGGGCGGTAGTTGGCGCGAAGCGTGACCTCGGAGCCGGCTCGATGCACGGCTTCAGGCAAGCCGTCCCACCAGGTCACCACGCTGGACGGAAACGGAGCGTCGTGCAGGACCGCGCCGTCGGGTCCACGAACCTCGACACGCACGCCCGCCTTTCCGGTGACCGGGTCGTGGAGTGTCCCGTCAGGGGGTTCAGGAATCGTGGCGCCGGTCACGCATCCCTGGTGCACGCTGACGCGTGCGTCTAGGGCATCGCGCAGAGCATCGGCGATTCGGGGCCGCGTGACGGGCAGCACGCGCACGCTGCCGCCCCCCTGGGTCTGCGGATCGATCGCGTTCGGGCCGATCAACGCGACGCGATCGACGCTGCCCGCGGCGAGCGGGAGCAGGCCGCGCGAGTTGCTGAGGAGGACGAACGACCGGGCAGTCACCTCGCGGAGCAAGGCAGGATCGATGAGCGCGACGCTCTGGCCTGGGACAGGGCCTGGGAGGTTGCCGTCGACATGGCCGTTCAGCGCGCCCACACGGCGAGCGAGGACGAGGATCCGCGCGATCTTGTCGTCGATCGCCGCCTCAGGCACTTTGCCGGCGTGAACGGCGTTCACCAGCCGCTCTCCCCAAGGTCCGTCGGGTCCAGGCATCACGAGGTCGAGCCCGGCCAGCGCGCTCGGTACTGTGGATGTCGTCGCGGACCAGTCCGAGACCACGAGACCGGTAAAGCCCCACTCGGCCTTCAGCAGATCCTGGAGCAACGGCGAGTTGGCCGTCATCGTGGCGCCGTTGACGGAGTTGTAGGCAGCCATCACCAGGTAGGCGCCACCTTCAGCGACACACGCTTCGAATGGTGGAAGGTAGACCTCGCGCAGCACGCGGTCGGTGACACGTGCGTCATAGGTGCGGCGCTCTGTCTCGGAGTCGTTGGCGACGAAGTGCTTCGCGGTCGCAGCGACGCCGGCCTTCTGCACGCCGTGTACGTACGCGACCGCTATGCGCGAGGTGAGCAGCGGGTCCTCCGAGAAACACTCGAAGCCGCGGCCGCTGAGGGGGGTGCGCACGATGTTGACGGTCGGCCCGAGGAGGATGTCGACGCCCTTGGCGCGGGCCTCCCGGCCGAGCGCCGTCGCGAGCTCTTCCACGAGCTGCTCATCCCAGGTCGCGCCAAGCGCGATCGGGCACGGAAGTGAAGACGATGGATTGGCTGCGTCGAAGCGGGTCCCACGCACGCCGGCGGGTCCGTCGGACATGACGATCGGCCGCAGCCCGACCGTGCTCTCGCCGTAGAGCTTCCACGAATCCGCGCCCGTGAGCAGGCGGATCTTCTGCTCCAGCGTGAGCCGCGCCACAAGGCGCGCCTCGTCGCTCGGAAGACCGACGGTGGCGCTACTCATGAAAGATCTCCTCGGTTGCGGGTGGGGACGTCCGGCCGGCGCTGTGCCGGCCGGACAAGACGCGATTCGGCAAATGGGTCCTAGGAAACGGGCTTCAGCTGCATGAGGATGTACGCCATCTGTGGGTCGCTGGGCGAAGGGTTCATGTATGGGTGGGATTGGTTCGGCCAACCCGTGTACTTCGCGCTGCTGTACACGTTCCAGTCCGCGCCGTAGAGAAGCGGAGCGTAGGGAACGTCAGTCGACATGATCTTCTCGAGCTTCTGAACCACCGGGTAAAGCGAGGCGGTGTCGTTGGGATCAGTGCTCGCGTACGCGGTGAGGGCTGCGCTTGCGTCGGCGTTCTTGTAGCCGACCTGGCCCGCCGCTGTGCCCTGGAACCAGTCGTAGAACTGGATGTACGGGATGCTGCCGCCGTTGCCCCAGTGGATCATGGTCTGCCATCCAGCGGGGTTCGAGGTGAGAGTGGTGTTCCAGTCCGAGTAGCCCTGCGCCGGCTTGGTGGTCACGTCCATGCCGAGCGGCTGGAGCTCCTGGGAGATGAGCGCGGCGTTCTCCCAGTAGTCGGAGAAGGGAACCGGGTCGTAAACGGAGAACTTGATGATCTGGCCGCCCTTCGTCCAGCAGTTGGCGGTGTTGCTGCCGTCGCAGTTGCCGCCGGACTTGAAGACGCCGGTGCCGCTGTCGAAATGGGAGGAGGCTGGCGGAGTCCAGCCGCCGTTCTTGAGAATGTCATAGACGTCCATACCGGCGGGTAGCTTCTGGGCCGTTGCCGTCGCCGGGTCCGGCGCGTTGCCGGCCGTCGACAGGTCGTTGGCCAGGCTCCCGTCACTCGGCAGGAAGGCCTTCTGGTTGGGCAGGATCAGCGCGCTGGACGAGCTTGCCGCCCGCTCGTATCCAGACTCGCCGAGAAGCGCGAGGGCGTTGCGGTCGATGCCGTAGCTGATGGCCTTGCGGACCGCCGCCTCGCCGATACCGGTGGCCCCTCCGTTGCCCGCGTTCAAGTTGAAGTAGAGCGTGACGGTGGAGCCTGACGCGAACCAGGCGTGGTTGGTCTGAGGGTTGAGGTTGACGTAGTTCTCATAGACGTTCGGGATGTCGTTGCCGGCCCAATCGAGCTGGCCGCTCACGAGCGCGTCGCTTGCGGCGGCGTTGGTCGCGATGGCCGGAGTGTCGATCTCAGACTCCGGCGGGGTGCCGCCCCAGTAATTCGGGTTTGGCTTCCATTTGATCAGCGAGCTCGAGTAGCTCGCGAGCATGAATGGTCCGGTGCCGATTGGGTTGGCGATCGCCATGGTCGGGTTGGCTGCGACCTGCGTCGCCACAGACGCCTTCAGCACGTAGGTCTTGCCAAGGATTGTGAACAGCGAGGTGTACTGCGGCGTCTTGAAATGAAGCGTGACGGTGTTGTTGGAGACCGTCGGGTCGGAAGCCTGGTCGGGGACGCCGAAGACGTTGGCTTTCGGATTCGCGACCACTTTGTAAGTCGCGGCCACGTCGGCCGGCCCGAACGACGAACCGTCGTTGAACTTCACGTTCTGGCGGATGGTGAGCTGGATGTCCTTGCCGCCATTCGCAAACTGGAAGGCAGTGGCCAGCCACGGGTGGGTGCCGGCCGCCGTCGGGTCGAGCTCGTCGAACTCGACTAGCGGCTCGTTGACGATGCTCCTCGTGCCCATGCTGGACGAGACCGAGTTCGAGTCGTACGGGTTGAAGTCCTGCGAGAAAGTAACTCCGGTGGTCGGCTCAGCGATGAGCGGCTTGCCGCCCGGGGTGGCCGCGTTGTTCGACTGCTGGCATGCGCCGACCGCCAGTGCGGCCACGCCAAGCAGACTTGCCAAAGATCGCCAATTCATAGGTCTGTCACCTCCGTGACGCACTGCGCGTTCGCAGTGGGCTTCTGATGGGGACACCGGGACACGGACGACACCACACTCCCTCGCCACTCGGCGGCGGAGAACGAAACGCCAGACGAAAATTCATCCATCCTCACCTCTTGGTTTCTGCTTTCTCCAGGGGTCCAGTCGCGATCGCTCCGTTTTCGCTCGCTTGCCGCTCGGACGGGTCGACGTGCAGCCAGCACGCCGCGATGTGGTCCGGCGCCACCGTGATGTTGGGCGGCGCCTTGCGCTTGCACACGTCCATCGCGTGCGGGCAGCGCGGGTGGAATCGGCACCCGCTCGGCGGCGCGAGCAGGCTCGGGGGAGCTCCGCTGCCGGCGAGGACGGGTGGCTGCGCCCGATCCGGATCGGGCGCAGCGGAGAGCAGTAGTTGCGTATATGGGTGGGCCGGGTGGTCGGTCAGCTCGACGCTCGGCGCGACCTCGACCAGCTGGCCCGCGTACATGACCGCGATCGTGTCCGCGAGGTAGCGAGCCGATGCGATGTCGTGGGTGACATATAGGATCGCGAGCCGATCCTCGTCGCGGAGATCGGCGAGCAAGTTCAGGATTCCAAGCCGGATGGAAACGTCGAGCATCGAGACAGGCTCGTCGGCGATGAGGACTCGCGGCCGGACGGCAAGCGCGCGCGCGATGGCGACGCGCTGACGCTGCCCGCCAGACAGTTCATGGGGAAACTTGGCCGCGAACTGAGCCGGCGGTTTCAACGCGACGCGGCCGAGAAGACCGGCCACCACAGTGTTCACGTCCCCGGCGGCGAGGTGATGAATCTGCAGTGGGCGGGCGAGGTGGTGGCGAATCCGATGGACCGGGTTGAGCGAAGCGAAGGGATCCTGAAACACCATCTGGACGGTCGCCGCGTAGGAGCGTGGCCGGCCTGAAGGCGCCGGCTTGCCGTCGACCAGGATGCTGCCCGCATCGGGCTTGATGATCTTCGCGAGGAGCCGCCCGACGGTTGTCTTGCCGGCCCCGCTCTCGCCCACCAGCGCGGTGACACTGCCGCCTTCGAGACGCACCGATACGTTGTCGACGGCGTTGACCGCCGTCCGACGCGCGAAAGGCCCTCGGCCGCGCTTGACCCAGAAGTGCTTCGTGAGGTTGCGGCCCTCCAGCACAGGCGCGGCGGCGCTCATTGCTCGCTCACCCGCATGAGTGCCGGGCGCTGGGCCGGCTCGGGCCGGGCGAGCTCCGCCGGAACCTGGGCGCCGTCTCGGTGCAGCCAGCAGGCGACCTCGCGACCGGATCCATCAACTGGCGCGAGCTGTGGCACTTCGCGCGTGCAGCGGTCCATCGCCCAGCGGCACCGCGGATGAAAAGCGCATCCCGAGGGGAGATCCCGCAGGTCGGGAGGTGACCCAGGAATCCCCTCCATCGGGACGCGCTTGCCGTGCATGGGCGGAAAGCAGTTGAGCAGCCCATGCGTGTACGGCAAGCGCGGCGCGTGAAAGAGAGAAGCGGCAGGGGCGCGCTCCATGAGACGTCCGGCGTACATCACCGCGATCTCGTCGGCAAGCTCGACCAGCAACGACAGGTCGTGCGTGATGAAAAGCGCCGCGAACCCGAGGCGGTCGCGCAGACCCATCAGCTCTTCGAGGATCTCCCGCTGGGTGACCACGTCGAGCGCCGTCGTTGGCTCGTCGAGGATCATCACCTGCGGCTCGAGCGCCAGCGCCATCGCGATCATCGCGCGCTGCCGCATCCCACCGGAGAGCTCGTGAGGGTAGCTGCGCAGCCGGTCAGCGTTCATCCCCACCATCTCGAGCAGCTCGCCGGACCTCGCCCATCGATCCAGGGCGGAGAGCTTGGGGCGGTGCACACGCAGGAGGTCGTCGAACTGGGCGCCGACCGTGATCACGGGGTTCAATGCGTTGAGCGAGCTCTGCAGCACGACGGCAATCTCCGACCACCGCACCTCGCGCAGCTGGTGCAGCCCCGCCGCGAGCAGGTCGATCGTGCCCTTCGGCCCCTCCCCGGTAAACGGCCTGGAGTGGAACAGGACCTGGCCCGAGGTGATCACGGCCGGCTGGCGCAAAAGGCGCATGGCGGCCAGAGCCAGGGTCGTCTTGCCGCTCCCGCTTTCACCTGCCAGCCCGAGCACGCGGCCCCGGCGCAGCACCAGGTCGCAGTTCATGACCGCATGGACGGCCTCAGCTCCGTAGCCGTAGTCGACGGACAGGCCGTGAATCTCGAGCACTGCGTCGGCTGCACTGGTGGCTGGCTTGACCGCAATCGGACTGATGCTTGCCACTGGCGTGACACCGACTGCCGTGCCGAGCTTGATCCCGGCCTTCTTGGCGGCGCGCGCAGTGAGCCCGGCTGTCCGCAGGCGCGGATTGATGAACTCGTCGATTCCGAAATTGAGAAGGGCGAGTCCGGTGCCGAGCAGGGCGACGCAGATTCCGGGCGGCGCCCACCACCACCACCAGCCGCCTCGAACCGCGTTGTTGGCGAATCCTTCGCGCAGCATCTCGCCCCAGTTCCATAGCCCCGCCGGGGATCCCGTCGGCGATCCGCCCAGGCCCAGGAAGGAGATCGCGACGTAGGCGTAGATCGCGGCCAGGGTCGTGAACAGGAACGAAGCCGCGACGATCGGGACGAGGTTGGGCAGTATCTCGGCGAGGATGATCCGCGTCCTGCCTTCGCCGCTCACCCTCGCGGCCTCGACGAAGTCGCGGTTGCGCAGGGACAATGTCTGCGCTCGTAGGGTGCGCGCCGAATAAGCCCAGGTTGTGACGGCGATGATCGCCGCGACCAGGAAGATGCTGGAGCCCGCGGAGGGGACGTAGTCGGCGAGGACGATCAAAAGAGGCAGGCCCGGGATCGCGAGGAACACGTTGGCGATCAGCGACAGGCCTTCATCAGTGGCGCCGCCGATGTAACCGGCGCTCACCCCGAAGATGATGGACAGGGCCGTCGCGATCGCCGCGGCGAGCAAGCCGACGAACATCGTCGCCTGCGTCGAAGCGAGCAGCTGGGACCACACGTCCTGGGCGAAAACGGTCGTGCCAAGCCAGTGCGCGGCGGACGGTCCATATGGAAGCGGGTAGTAGCTCGCCGGAAACCCTGAGTCGCCACCAGTGCCGGGAACGAGGACGTGCTGGACCCAGTTCTGAGAGTCGGTCGCGTTGGGCGAGTAGGGAACCACCCAGCGACCGATCAGTGCGATCAGGCCGAACACCGCAACGATGAAGAGCCCGGCGATGACTTTCGGCGACCGAGGCAGACGAAGGATGCGCCCGCGTTGAAGCACTGGACCCGCGGCTGGACCGGCAGGCGGGATCTTGGCCAGGGCTGTGGTGTCGATCGTCATGTCGTCATGCCGCCTGCCGCGCCCGAGGATCGATTGCGACGTAGACGAGGTCGGCGAGCAGGTTCGCCGCCAGCACGACAAGGGTGATCACAACGAAGATTCCCTGGACCAGCGTGTAGTCGAGCTTGCCCAGCGCGTCGAAGAGGTGGAACCCGATGCCTGGATAGTTGAAGACGATCTCGACCAGGATCTGGCCGCCGACCACCAGGCTGATCGCGATCGTGAAGTTGGCCACGACCGGCAGCAACGCGTTGCGGACGGCGTACCAGACCACCGTGCGCGTGCGAAGTCCCTTGGCCTGCGCCACGAGGACGAAGTCCTCGTCCATCGTGGTGATCACCTGGTTTCGGATCGCGAGGATGAAACCGCCCAGCGAGGCCAGGACCACCGTCGCCGCGGGAAGAATCGCGTGGCTGAGGACGCTCTGGATGTACGGAAGGTTCGGACCGGGCGTTACCGCGAAGATGTCGTATCCGAAGAGACTCGGAAACCATCGGAGCATCGTTCCGGTCTGTCCGAAGATCAAGACGATCACGAGTCCAAGAAAGAAGTAAGGAAGCGATTGAAAAAACGTCGCGGCAGGCAGCATCAGCTCCACAGACGAGCCGCGGCGCCATGCGACGAGCGTTCCGATGGCGCTGCCGGCCAGGAAGCTCAGCGTCGTTCCGAGCCCTAACAGCACGAGCGTCCACGGCAAGAAGGAAAGGATCAGGCTGCCTACGGGGGCGTTCTCCGACCACGAATGCCCGAGGTCGCCGTGCACCAGGTTGCCCAGGTACTGGACGTACTGGTCCCACAGAGGTGTGTGGACGTTGTAACCGAGCTGCTCCTCGACCGCGAGGACGCACTGCTCGTTGCAGTTGCCGGACTGCGACGCGCGCGCCACTGCGCCGGCGACTGGGTTTCCGGGGACGACGCGCGGGAGGAGGAAGCTGACCGTGATCGCGACCCACGCCGCGAGCACATACACGCCGAGCCTGCGCAGGATCACGACCATTGCTAGGTTCCGTCCACGCGGACGTGGCGTGTCCGAGCGAACCGCCGCCCAAATACCCGGCTCCCGGTGCCATCGCTGCTTGCGGGCGCTGTGACAGGCGAGTCTTTCTTCCCGGCCGTGGTCCGGCTGACGCGGCTGGTGCAGCCGCAGCTCTCGCGGATGATCAGCTGCACCGGAAGCACGACGTCCGGGTCACCCTTGCCGGTGCTGATCTTGGAGTAAAGGATGTCGAAAGCCATCGCGCCCAGCTCCTGCATCGGCTGGCGGATCGTCGTCAGCGGCGGGTGGAGATGGCGCGCAACCGGGACGTCGTCAAATCCTGTGACCGCGACGTCTTGTGGAACCATGATCCCTCGCCGTGCCAGGGCATGCATCACGCCGAGCGCCGTCTGGTCGTTGGCGCAGACGATCGCGCGAGGCAGATCACGGTGCTCGTCGAGCAGTGCGTTGATGACCCTCGCGCCGCCAGCCGCGCTGTAGTTGCCGTGCCATTCGGGCCCGGCCTGGGCCTCGGCGCCGTTGGCCGCAGCCTCCGCCTCGAAAGCTTTGAGTCGAGCCCGGTTGTCGGGGCTGTCGGTACGCCCCGAGAGGTAGGCGACGGTGCCGTATCCGTGGTCGGCGACCAGGTGATGAACGAGGGCGCGCATGCCCGCCTCGTTGTCGCACCGAACATTCATGAGCCCACGGGCCGGCGTGCCTGCGAGCGTGACGACTGGGACGGTGCCGGCGATGCGGTTCAAACCGGACGCGGAAAGCATCCGGTCGTGGAGGATCAGGCCGTCGGCCTTACCCGCGACCGCGGCGACCCGCGGCGTCACGTTTTCGTCGTTGTACCCGATCGAGCTGATCAGGACGTCAAAGCCACGGCGCTGCGCGGCGACGTCGATACCGCGATTGATGACGTCGATGAAGAGCAGGCTTTCGTCCTCGTCTTCAAAGAGAGTTTCGTCACCGCGGCGAAAGACCACGCCGACGACCTCCTTGAGGCCGTTCGACAGAGCGCGCGCCGCGCCGTCGCGGACGAAGCCGAGCTCGGTGACCGCCTGCATCACTCGCTCGCGGGTCGCGGCGCGGGGGGTCCCCTGGCCGTTCAGGACCCGAGAGACCGACGCGATAGATACGCCGGCGCGGCTCGCCACGTCGTAGATCGTCAGGGGGCCCTTTTGCCGTTTCGGGTCGGGCATGAAACTTTGTGCGCTCCAACCGACGGGCGACTGGCTCTTTTGGTAAGCGCTTACCGGTAAGCGCTTACAGGGCGGGATTATATAGTCGGCTGGGGGCTTGTCAAGAGTGCTGCTGGCGGCCCCACGTCGCGTGCCTCAGGCAGGATTGGGGCGTGGGACGCAGCCTGCCTCCGCTGGTGATCGTTTGCGGGCCACCGGCCTCGGGGAAATCGACCATCGCGGACAACCTCGCCCGGAGCCTGGGGTTGCCCGTGCTGGGCAAGGACCTGGTGAAGGAAAGGATGATGGACCACCTCGGCGGGTCTGAGGAGATAGGCGCCGCAGCCTTCGCGGTCCAGTTCGCGATCGCCCGCGAGCTGCTTCGGTCAGGTAACGGCCTGGTGCTCGAGGGCGCCTTCCTGCGCCGCCAGTCCGAGATCGCGGAGCTCGCCGGCCACGGGAACACGCTCGTGGTCGACATCTCGTGCCGGCTCGATGTCCTCGAGACGCGCTATGTCGAGCGGCATCCGAGCCGCCACCCCGGCCATCGCGGGCCGGAGGCGCTGCCAGACCTGCAGCGCCGGGTGAGCGCGGGCGAGTACGGCGTACCCGACCTGGGGCGGCCTACGCTGGCCGTGGATACGACGGACGGCATGGATCCGCCCGAGCATGAGGTGCTGGAATGGGTCCGCGCCAAGCTAAAAATCGCGGGTGAAACATGACAAAGCGTCGGCACGTTTCGCTCCGTTGGCGCCACCGAGTTGTTTCGGCGCCCAGATCTAGGCGAAGGCGTCCGTCGCGCGGACGATCTCGCGCGCGGTTCTCGTGTCCGCGGCATGGCCGGCTGCGTCAACGACCACGAGGGACGCGCGCGGCCAGACGCGTTTGAGCTCCCGCGCGTTGGCGATGGGAGCCTGAAAGTCGAACTCGCCATTGATCAGGACGCCCGGGATGTCCGAGAGGACCCCGGCGTTTCGGAGCAGCACTCCGTCCTCTAGAAAAAGGTCGTGCCGCACGTAATTGGTCACGATGCGGGCAAAAGCCATCGCGTAGGCCGGGTCTTCGAACCGCTCGTCCAGTCCGAGCTTCGGCGGCCAGTGTGGCGTGGCCGACTCCCACATGCACCACGCGTGGGCGGCGCTACGGCGCTGCCCGGGGTCACGATCGGCGAGCCAGCGGGCGTACGACTCGACGACGTCTCCGTCGCGGTAAGCCGATGGAACCGCGTCGACGAGTGCGGTCCATGCTTCTGGAAAGAACCGCGAGGTGCCCCCACGAAACGCCCGATCGAGCTCGCTGTGCCGGCCCGTCGTAACGCCGAAGAGGACCATCTCGCTCACCCGCCCGGCGTGACTTTCGGCGTAGGCGAGGCTCAGCGTGCTCCCCCACGAACCGCCGAGCACGAGCCATCGCTCTACGCCGAGTTTCTCTCGAAGCAGATCCATGTCCCGGACCAGATGCTGCGTCGTGTTGGCCGCGAGGTCGGTCGTGGCGTCGCCGGCGTGGGGCAAGCTGCGACCGCAGTTGCGCTGGTCGAAAAGGACGATCCGATACGCGCTAGGATCGAACAGCCGGCGAAACCACGGCGAGCACCCTGAACCAGGTCCACCATGAACCACCACGGCCGGTTTGCCGGACGGATTGCCGCAGGTCTCCCAGTAGATCTGGCAGCCGTCGCCCACATCGAGGATCCCGTGGGCATAGGGTTCGATTTCGGGATAGAGATCGGGCGTCCTGGTTGGGGAGGTTTCCATGGCCGGCAAAGGAATCGTAGATAGCGTCAGCAACCACTCGGTTGATCAGACGGTGGACAGGCTGAAGGGCATCCTGCAGTCACGCGGGCTGACCTTGTTCGCGTTGGTCGATCACAGCGGTGAAGCGGAGAAGGTGGGAATCAAAATGCCGCCGACCCGGCTCTTGATCTTCGGCAGCCCTAAGGCAGGGACGCCGCTGATGCTCGCCGCTCCCAGCATTGCGATTGATCTTCCGTTGAAGATCCTCGTCTGGCAAGACGGCGAGGGCAAGGTCTGGGTTTCGTACAACAGCCCCGACTATCTTCGCGAGCGGCACGGCTTCCCCGCGGAGCTGTTGCAGAACATCGGGGCAGTGGAATCCCTGGCGGCCGCCGCGGCGGGCTAGCCGCCGAGTGCGTGCAGCAGGTCCTTGAGCTGCGCCGTCTGCCAGTCCTGGAATGTCGCCGTGGCCGGCGCGAGCGTCTCGGTGATCTTCACGACCGGGATTCCCTGGGCGGTTGCCTTGTCGACGAGGCCCTGGATGTCCGGCGTCGAGTTCTGCGAGTTGAAGATGAAGACTTTGATCGATCGGCTCGCGATCTCGTTCTGGACCTCCGCCTTGTCGGCTGCGCTCGGATCTGTGCCTTCGCTGATCGACTTGAGGTAGCTGGATGGCGTCACCAGGTTGAGCCCTGTGCCATGCGCCAGGTAGGCGGCGATGCTCTCTGTCGCGCCGACTCTGGAGCCGGAGTACTTCGCCTTGATCGCGCTAACCGTGTCGTGGTAATCCTTCAAGCCGGTGCTTTTGTACTGAGCCGCCTGCTGGGTGATCGCCGATGCGTCCGCCGAGTCGATCTTGGCCAGGTCCGAGCCCATCCGGTCCACGACCTGGTCGACATAAGACGGCGAGTACCACATGTGCGGGTTGTCCCCCTCCTTCTTGCCGAAGAGGTCGCCCACGGTCAACACGGTGCGCCCGGAGGCGGGGTTTGCGTCGAGCAGCTTGGGCGCCCATGCGTCATAGCCGGCGCCGTTGACGATCACGTATTGAGCCTGGGCGATGAGGCGAGCGTCGGATGGCGTCGGCTCGTAGGCGTGAGGGTCAGTGTCGGGGTTGACGATGATGCTGGTCACCTGGACGTGGGAGCCCCCGACCTGCGACGCGATGCTGCCCCAGAAGTTTTCGGCCGCGACGACCTGGATCTTGCCAGTGCCGAAGTCGACATGCGAGGTGCTGACACCACATGCGGCCAACACCACCGCCAGGGCCACCGTCGAAACGATCCTTCTCATGCGAGCCTCCTGACCACTCGCCGGCCCGCCAGCGACGCCAGGTAGGCGAGGAAGGCGAGCGAAGTGATGAAGAAGCTGGTCGGGAACGAGATGTAGAAGGACAGGACCAGCCCGGCCCAGACAACGGTGAGGGCGATCAACGCCGACAGCGCCATGCCGAGCCAGGGTCGCGCCGAAAGGTTCTGGGCGATGGCGGCCGGGGTCACCATCAAGCCGAAGATGAGCAGTGCGCCGACCGCCTGGACCGACTCCGCGACCGTCACCGCGAGCAAGACCAGAAACAGCGCGGTGAGCGCGTGTGTCGGCACGCCGCGAGCGAGCGCCACGTCAGGATCCACGCTCAGGAACAGCAGAGGACGCGCAACCACCAGGGTGACGATGCAGGTGGCGATCCCGGTGATCGAAGCCACTACGACCTGGAACGGCTGCAGTCCAAGGATGGAGCCAAAGAGCACGCCCACGCCAACCGAGCCGGTGGCGGCGCTGCGCGCGGTGATGTACAGGCTCAGGAAGAGCACGCCCACTCCCAAAACCCAGGCGAAGACGGTGCCGATGGCGATGTCGCGGCCCCGACCTCGGCCTCCGAGCGTTCCGATCGCCAGCGCGACCGCGATGCAGCTGCCGAACACGCCGATGAGAAGGTTCAGCCCCGCAAGCAGTCCGCCCAGGCTGCCGGTGAACGCGACATGGCCGAGCGCGTCGGCCGTGAACACCTGGTTGCGCAGGACGACGAAGTAGCCCACCAGGCCGGCGGCCAGCGCAATGCAGCCGCCTGTAAGGAACGCGTTGCGCATGAAGTCGAGCGCCAGCATCTGCTGCATCAGCTGGGCGTCGCGAACGAGGGCTCGCGGAACCGCAACCTTCCGCCACGAACGAGCGCTGCTCCCTTCGCCGCGCGAATCAGCACATAGGTGGCGAACGCAAGCGACGTGATGAAGAATCCCACCGGCAGGTCGGTGAAGTACGCCAACGCCAGGCCGAGCCAGGTGAAGGCGAGGGATAGGGCGACGCTGAGCGCGAGCGCGCGGCCGGGGCGAGCGGTCAGCTGCAGCGCCGAGGCCCCCGGCGCGACGAGCAGGGCAAAGATCAACAGCGTGCCGACTATCTGGACGGTTATTGCGACGGCAAAAGCGAGGACGACCAGGAAACCGATCGACAGCATCTGGACGTTCACGCCGCGCGCCTCGGCCACGTCGGGATCGACTGTGGCGAAGACCAGCGGCCGGCCGATCAAGGCCAGTGCGGCAAAGCTCAGGACGGCGACCACAAGGGTCAGCTGGACGTCTCGATCAGAGATCCCGAGGATGGTTCCAAAGAGAAAGCTGTAGATGCCGGCGGCGCTGCCCGCGTACAGGCGGAAGAACAACAGCCCGAGGCCGAGCGAGAAGGCAAGGATTGATCCGACGGCGGCCGATTCGGCGCGGTGGCCCGCGTCGAGGTCGCGGCCGGCCCATCCGATGCCGAGCGCGGCAGCCAGGCAAAAGACGATGAGACCGAGGACTGGCGATACGTGGAGGAGGACGCCCGCCGCGGCACCAGGGAACCCGACCTGCGAAAGCATGTGGGCTGCGAAGCTCTGGCCGCGCAGGACGACGAAGTACCCCGCCGCTCCGGCAAGAAGCGCGACCAGAGTGCCCGCGATGAAGGCGTTCTGCATGAAGTGAAACTGCAGGAGCAGCTGGATGTCGGCCACGAGATCCCAAGAGGGGCCTTGCTGCGGCATCTAGTGATCCGCGTGATAGCTGACCGGCTCGTGCTGGCCGACCACGACCAGGCGACCGTCGCTTGTCGTGAGCACTTCCACAGGCGCGCCGTACAGTCGCGTCAGCGTCTCGGTCCGGATCACGTCCGCCGGTTTGCCGCACACGACCTGGCCACCCGCGACGTAGACGACGCGGTCGACGAATGGAAGGATCGGATTGACATCGTGTGCGACGAGCAGCACCGTGACGCCCTGCCGTTGGCAGATGCCCCGGATCAGGTTCGAGATCGCCTGCTGGTTGTTCAGGTCGAGGCTCTCCAGCGGTTCGTCGAGCATCAACATGCGGGCGCCGCTCACAAGCGCCTGCGCGATGAGGATCCGCTGCTGCTCGCCGCCTGAGAGCTCCCCGACCGGCCGCTGAGCGTACCCGGTCGCTCCAACGAGCGCGACCATCTCTTCCACCCGCTCCTGCTTGGACTTCGACGGCAGTGGCACACCCCATTGGCCGCCATCGAGCCCCATGCGGACCAGGTCGATGGCGCGGATGCGCAAGTCCGGGTCGAAGCGGCGGCGCTGTGGCAGATAGCCGACCTCGTCGTTGCCGCGCCGAACAGGCTGCCCGAAGACCTTCACGCTGCCTGCGGTCAATGGCACGATGCCGAGCAGGGCCTTGAGGAGGGTCGACTTACCTGCGCCGTTGGGGCCCAGGATCGCGACAAACTCACCGCCCGCGACTTCGAAGCTGACGTCGCGCCAGACGACCTTGCCGCCAAGCCGGACCGCCGCCCGATCGAAAACGGCGGCCGTCGCCCGCCCATCTGGCTTCTTGTCCACCAGCCGAACCTCGTCGCGCATCGCTTGCAAGATGCGCAAGAGTATTGCACAAGCTAAATGCGCAAGGCAAATGCGCATCTGCCTATACTTGTGTCGGATGCCCCGGCCGAGCCCGGTGACCGACGAGGTCCGCCGGCTATTCGAGATCCAGGAACGCCACGCGTGGTCGATCGACGAGCTGCACGACACGGTGCGGTCATCCCTCGGCTCCGCTGACTACTCTTCGGTCTTCAGGGCCGTGAGCCTGTTCGAGCGGCAGGGCCTGATCGACCGCATCGACCTCGGTGACGGGCACGCCCGCTTCGAGCTGCGGGAGGACCATCACGAGCACATCCGCTGCGACAGCTGCGGGCGCATCGCTGAGGTGCCGGTATGCGTCCTGGACGACGCGGCAGCGCAGGTGCACAGCCTGACCGGCTACAAGGTGCTCAGCCACACGGTCGTGTTCGGCGGCCTGTGCCGCGAGTGCGCCGCCGCCCGCACCTGACCGCTCTAGGTCACAGGCGAAACGGCGGAGTTAACATCGCTTCGTGCGTACCATCGCCGAGGTTCTGCGGTGGCGTGCGCGCAGACGACCGGAGTTTCCGATCACCTGGTACCAGGGCAGGGAGCGCTCGCTGGCGGAGATGAACCGCACGAGCTCGGAGCTGGCGGCGGGATTGGTCGGAGAGCTGAACGTCGAGCCGGGCGACAGGGTCGCCATCCTGGACAAGAACTCCGACGACTACATCGAGCTCCTTTTTGCGCTGGACAAAGCCGGCGCGGTCGCCTGCCCGGTCAACTGGCGGCTCACCTCGAATGAGGTCGCTACAGTCGTCGCCGACGCCGAGCCCAAGGCACTTGTGGTCAGCGGTGACCTACGGCAGAACGCCGACCAGGTGTCATGCCGAGTCCTTGATTATTCCGAGCTACCACGCGAGAAAGGCGGCGCCGACCCGAGGCGGGACCTCGAAGACCAGGTGACCTGGCAGCTCTACACATCGGGCACCACCGGCCTCCCCAAGGGAGCGATGCTCACCAACCTCAACCTCCTGGGCCTCACCGGCAATCTGCTGACGGAGATCAAAGGCCTCGATGAGTACGGCCGCTCCCTCGTCGCGATGCCGCTGTACCACATTGGCGGCTGCGGCTGGGCGCTCGGCGCGATGTCCGCCGGCTGCACTGCGGTCATCACTCGCGAGTTCGTGCCTCAGGACATCTTGCGGGTCATTGTCGAGCAGAAAGTCAACACCGCCTTCCTCGTGCCCGCGGCACTCCTCTTCCTCACCTCGCTGCCAGAGGCCAGGGGCGCCGATTTCTCGGCCTTGAAGAACATCCTGTACGGCGCCTCGCCGATCACACCCGAGCTGTTGAAGCGGTCGATCGAGATCTTCGGCTGCCGGTTCACACAGGTCTACGGATTGACCGAGACAACGGGAGCCGTGACGTTCTTGCAGCACGAGGAGCACGTCGGCGAGCGCTTTCTGAGCTGCGGCCGCTCTGGCTTCGGCCATGAGCTCAAGGTGGTCGGGGCCGATGACCGCGAGGTCCCCTACGGCGAGATCGGCGAGATCGTTTACCGGGGACCGGCCACGATGGCCGGCTACTGGGGCAAGGAGCGGGATACCGAAGCGGCGATTCGCAATGGCTGGTTCCACACCGGCGACGCCGGAACGATGGACAGTGAGGGGTTCATCTACATCAAAGACCGGATCAAAGACATGATCATCTCGGGCGGCGAGAACATCTATCCCGCCGAGGTCGAGGCGCTGCTTGCCGGGCATCCAGAGGTCGCGGATGTTGCCGTCATCGGGATCCCCGACGACAAGTGGGGTGAGGCGGTCAAGGCCGTCGTGATTCGCAAACCGGACTCAGGTCTCACGGCGGACGAGCTCATCGAGTGGTCCCAGTCAAGGCTCGCGGGCTTCAAGCGTCCGCGCTCGGTCGACTTTGTCGACGTGATTCCTCGCAATCCCAGCGGCAAGATCCTCAAGAAGGACCTGCGGGCACCCTACTGGCGCGGGCAGGAGCGGGCGGTCCACTAGCTTTCGCCCCCGGTCCTAGGTCTGCGGGTTCGGAGTGAAGAGCGTCAGCTGAATCCCTTCCGGTCCGGTCAGCCGGACGTTGCGGTCACCCCACGGCGTCGTTACCGGGCCGCCCAGAATCTCAGCTCCGACATTTGCCAGATTGCGGGCAGCCGTATCGCTGTCCGACGCCTGAAACGCAACCCGGACCTTGCCCGCGACGCGACGCCCGACCTCGATATCGTCGACGGCGCGCGCCTGCGTTCGGTCAAAGAGCTCCAACGTCGCGTGGCCCGCGTCGAGAAGCACCGCATGTCCGCCATCGTTTTCGAACGCGGCCACCTGTTCCAGGCCCAGCGTGTCGCGAAAGAACGCGACCGCCGCGTCAAGGTCGTCCATCGTAAGAACGAGACGGAGCTCTTTGATCTTCACGAATCAATTGTGAGATCCCCGTACTTCTGCGGTTACGGCTCGAGCTTCAAGGTCAGGATCTTGAACGGACTCAGCTCGAGCTCGATCACGCCGTCTTGCACCGAAACCGCTTCGATGTTGCGCTCGAGGACGTCGCACAGGAAGGCGCGCGACGCGGGCAACGTGGTCCGGATGCGAGCCGTGCAGCTTCTCCCCCACGCTTCATAGAGCCGCACGATCACGGCCTCCGAGTCTTCGGCTCGCTTGATCGCTTCGACCACGACCTGAGGCGTGTCGACCTCAACGAGTGATCGCGATGTCCCTGCCGGGAGGTTGGTGGGCACGACGCGCAGCGGGGAATTCAGATCTTCGGCCGCCTGGATGACACCGGCTTGACGGAAATCGCCGGGATGCGGCATCAGCGCATAGGTGAAGGCGTGCATCCCCTGATCCGCCATCGGATCGGGGTGTGTCGGCCCACGTAGGAGTGACAAGCGCATCACCGACCCGTGAATGTCGTGGCCGTGCTTCGAGTCGTTGAGCAGCGCGACCCCATAATCGCCGTCGCCGAGATGCGCCCATCGCTGCGCGCAAACCTCGAACATCGCCTGTGCCTTCGGCGTGTCCCAATGAGTTGGGCGTTCCACGTGGCCGAACTGAACCTCGTACGTCGCTTTTGGAGAGCTGATCGTGACCGGGAATGCAACCTTCAGCATCTTGTGGCGCTCATGCCAGTCGACCTGCGTCTCGAAACGCAGGACACGCCCGTCGAGG
>VBDS01000255.1 GCA_005889085.1 Chloroflexota bacterium | reverse complement strand
CGCAGCCCGACTTTGCCTCGATCGCGACCGAATTTCCAGGCGGGATGTATACGGCATCCGGTGGGCCGGCGAAAACGCTTTCCCGCGATCCGACGTCGCGCCATTCCTGTCCGGCGCAAGCGATGTCGGCGCGCCCCGAGAGCATCACCACGCAGAGCTCCCGTGCCGCCGTCGAGTGTTCGACTCGACCACCCTTTGCGAGCTGGTAGACATCGAACCCGACGTATTTCCATCCGGCCGTTTCGGGAGAGATCGCGACGAGGCGGCCGTCAGGTCCCGGCGTCGCCGTGCTCCGCACCACGAGCTTGCTCATAGGTACCAGCGACGGCGCAGCTGCCCGCGCTCGTGCTCTTCGCGCGCCTTCTTGACCTCAGCTGACTCAGCGACCTCGGCAACCGGCACCTCCCACCAGCTGTCGTAACTCGGCACGCTTTCGTAACGGTCCACCGGGACGTGAATGACCACCGTGCGGTCGATTTTCTTCGCTGCCACGAGCGCATCCCTCAGCTCTTCGACGTTGCTGGCCCGGAAGACGTGAGCTCCGAGGCCTTGCGCGTTGAGCGCAAGATCGACGGGCAGCCGCTCGCCGTCGTCATGCTCGGCGTCGTCGCCGAGCGATCCATCTGCGCGATAGCGATAACGCGTTCCGAAACCCGCCGATCCCTTCGACCGTGAAAGGCCGCCGATGGAGGCGAATCCGTCGTTGTCAACCAACACGATCGTCAGCTTCTTGCCCTCCTGGATCGACGTCACGATCTCCTGCGCCATCATCAGGTACGAACCGTCACCGACCATGACGTAGACCTCTCGCGATGGATCGGCGAGCTTGACGCCAAGGCCGCCCGCTATTTCATAGCCCATGGTCGAGTACCCGTACTCGACGTGATAGCCCTTCGGATCGCGAGTCCTCCAAAGCTTGTGAAGGTCGCCCGGCATCGATCCGGCGGCGCAGACGACCACATCGCGCGGCCCGGAAAGCTCGTTCACCGCGCCGATGACCTCGGACTGCGCCGGCAGCGGCGCATGCCCGAGGCTGTACAGACGCGAGACCTCCCGGTCCCATTCCGAACGCAGCTGCTCGCACCGCCCGCGGTACGCACTGTCCACCGTCCAGCCCTGGAGCCGATCGTCGAGTGCATCCAGCGTCGCGCGTGCGTCACCGGTCAGCGCGATGCCGCCGAGCTTGTGGCTGTCGAGCTCGGCGACGTTGACGTTCACGAACCGCACCCCCGGGCTCTGAAATGCGGTGCGCGACGCGGTCGTGAAGTCGCTGTAGCGCGTGCCGACGCCGATTACGACGTCGGCCTCGGCCGCAACGCGGTTTGCGGCCAGCGTGCCAGTCGCGCCGATCCCGCCCAACGCGCCGGGCGAGTCGAATGGGACTGAACCTTTGCCGGCCTGCGTCTCCGCGACAGGCATTCCGGTGCGCGAGGCCAGGCGCTTCAACGCATCAGTCGCCTCCGAGTAGATGACACCGCCGCCCGCGATGATCAATGGCCGCTTCGCGGCGCGAATGACGGCCGCCGCGCGGTCGAGCGCGGCTGCGTCGGGCAGCGGACGGCCAATGCGCCATACGCGGCCCTCGAAGAACTCGCCCGGATAATCAAATGCCTCTGTCTGCACGTCCTGGGGCAGCGCCAGAGTGACAGCACCGGTATCCGCCTGGCTCGTCAGCACGCGCATCGCAGAAAGCGCCGCGGGGACGAGCTGCTCTGGGCGCTGGATCCGGTCGAAGTATCTGGAAACCGGTATGAACGCATCGTTGACGCTGGCGTCGCCGCGCGACGGGGTCTCCAGCTGCTGCAGAACCGGGTCAGGCCTCCGCGACGCAAAAACGTCTCCCGGCAGAAGCAGAACGGGAACGCGATTCACCGTCGCGGCGGCCGCGCCTGTCACCATGTTGGTCGCACCCGGGCCGATCGACGTCGTGCACGCCAGCGCGGCGAGGCGGTTGCGCATCCTGGCGAACCCTGCGGCCGTGTGCACCATGGCCTGCTCATTGCGTGCCTGGTAGTAGGTGAGCAGCTCGGGATTCTGAGCGAGGGCCTGGCCGACTCCCGTGAGGTTGCCGTGTCCGAAGATGCCAAAGCAGCCTTCGATGAACCTGTGCTCGACCCCGTCGCGTTCCGTGCGCTGTGCGGACAGGAACCGCACGAGCGCCTGCGCCATCGTCAGCCGGACTGTTTTCACGTCTGGACTAGGTTGGGTCGGGGAGCATCACGTCGCGCACCAGGCCGTCGAGGTCGGTGCAGGCCGCGATGAACTGGCGCAGCGTACGCACGGTCGGGGCAAAATCATCGAACTCTTCGATTGCCAGACCGTCGTCCGAATAAGCCCGGCGGAAATCAGAGAAGTGCTCGAGCAGCTCATCCACCACCTTGGGGTCGACTGGGTCGTCGATCCGCGGCCGAACCTCGATGCCGCTTGCGTTGAAGCGTTTCTGCCACGCGGAAGGCGGTGAGATGACCGCATCAGCGCCGATGAGCTGGCTCCAGTGCATGTGGTTGCGAAACGCCGCCGACAGCAGCCGCAGCCTGTAGCCGCGCTTGCGGAAGATGGCGTAGGTCTTCTTGAAAACGGCGACCCCTGCCCACTCGGTCACGCCCGGGTCGACTGAGATGTCGCGTTTGTCGAGGAGGACCTTCATCCAGTCGTCGAGCCGGCCGACCATGATCGTGCATACCGGCCCCATCGACTCAATGGTCTTGCCCTCAGCCTCGCGGCGCCGCAGTCCACGCTCGACAGCTTCAGCGACGGCGATGCACTGCGGCAGCGTGAAACACACCGTCGCATTGATGCTGATCCCGCGATGCGTCGCCTCTTCGATCGCGACGATGCCCGCTTTGGTGGCTGGGATCTTGACGATCATGTTCGGGGCGAGGACGCTGAACGCCACCGCCTGTTCGACGATGGCCCCCGCGTCGCGAAACAACCTCGGATCAGTCTGGATCGAGAGACGGCCGTTACGCCCGCGGTGCTCCGCAAACGCCGGCTCGAGGAGCCTGGCTGCCCTCACCGACATCTCCTCGATCAGCTTCCAGCCGACCTGGTCCTCGGTCGCGCGAGGGAGCTCCTTCATCAGCTCCTGGATCCGAGGCCGCCATTGGGCCATCTCCTTTTTCAGAATCCCCACCGCGATGACCGGGTTGCAAGTCGCTCCGACGGCGCCGTTTTCGATCGCATACCTCAGCTCGTCGATGTCGGCCGAGTCGTTCCACAGGCACGTCGGCGTGGTCTGCGTCATCTCGTGCAGCGGGCTCTTGTACGTCACCACCGCGTGACCACCACCTTCTTGCGCGTGAAGAAGTCGATGCCATCGGTGCCGTGGATGTGAAGGTCGCCGTAAAACGACCCCTTCCAGCCGCTGAACGGAAAGAACGCAAACGGCTGCGCGATCGGAACGTTGATGCCGGTCATCCCCGCCTCGACCCGGTCCCGAAACTCGCGCGCGGAACGGCCTGACTGGGTGAAGATCGTCGCCATGTTGCCGAGCGCCATCTGGTTGGCCTGACCAATTGCTTCGTCGAGCGTCGCGGCGCGAGCGACCGACAGCACCGGGCCGAAGATCTCTTCATGGCCGACCGTCATTCCGGCGGTCACGCGGTCGAGGACCGTCGGCCCGAGAAAGAACCCTGGTCGCGACATCTCGCGCCTCCCGTCGACCACCAGCTCGGCGCCCTCGGCGACTCCCTTCTCGATATACCCGGCGACCCTGTCGCGGTGCTCGGCGCGGATGAGAGGTCCGACCTGGACGCCCGGCTCGTCACCGGGACCCACGACCATCTTTGCCGCCGCGTCGCTCAGCTGGTCGAGGAGTGTGTCCGCCGCCCGGCCGACCGCCACCGCAACCGAACCCGCAAGACACCGCTCGCCCGCATTGCCGAACGCAGAGTTGAGGATCGCGGGCACGGCCAGCTCCGGGTCGGCGTCGGGCATGATCACGATGTGGTTCTTGGCGCCGCCGAGCGCCTGAACCCGCTTGCCGCTTGCGGCCGCGGTCTCGTAAACGTGTCTTGCGACAGGCGCCGAACCAACAAAAGAGATCGCGGCGACCTTCGGATGCCGCAGCAGAGCATCCACCGCCTCCCGCGCCCCATGCACCACGTTGAGCACCCCTTCGGGAAACCCGGCTTCCAGGAATAGCTCGGCCAGCCGCTGGCCCCCCAGCGGCGTCCGCTCTGACGGCTTGAGGACAAACGTGTTCCCGGAAACGACCGCGAGCGGGAACATCCACAGCGGGATCATCACGGGGAAGTTGAATGGCGGGATGCCCGCGCAGACGCCGACGGGGTAGCGGTAGAGGTCCTGGTCGACGCCGCCGGAGACATCGCGCAGCGTGCGTCCCTGGAGCAGCGTGGGCGCGCCGCACGCGAAGTCGACCACCTCGATGCCGCGCCGGACCTCGCCTCGCGACTCGTCCAGCGTCTTGCCGTGGTGCAAGGTGATGATCGATGCAAGGTCCTCGAAGTGCTCTTCGAGCACCGCTTTGTACCGAAACATGAGGCGGACGCGCTCCATCAACGGCGTGCGGGACCAGGTGGAGTAGGCACTGGTCGCCGCCGCGACCGCCGCATCGACGTCGCGCTCGCCGGACAGGGGCACCTGCTCGATGACCTCCCCGGTCGCGGGGTTGAACACCGGAAGCGACGCGGCGCCGTCCGCCGGCGGCCGCCAGTCAGGACCGATGAGGTTGCGAATCATCGACGGCTCTCCAAATCTTGGACCAATGCATCGGCCGGGTGCATAGTCGACGTTCGGCGCGGCCCGACCGTCAGGGCCGCCACAGCCGCCGCAATCACGGCGGCGATGGCGTAAGCGTAGAAGGCGGCGCTGATTCCGGCTGCGGCCCAAACCAGGCCTCCGATGATCGGACCCACGGTGACGCCGATGTTCTCGAACTCGCCGAAGAGCCCCATGTAGAAGGCGTGACGGCGGCGCGGCATCGATTCCGCGATCCAGGCCGTCGCCGCGGGCCAGATCAGCGCCGCGCCCGCAGCCCGCGCGGCGGCGCCCGCGATCACGACCACGAGGTTGCCGGCCAGCGCGTAAGCGATGTACCCAGCGGCGGTCAGGATGCCCCCCGCGATCATGGCGGGCTGGCGGCCCCAGCGGTCCGCCGCGTGTCCGCCGGGTACGAGCAGCACGCCGGCGATGAGACCGACCGCCAGCATCGCCGTGCCGGCCGCGGCAGCTGACAGGTGAAGCTGGTTCGTGACCAGGAGCGGCAGGAGGGCCAGCTCCCCTCCCAACCCGATCTGGATCAGCAAGGCCAGGGTCGCCGTGATGGCAAGTATGCGGATGACGGTCTGGCCTCGAGCCGCCCCGTCCCGGTCCGCCTCGAGGTCGGAGTCGACGCGTCTCCGGTGATCGACCAGCGTGTACTTGCGGAAGACCACTCCCACCAAAATTGCCGAGATCACGGGCAGCAACGCGCCGGCGAGGATCACGGGATGGATGGGAAAACGGTCGATCAGCGCGCCGCCGGCGCCCGCGCCCAGCGCTTGCGCCATCACCCATTGCGACGCGAGCAGCGCAAGGCCCGTGGCGCGAAGCCTTGCGTGCAGCGCTGTGCCGAGATATGAGCGTGCGATCGGACCGACTGCGACCATCATCCCCGAGGCCAGGAAGTAGCTCGCCGCAATCAACAGAACGGAGCCTGCCTGCGAAAGCAAAACGATGAACGCCGCGTACAGGAGCTGCGAAGCGATCAGCGGGATGCGATATCCGACGCGGTCGGCCACCACTCCCCACAGCCACTCGAACGCGAACATTCCGAGCCCGAACATCGACAGCGTGAGCCCTATCGATTCGGGGCTCGCCCGAAGCTGCCGCAGCTCGAGCGGAAGGCAGATCTGCAGCAGGCCGGTGGCAAGCGTCGAGAATGCGAGAGCCGCAATCATGGCTCCACTGCGGCTCCTGATCAGTGGTTCGCTTATGCGCGAATGATCTATGAGAGGGAACCCGGATGGTTCCCTCTGCGCGCCAGGCGCGGGCAGGATGGGATTACTGATTGCATCGCCCGGTCGGCTTCGCCGACGGGGCTGCTCTCCTTCCGGTATACGGTTGGGATTGTCTGATCAGTTACTCGGGGCTACGTTTGGGAGACGTCAAGGGCATAGTTGCGGCCGGGATGAACCCGGCCGCCAAAGAGATGCTGGCGTAATCCACCCCACGGTGTTGACACCGCGGACCCTTTCCTATAGGGTCGGTGGAACGTTCCAACGTATTCAGATGGGGTGGAGATGGCGGGCCGGCTGAGGGTTGGAGTCATCGGGTGCGGCTTGATCGCCCAGGTCATGCACCTCAACTATCTCCGCGAGCTTTCCGACCGCTTCGAG
>VBDS01000218.1 GCA_005889085.1 Chloroflexota bacterium | reverse complement strand
CGATGGCGCGCGTTGATGTCGTCGTCGGTGAAGAACGAGCCCTCGGCGACCTGGTAGTTGCGCACGAGTGGAAAGTCGGTCGTCGTGCCCGTGGTCGGCGCGAAGTAGTTCTGGTTGCCGAACGTGATCTGCCCGCCGCTCTGCGCGATCGGGATCGCGGCCACGACGTCGGGGTCCTGCTGGCGGGTGTTGATGGCGTCGACGTCGGCTTGCGTGAGCGTTTGGGCCGTGCCGAAGCCTTGCGAGACGCCGCCTGAGCCGCGGGCGTTTGAGGGATAGACGTAGATCACGTTGGCACCGAGCGACTGGACCTGGTTGTTGATCTGCACGCTCGCGCCGTTGCCCACCGCCACAAGCAGGATTACTGCGGTGACCCCGATCAGGATTCCGAGCATTGTCAGCGCGCTGCGCAGGCGATTGGCGAGCAGTCCGTTGGCGGCCATGCGAAGGGCCTCGAAGAGGTTCATGCGGCGGTCTGCGCATCGCGCACGATAAGTCCGTCGCGCAGCTCGACGACTCGCCTCGCGAATCGCGCTATGTCCTGCTCATGCGTGATGAGCACGATCGTGCGGCCCTGTTCGGCGTTGAGGTTGGAGAGCAAACGCATGATCTCGACGCTGGAAACCGTGTCGAGGTTTCCGGTCGGCTCGTCGGCGAGCAGGATGGCGGGATTGGTGACCAGGGCGCGCGCGATCGCGGCGCGCTGCTGCTGACCGCCGGACAGCTCGGTCGGCTGGTGATGGGCGCGATCGGCCAGGCCCACCGCGCCGAGTGCTTCGCGCGCTCGCTGGGTCCGGCCTCCCTCCCCCGCGTAGATCAACGGCATCTCGACGTTGTGCAGCGCGCTCGTGCGCGGGATGAGGTTGAAGCTTTGAAACACGAAACCGATCTTCCGGTTGCGGATCTTTGCCAGCTCGTCGTCGCCGAGCCTCGCGACGTCGGTTCCGTCGAGCAGGTAGCGCCCGCTCGTCGGCACATCGAGGCATCCGAGGATGTTCATCAGAGTCGACTTACCCGAGCCGCTGGCGCCCATGATGGCCACGAACTCGCCCGACGCGACATGGAGGTCGATTCCCTGCAGCGCCGGGACCTCGATCCTGCCCATGCGGTAGGTCTTGGTGACCGCTTCGAGCGTGATCATCCGCCGGCGCCCACGCGCACGCCGCCGCCGCCGAGTGTGCCGCCGCGGTTGGTGCCGGTGCCGCTGGAAACCCTGACGGTCGGAAGCACGATCTGCTCGCCGTCGTTGAGGCCGCCCGTGACCTCGGTGAACTGGTCGCCCGCGACGCCGGTTTCGACCGGGGTCGCAACCTGCTGGCCCGCGGCGTAGACGTTCACATACGCCTGGCCCGCGGTGTGGCTGATGGCGAGGTTGGGGACCGAGAGGGCGTTGGTGGCTTTGCTTACCGTGACCGTCGCGTTCGCGGTCATGCCTTGCTTCAGCGCCTTATCGGTCTGATTGAGGACGATCGTCGCGTAGTAGTTCACGACGCCGCTGTTCACGGTCGCGGCGCTGGCGACGGCGATCACGTGGCCGGTGATCGTGAGGTTCGGCACCGCGTCGAAGGTCACCTGTGCGGGCTGGTTGTAGGCGAGCCTCGAAGCGTCAGACTCCGCGAACGGGATCACGACCTCCATCCCGCTGATGTTTCCGATGACCATGAAGGCGTTGGATGCCGTGCTCGTCGGCAGGGGCGCCTGGCTGCCCGGCGCCTCGGGGGTCGTGCCGCCGCCGGGCGCAACAGTTTCGCCGACGACGCCGCTGATGCTGTTCACCTCGCCGTCCATCGGCGCGACCAGCGTTGTCGCGTTGAGGTTCTGCTGCGCGGTCTGCACCGCGGCCTGGGCGTTCAGCACCTGTGCCTTCGCCGATGCGATCTGGTTGGGCTTGGACTCGGTCTGCGTCTTGAGCTGGTCCTGTGCGCCGGTCAGCGACGCGGCTGCCTGGTTGATGCTGCGCTGGCCCGCAGTCTTGTCGGACGTCTGCTTCGCCGTGTCCACGTTGAGCTTGCTCTGGTCGGCGTTGACCGTCGCGGCTTGAGTGCTGACCGTCAGCTGGTCGGCGTTGACGGCGGTCTGGTTGGTGGACACAGCATTGAAGTCGGTGAGGCACGCCGTCGAGTACGTCGCGTAGGCCTGCGACTGACATCCGTCGGTGTTGAAGGTCGTGATCGCGGTTTGCAGCGTGGCCTTGTCGGTGGTCAGCTTCTGCAGCGCCGTCTGGTAGGTGGCGTTGAATGTGAGCGACTGCTGGTCGATGGTGAGCTGACTCTGGTCCGCGGTCACCTGGCTGGTGTCCTGCGTGTTGGTGAGGTTCACCTGGGTGACCGTGTCGTTGTAGCTCTGTTGCGCCGTGTTGACGCTGTCCTGCAGCTGGTTGATCTGGTTTTGCGTCAGAGGTGTCTCTGTCAATTGAAGGTTGGCCTGGGCGGTGGAGAGGTTGGCGTTGGCCTGGTCGAGGGCGTTCTGCTCGGCGCTCGAGTCGATCTTTGCAAGCATCTGGCCGGCCGAGACGTGGTCACCGACATGAGCGTCTATCTCGGTCAGCACGCCTGCGACTTTGAAGTTGACGTTGGACTGCGCTTGTGGTTCGATGTTGCCCGAGCCCGTGATGCTCGCGGTCACCGTGCGGCGGCTGACGGTGTAGAGGTTCAGCGAATTGCCCGCGTTCTTGCTGGACACGAACATGTCGCGGTAGATCAAGGTGCCGAGGACGAGCGCGACGATCGCAAGCCCTGCCACCACGAGACGCGTTTTAGTCAACAGGCCAATCAGCACAGTTACTCCTCTCCGTCAGTGAATTACCAATCGAGATCGACAAAAGACCACCCACTGGTGGAACCGAAGCGCGTCACCACCGCCAGCCCAAGGCCGGCCATGGCAACCGCGGCGAGCGCGAATACGCCCGCGTATGGGATCACCGCGAGGTCGAACACGACGAGCGCGCCCGCGAGCGCGGCGATGAGGGGATGGACGGTGGGCAGTCGCAGGCGGCGGTGCAGCAGGCGTCCGATCGCGAGCGAGATGCACGCGATGCCGAACAGCGCAGCCACCAGCGAGACCAGCAGCACGAGCGGGACGACGGCAAGGAACAGCAATGTGAAGCGCAGCAGGGTGATGACAGCCAGGGTCAGGAGCACCATCACGAGTCCGGCGCCGAGTGCGATCTCCGCCCCATGCCTCGCCTCCAGGCGCTCGACTGCGCTGCGCGCCCGGGACGGAAAGACAACCAGCGCGCCGAGCGCGAGCAGGACCAGCCCCGCGCCATTGCTGAGGAAGGCGCGCAGGGCCTGATAGGGGTTCAGGGGTCCGAAGCCGGCGATCGGCGAGTCGAAGATGAACCTGTCGCCAACCCGGCTGCGGTCGAAGCGCAGAGTCTGCGGATTTCCGGACGGCGTCGGTCTGACGGTGATGCCACTTCCGACGATCGACTGGGCCAGCGGGTTGGGCCACCGGTTGCCGGCGGAGATGTCGGCCAGCGCCAGGAGCACGCCTGCCACTGCGAGGATGCCGATGACGATCGCCCAGCCGTAGCGACGGCCGGGATGTCCCGGCGATGAGTCATTCACGCGCGGCGCGACGGGTCGGGAGGGCACCCGGTGCAAGTCGGATCAGGATCGAGAGGTGGTAGCCGGCGATGGCCGCCAGAGCGATCAGGGCGATCAGCAACACGATGTCGACGCGCGGCACGCTGGGCAGCTGGCCGGTGCCTGAGCCCCAGCCGGCAAGGCTCTGGAGGTCGCCGAAGATGCCGGAGGCGATCGAGCTCAGGCCGTCGAGCCCGGAGAGGTACCAGAGGATGAACGCGGCAAGGATCGCCTCAGGCGCTACGAGGGTCCACGCGCGGCGGTAGCCCGTTTTGGCCGGCCCGATCGAGCTCATCACGTCAGCGAGCAGCGACGCGCGCGGCGGCGGCGAGATGAGGGCCTTCAGCCGAAACGGGACCGAGACGGCCTGGTGGTGCTGGCGGCGGCAGTCGGCACAGCCGGCGAGGTGCTCGCGCATCTCGGCGGCGAGCGGCGCGTCATCGCGTGCCAGGTCGCCGTCGACATAGGACTCGAGTAAGACGCGCACGCGCGCGCACGCGAGGGGGACCGCGTTCATCTTGTCTCTTCGGTTTCCTCTGCCTCGGCGAGCGAGTTGCGGAGCTGCGCGCGGGCGCGGTGGAGGCGCGACTTGATGGCGGGGATGGAGAGGTTGAGGCTCTGGCCGACTTGCTCGAGCGAGAGGTCGGCGTAGTAGTGGAGAAGGATCGGCATTCGGTACGCGGGGTCGAGCTGGGCGAGCGCTTCGACCAGGGCGGGGTCGTGGGTCGGGAGTGGATGGTCTGGGCCGGCGGCCTCCTGGGCCGGCTCGGCCGGGAGCGGGATGCGCTTGCGGCGGTAGTTGATGGCGGTGTTGGCGGCGAGTTTCCAGAACCAGGGGTCGAAGGGGCGTTCGGCATCGTAGCGGCTCAGGTTGCGATAGAACTTGACGAAGATCTCCTGGGCCAGGTCATGGGCCTCGTCGGCGTCTCTCAGATGCTGGTAGGCGAAACCGTAAACGCGGCGCTGCAGGCGGCGAATCAACTCCTCGAAGGCCTCGCGGTCGCCTCCCGTCGCCTGGCGGACGAGCTGGGCGGCGGGGAGCGTGGCGGATAGCCGGGCGTCGCTCATGGCTCGAGCCGTCGATTCCTGCGCCGCGGCATGCATCACACCCTAGTTACACATCCTTGGAATTCGGGGTTGCGCCGGGCCTTGGGGCGGGGCCGGGGCGACGGGGCCCCGGCGGGGCCCTCCCTTCCGCTTTCGGCCCCTCCCCCAGCCGACGCACCTGGCGCGCAGCGTAGTTTGGATTCGAAGGGCGCGACGACCCAGCCTGTTAATTTGTCCCGCGCGGAGTACTTGCTTCGGGATATCTTATTTGATATATTCCATTTGGAATATGCCTGACGATCCCGAGATCTCACCCCTCGCCCTCTCCATCCTGGAGTTGCTGGACGAGCGTCCGATGCACCCGTATGAGCTTGCATCGACGATGCGGGACCGCCATCAGGACGAGTTCATTCGGCTCAACTTCGGCTCGCTCTACCACACGGTCGAGGTGCTGGAGCGCAGCGGCTGGATCGTGTCCAGCGAGCGCGAGAAAGAAGGACGACGGCCGGAGCGGACGATCTACAAGCTCACTAACTCAGGCCGCGACATGTTGGTTCGCGTGGTCAGCGACATCTTGTCCCAACCGCGGCGCGAGTACCAACACTTCTCGGCCGGCTTGATGTTCATGCACCACCTCACCGCACACCAGGCAGCTGGGCATCTGCGAGACCGGGTGACGGCGCTCCAAGCCAAGCACGACAAGCTCAGCGGGATCCTGTCTGAGCTGCACGCGAATGGTCTGCGGCGGCTCACCCTTATCGAGCTCGAGCACAAGATCGCGATGCTCGACGCAGAGCGCAAGTGGGTCACCAATCTCGAAAGGGAAATCTCGGAAGGAACGCTGGAGTGGAAGGCTGGAATGGCAAGCGGCAGTGAAGGATTGAGGAGGAGACATGTCTCAAGCACGCACTAACCCGTGGCTTGTGCTTTTAGTCCTGACCACTGGGTTTTTCATGATTCTGCTCGACACCACGATCGTTAATGTCGCCATTCCTGCAATGAGCACCGGGTTGAACAGCACCTTCGATCAGATCCTGTGGGTGATCAACGCCTACGTCCTTGTATATGCGGTCCTGCTCATCACGGCTGGAAGGCTCGGCGATCTCTACGGTCAACGCAGCCTGTTCGCGATCGGATTGGCCATCTTCACGGTGGCTTCGGCGCTGTGTGGTTTCTCACAGAACGCCGGCGAGCTGATCGCGGCGCGAATCCTGCAAGGAGTCGGCGGCGCGCTGCTGACACCTCAGACGCTGGCGATCCTGACCTCGATCTTCCCGCCTGAGCGGCGCGGCGCGGCGTTCGGGGTCTGGGGCGGTGTCGCAGGCCTGGCGACGCTGGCCGGCCCGACCGTCGGCGGCGCGTTGATCACATACATCGACTGGCGTTGGATCTTCTTCATCAATGTGCCCATCGGCGTCGCCGCGCTCGTCGCCACATTCCTTGTCATTCCAGACCTGCGGCCCGGTCGTCAGCATGGTTGGGATTTCCTCGGAATCGCGATGGCCACCGCGGGCCTCTTTGCGATCGTCTTCGGGTTGATCGAGGGCCAACGCTACAGCTGGGGCCAGATCGAGTCCTACGTTGTGACCATCCCCGAGGTGATCGCGGTCGGGGTCGTGCTCATCGTCCTCTTCCTGATCTGGGAACGATTCCAGAGCGAACCGCTGCTTCCACTCTCACTGTTCAAAAACCGAAATTTCGCGGTCGCCAACTGGATCGCGGCGGCGATCAGCTTCGGCATGCTCAGCATGTTCTTGCCGTTCACCATCTACCTCCAGTCGGCCCGCGGCTTTTCCGCAATGGTTGCCGGACTCACGATGGCCCCGATGTCGCTCACCTCGATGTTCACCGCACCGTTCGCGGGTCGTTTCGCGGACCGGATCGGCGGCAAGTACATCCTGCTCACCGGAATCGTCCTCTTTACCATCGGAATGGCTAGCCTCGCCTTTGTGGCTGGACCGGATTCGACGTGGATCAACTTCTTGGTTCCGGCGATCGTCGCCGGCGCCGGAATTGGAATGACCTTCGCGCCGATGACCACTGTTGCCATGCGGAACATCGAGCCGCGCATCGCAGGCTCCGCATCGGCTGTGCTGAACACGATCCGCCAGCTCGGTGCGGTCATCGGAAGCGCAGTCATCGGAGCGCTGCTTCAAAACCAGCTGGCAACTACGCTGCACGACCAGGCAGCTAGCCAGGCCGCAAAGCTACCGGCGAGCTTCCGCGATCAATTCATCGCCACATTCAGCAACGTCTCATCGAAGGGATTTGAGATCGGCACCGGCCAGACCGGAGCGCGCCTGCCGGGCAACATCCCACCGGCGGTGGCGCAGCAGCTCTCTGTGATCGCTCACGATGTGTTCGTCAACGGCTACATCGACGCGATGAAGCGGACCTTCGTACTGCCTATCGTGTTCCTCGCCTTCACGGCACTGACCACGCTGCTGATCAAGCGGCGCGCCAGGCAGGCCGCCGTCGAGCAGCCGGCAGAAGAGGTCAGAGCCGCCGCCAGCTGAGGGACGCCGCTAGCTCAGATGCGTCCCCCGGACACCATCTTCAAGACCGCCAGCAGAACGGCGGCCCCGATGAACGCGACCACGAGGCTGCCCCAGAAACCGACCGTGCCATTCGCTCCGAAGAGGGCGCTCAGCAGGAAGCCGCCGATGATGGCGCCCGCCACGCCGACGACGATGTCGGCGATGCAGCCGAATCCTCGGCCGGCCACTACGCGGGCAGCGATCGCTCCGGCGATCAAGCCGACCACGATCCACGCGAGCCACGACCCCGGGTCGAGGTTCAGCCGCCCCGCGAGCAGACCCGCAGCGATCATTTCCCCAGCCATCCGGCGATCAATGAGAAGACCTCATCACTGTCCTGGTCGTTGAAGGGTTCATGGTATCGGCCTACGAGCAACCGCAGCTCGCTTTTTGCAGGGGCCGCCGCGTGCAGCTGCTTGCTGCCCTCGGAATCGATCAGCCGGTCGGCAGTGCCGGCCAGGATCAGAAAGGGAATCGCTATGTCCCTTGCGCGCGCGAGATTCTCCGCGGCTGCGCGCTGCCACTCTGCGTACAGGCGGCTCGAGATCTTGCCGTGGACGAGGGGGTCGGTTCGATAGGCCTCGACGACGTCGGGGATGCGGGACACGGTCCCGGGATCGACCTCGTTGTTCATAGCGAGCCGCGGTGCGATGTTCGACATGACGCGGCCGAGGCTCGATTTCCACCGCGGGACGGCGGCCTTGAGCTTCAGTGCCGGACTGGAGAGCACGAATCGGCGTGAGTTCGGGATCTTGCCCGACCGGATTGCGCTCAGCGTCACGACCCCACCAAACGAGTGGCCGACGAGCACCACCTCGCCAGACGACTGGCTTTCGACATAGCGCACAAACGCGGCCGTGTCGTCTACCCACTGCGACCAGGAATCGACGTGACCGCGCTGTCCGGCGCTCTCGCCGTGACCACGCAGGTCCACAGCCCACGTGGCCATCTGAAACCCAGCCATTCCTCGCGCGAAGCGCTCGTAACGGCCGCTGTGCTCTCCCAGGCCATGGACGACCGCAAGAGTGACCTTCGCGTTGATGCCAGCCCACGCCCGGTAGGCCAGCTTGGTTCCGTCTACCGAGTTGATGAAACCTTTGGTGACCTGCGCGGTTTCAGGCGCCAAGGTGACCGAATCCGCGGAGGATCTTGAGCGCTTCGTGCTCCGCTTCCAGAAGGGTCGGAGCGTATGCCCGGATGCCGCATAGGGCATACGCCCATTCGGGGCTGGGCGGGCTCTGGGAGTGCAGCCGGAACGTGGGCGGGTAAAAGAAGATGCGCTCGCCTTCGACCTTCTTGATCACCGGACGTTTGGCTAGCACGTCCTCGAGCGACTGGCCGCCGGGAAGTCGTCCGCGGTCGAATTCGAGACGGCGCAGCTTGGCGAGCGGGTGATCCTCGTCGCGGATCCAGGTTCGAACGCCGTACTCCGCGCTCAGATCGCGCATGAAGATCGTGACGATCAGTGCGTCGGTCTCGTCGCCCGCCATCTTGACGAACCCGGCCGCACTCAGGTCCCTGCCTTGTTCACTCTTCAAGTGCCTGAAGAACTCCATCTCGAACAGGCCGCGCGATTGTGAGCTGGCGACCCATGGCTGCCCGCATCGCCACGCGCGCGCCTGCGCGAGGGCGTCGAACTCCTCGTGAACGCGTTCAAGTCGGTGCTCGGGAAGGCCATGCAACCGGTAGTGGAGGACTCGCGGCATTTCGACGTAAGCCTACCGGTCAGGCCGCGGTTCGGGCCAACCGCATCACCTCCTCCTGCCAGGGCGGCGCCTTGACCCGGACAGCGAGCCGGTCGGCGCCCGCCGAGAGCAGGAAGTCGCCGCGGTGAGCGGACTCGAGGAAAGTGCGTTGGTGGGGGCTGAGGTGGAAGGCATCCTGGAGCTTGGCGGCCTCGCTCGGCCGTTGGACGCCGAAAAACGCCAGCGCGGGGTTGGTGGCGACCACCGAGCCCTGGTCGGAGCCGAGCAGATCGCCCGGATTCTGCGTCGCGAAAACGAGCGAGCCCTGGTACTTCCTGATGCGTCGGGCGAGGCTGACCACGAAGCGCCGAATCGTCGGGTCTTCGAAGAGCAAACCGAGCTCGTCGATCACCAGCAGGCGGCGCCGGTCCTTACGTTTGATCCGAGTCCACAACGCCTCGGCCAGGAGGAAGTGCACCGGCGCGATCATCTCGTCGCGCAGCTCGCGCATGCCGAAAACGACGATCGGCGCCTCCAGGTCGACGTTGGTAGGCGCGCTGAACATCTGGCCCAGGCTGCCGTGGACCCAGCGATGCAAGATGACCGCGACACGTGAATCGCCTGGGAGGCGGTCGGCGACGTCACGCAGCACAGGCTGGGCCACCTCGTCGTAGGCCTGGCGAACCGCGCCCTCCAACAGCGCGCGCTCAGATTCATTGAGCCCGCCACAGACGCAGGCGCAGAGATCCACAGCGTCGGCGGCGGCGGGCCCGAGCCACGCTTCGTCACGCCGATCGGCCGGCCGCAAGTCGAGGACGTTTAGGGCGTGACCCGAGCCAAGCGCCAGTCGTACGTCGACGCCGCCCAGCTCTCGAGCGAGACCGCCGTACTCATGCTCTGGGTCGATGATGTACACGCTGATGCCGCGGCCGATCGCGCCCATCACGATGGTCGACAACAGGTACGTCTTGCCCGCACCCGAATGGCCGAATACACCGATGTTGGCGTTCGCATAAAGACCCTGATCGAACGGATCGACCAGCACTGGCGCCCCTGTCGCGGCGTTGCGCCCGATGAACAGTCCACCGGACTGCTGCATGTCCGGCTCGTGCCACGGAAAGAAGGTCGCGAGGGCACTGGAGTCGAGGACGCGCTTGCGCTGCAATCGGTCAGGGCCGCCCGGCCTGGTTGCAATGTACCCATCGAGCATGCGGAAGTCGCAGGGTCGCAGCTCGCAAAGAATCGCGCGCGCCGCCGCCTCGACCCTCCGGGCACCGAGCTCGAGTGCTTTGACGGTGGGCGACGTCAGCGTGAGATAGACGGACACATGAAAGGCCTTGTCCTGACTCGAGACCAGGCGGCGCTGTAAGTCCTCGGCATTCGGCAGTGCTCCCGCAAGCGTTGGGTCAGAGGAGCCGGCATTCGTGTCCAGCAGGCGCGACGCACGCATGTTGATCAGCTGGCGCTGCAGGTAGCCCACGATCCACGCGGCGGGGAGCGGCGTGGCGTGCCAAGACAGGTTGATGGCAAGGCCCGACGGGAACAGCCGGAAGAGCCACCCGGCCTCGATCTCCGTGCCGGGCAGGCGCTCGATGCACCAGCTGCGGCTGAAACCGCGCACGTGCTGGAACCGCGTCGCGAATTCCATACCAAATGGCTCATGCCGCTGCCTTGACTCGGCGAATTGGATTCCCATCTCAATCAGAGCTGTCTGGAGCCGGCCAGCGTGTCTTGCGGCAGTGATCAATGAGGTCCTCACGCGGTGCGCAGAGCTCCCGCGTCGAATTTGCTCGGCGAAACAAAGGTCGGCTGCGCGCATGTCGTCGACGCTAGCTCTCGCGGGGTTGATGCTGGCGCCTTCATCGTCATCTGGCCCAGGCTCGACATCGACCACAACTTGAAGGGGCGCATCGATACCGTCGATAAGTCGCCGAAATGCGTTCAGCCAGCGCAGCCGGTCGTCTTCGGCTGCGCCCGCGAATCCAATCGACCCCGTTTCGATGACCACCAGGTCGGGATCCGACTTCCAGCACACCGCGGCTTGGCGCCGCGCGACCCGAATCAAAGTGAAACGCGCTCGCGCCACCGAGCGAGTCGAGGAACGCGCCACTCGATGCGATAGGTCGCGAGACAAAAGTGGACGATGTCCGCGATCCAGCTGTCGACAGGCCGTCCCTGCCACCGACCCCACGCAACTCCTACACCGATCAGGGCGATCGCCACACCGACAATTGCGCGCACCGGTGCCGGTGCCCAGTGTGTTGACCAGGCGGAAAATCCCGCGAGCAACGCCACCACCAGGTAGGCGAGCCTCGTCGGGGTCAGTCCGTACAGGAGCCTGTCTTCCAGGTCGACGTCTAGCGGGATGCGCGCTGGCACGAGGCCAAGCTACGAATTGCTGATCGCTAAGGGAACCCAGGATGTTAATCGCCTTAGAATCGACAGGCGGCCCCTTCCCACGCGCTCGCGTAGCTCAACTGGCAGAGCAGGGGACTCTTAATCCCAAGGTTCAGGGTTCGACTCCCTGCGCGAGCACCATCATGTGCGTACAAGTTCGGCTGACAGGTCCCAAAGGGCCTTCGGCTGATGGTTGTCACTACTTCGGGTGATGCGTTACACCTGCTTCGGCTGATTCTTGACACTCCCTCGCATGAGGGAGATAAGCGGCTTCGTGGCCGTCACCTCACTTCTGCCTGCACTCGAACGAAGATGTAAGTCGACCCTAATCCGGAAGGACCTGATGGAGGTTGCCGGCTACAAGCCTTCGACGCCCATTGCTGTTCTTGCGCGCTCGTCGCAATCAACGAGCGCCATCTACATACGCGACTGCCCGACTTCGATGAGGTGCCCATCCGGGTCGCGGATGTAGGCGCGGATCTCGAAGCCATGGTCCTTCGGGTCGGTCAGAAATTGCGCACCTCTCGCTGACCACTCTTTGT
>VBDS01000217.1 GCA_005889085.1 Chloroflexota bacterium | reverse complement strand
GGTGCCCTTCTGCTCGGCCTCATCCTCAATCGCGTCGACGAGTGAGCGGCTCGCGCCGTCGTCGTGCTTGGCCAGAACGTCCGAGGTGATCTCTATGAGATAGGACTGCAAGCGCCCGGCGTTCCACTCGCGAAACACCGCGGCGAGGTCGTCGGCCGAGAGGCCCAGCGCGTTTCGCATCAGGTCGTATGACTCGGCGATGAGCTGGATGTCCGCGTATTCGATGCCGTTGTGGACCATCTTCACGAAATGGCCCGCGCCATCCGGTCCGATGTAGGTGCAGCAAGGCACGCCTTCGACCTCGGCTGCGATGGAGGTCAGCATGTCCTCCACCCGGGAGTAAGACTGGCGTGTGCCCCCGGGCATGATGCTCGGTCCGTGCAGCGCACCCTCCTCCCCGCCCGAAACGCCGGTGCCGATATAGCCGAGGCCCAGCTTCTCCACCGCCTCTGCGCGCCGCCGGGTGTCCTGGAAGAACGAGTTGCCGCCGTCGATGATCGTGTCGCCGCTCGCGAGCACCTTGACCAGGGCTTCGATCGTGTCGTCCACAGGCGCGCCGGCGTTCACCATCACGAGCACCGCCCGCGGCGGCTTCAGCACGCGCGCCAGCTCTTCAAACGTCGCCACCGGAGTGAAGTCGCCTTCCTCCGAATACGACGCCATGAACTCCTCGGTCCGCCGGTGGGTGCGGTTGTACACGGCGACGCGGACCCCGTGCGACGCCAGGTTGCGGGCCAGGTTCATACCCATCGTGCCGAGCCCAACGACCCCCATCTCCTTCTCAGGCATCTTTCAATGATCCTCCAGGAGGCTCCGGCAACCACAAGTAAGTTCGGCGGGGATCGCGTTTCCGGAATGAGGCTCGCCTAGGCAAGAGCATGGAAATCGACCGCCGACGAATCCGCCGGCTGATCCGGCAAGCGCGCACGCGCGAGCGAACGCTGGACCGCGTGATCCGCGGCCAGGCGTGGCTGGACCCTGTGGCTGAGGCGGTTCAAAAGGCGGTCGGCTCGTTCTACACGGCGCTCGGCATGCCCGGTGTATCGATCAAGGACGTGATGCACGGCACCAAGGTCCTCGGTCACCCCCTCCACCCCGCGCTGACGGACATACCGATCGGAGCCTGGACCGTCGGCGTGCTGGCGGACTGGATCTTCATCGCCACCGGCAGGGTGCCGCAGGTCGCGGGTGACCTCGCGCTCGCCGTCGGCCTCGCCGGCGCGATTCTCGCCGCCCTGACCGGCTACACGGACTTCCACGAGACCACGGGCCACGAACGGCGGACGGCTGTCGTCCATGGTCTGACGATGACCGGCGTAATCGCGATCGAGGCCGTGTCGCTTGTCATGCGGCTGGGACCCGGGGTGCGGCCGGCCGCGATCCTCCTGTCCACGATGGCGTGGCTGATCGTTGTTGTCGCGGCGTACGTCGGCGGGCAGCTGACCTTCGGCATCGGGTCCGCGGTCAACCACAACGCGTTCTTCGACGGTCCGATGGAATTCGTGAGGGTGGGCACGCGCGACGACTTTCCGGAAGGAGAGATGCGACGCGTCGAGGCCACAGGGCTGCCGGTTGTAATCGTCCGGCGTCAGGGGTTGCTGCACGCGATGGGGGCGGTGTGCTCCCACGCCGGCGGGCCGCTGCACGAGGGCGAGCTCGACGGCGACGTGGTCACCTGTCCGTGGCACCACTCGAAGTTTCGTTTTGAGGACGGGCGCGTGGTCGGCGGTCCTGCGACTTTCGACCAGCCGCCGCTATTCGTCCGCGAGAGAGGTGGGATCGTCGAGGTGAAGCTGGCGCATCCGTTGAAGTGAGAGGCATGAGGGCGGCTGCTCGACAGCCGCCCTCCGCCAACGCACTTTCAGCAGACTGGGCCGTAGCTCCTGGTCAAGCAAGAGCTGTCTGCCGCCGGTCGGTCTGTTGGCAGCGCGCGCGTGAGGTCAGATCGAGGGTCGCCCGCGGCCTGGTCGTGCGCCACGACGATCTGGGTGTGCGCCGGCGCGATCGGGGCGCCCTTGAGCGCGTAGCCCAGCGCGGCGCCGAGGACGATTGCCGCGGCCAGCGCCGCGACCAACGCGAAGAGAGCTGTCGGAAATCGCTTGATTGTGAGCTGCGCCTGCATTTCGGAATCAACTCCTGAAAAATTGGTGGCCGGAACGCACCCGATCGTGCGCGCATCGACGCCGGCGAACCAGGCGACAACTACCTGTCCGGGTACCCGAATCTCGATACCTGAAATTCCCGGCCGCCGGCCTACTCGGCGGTCACCTCGGCGGCATTGTTCTCCGTTTCCACCACCCGCACCTTCAGCAGACGCGCCGGTTTGAAATGCGGCTCCAACCGATGAAACGCCGCGAGCGCGATGTTCTCGGCAGTCGGGATCACACCTCGGAGGAAATCGACGTCGCGGTTCAGGTGGCGGTGGTCCACCGCGTCGATGAACTCGCGTCGCAGGACGCTGTCCACCTGCTTGAGGTTGACGACCATCCCGGTCTCGGGATCGAGTGAGCCGCCTACCGTCACCTCAACCACGTAGTTGTGGCCGTGGTCGGTCACGCATGCTCCGAAAACGTCGCGGTTCTTCTCGTCGCTCCACTCGGGGCGGTGCAGGATATGCGCCGCGGCGAAGGTGGCGCGCCGGGTGATGCGCACGTTCGCGGTCATGGGTCCATTCGCAAGTTAGCACCCGTCAGCGGCGCGGATTCTTCGGACGCAAGCCAGACGATGACCCGCGCCACGTCTTCCGGCTTGAGCGACGGGCCCTCCACTCCCGCGATTTGCAGCATCGGCGTCTCCACGGCACCTGGGCTGATGGCGTTGACGCGGATGCGGTCCGTGCGGCCTTCGACCGCCAGGACCTCGGTGAGGCCCGCCAGCCCGGACTTTGCGGCGACATATCCTGCCATCCCTGGAAACTTCTCGGCTCCGGCCACACCGGAGAGGCTCGACACCATCACGATCGAACCGCCACGGCCACGCATCAGCTTGAACGCCTCGCGGCTGCACAGAAACGCGCCGCGGAGGCCTGATTCGAGCTGGATATCCCAGTCGGCGGAGCTCATCTCCCGGAGCGGCTGCTTCACGAGGACCGCTGCGCAGTTGATCAGCGCGTCCAGCGAGATCAACCGGCTGAAGGCCGCCACGACCTGGGCCTCGTCGGACACGTCGCAGCCCTCGCGGCGGCTGAGCGAGACGACCTCCCATCGCCTCGCCCGAAGCTCCCTTACGACCTGAGAGCCGATCCCGCCGGACCCGCCGGTGACGACCGCCGTCAGCGTCACCGAGACGCCCGCAGCAGGGCGGCCTCGTAGCGATCGAGTGCCGCGTCGAGGCCAAGGCGCCGCACAGCGCTTGCTCGGACAGCGGCTCGATCCAGCTCGAGGCACTGGCCGATGGCTCGGCCAAGCGCCGCGACGTCATCCGGCTCCGCGAGCCGGCCGCTCAGCCCATCCTGTACAACCTCGGCCATGGCACCGCGGCGATAGGCCGCCACGGGACAGCCGGCCATCTGCGCCTCGGCGGCGACCATGCCGAACGGCTCCTCCCAGCGGACCGCGCATACGGTGACCGCGGAGCGCGACATCAAGCTGCGCAGCTGGTCTCGAGGCACCGATCCGACTACCTCTGTTCCGCTGAGGTCGAGCTCATAAGCCGGATCGTAGTGCGCGCCGGCAACCCGAACCGGGAGCCCGATGGACCGCGCCGCCGCGATCGCGTGCTCGACGCCTTTTTCCGGCGACAGGCGCCCCGCAACAAGCGCCCACCTATCGACCGGAAACTCCGGAACCGGAGCGGCCGGCACGCCGTTGGGCAGCACCTGTCCCACATCGACGCCGGCCGCACGCCATTCCGCCAGGCACGACGCCGAGACTGTCGCGAGTCGGGATGGCGAGACTGCGCCCACCACCCTCGCCACCGAGGCGACGATGGGCGGCAGGTGCAGCGTGTGCAGCACAGGCATGTCCCGAGCCAGCTCGAAGGCCGGTACGTCGAATGCGTGCTGGCTGATGACGTCGACCGAAGAGGCCGCGATCGAGTCGAACATCGCCGCGAGCGCCCGAGCGACGCCGGGCGCCGGGGGCGGTTCGTGGCCGCCAGGCATGACGAGCGCCGCGGCTGCGTCGTCGGGCGCCGGCACAGTGACCAGCCGGACACCCTCCAGCTCGGACGTCTCGGCGCAGTAGACGGTGACCTCGTGACCGCGGCGAACGAGACCCAACGCCAGGTCGCAGACGAACGCCTGCGCGCCGCCTAGCTGCGCCGGGCGCAGCGGCGTGACCGGCGAGGCGACGACGGCGATCCTCACAGCCGAGTCCTAGTCTGATCGAGGGGGTCTGGATGGACTACGAGCAGGCAATCGAGGAGGCCCCGCCGGGCTGGAGGCACTTCAGCGTCGAGGACATCGAGCGCCTCCCGCGCTTCGTCCGCGCCCGCGAGCTCGCGCGCGTTCCTCAGGGCGAGAACGCCGAGCGCGTGGTGCGCGCCCTGTTCTGGACGCTCGTCTATCACCTCGAGCCGGCGCGGTGGGATGAGCTTGCCAGCTTCGAGCCGATCCATCCCGACCTCATCGAGGCGCTGCCCCGCACTGCCGCCCGGGGGCTCGACATCGGGGCCGGAAGCGGGCGGCTGACCCAACACCTCGTGTCGCGATGTCACGACGTCATCGCGGTCGAACCGTCGGCCGGTCTCCGTTCGCTCCTCGCTCGGCGCCTGCCATCAGTCGATGTCGTGGAGGCGTGGGCCGAAGCTCTCCCCTTCCCTGATCGCTGCTCGCAGCTGACAGCCGCGTGCGGCGTGTTCGGGCCCGAGGCAGCGGTTCTGTCCGAGCTCCGGCGGGTCACCGCGCCAGGCGGCGTCATCGCCCTGATCAGCCCAGAGAAGCCGGAATGGTTCGAGGCGCAGGGATGGGATCGGATCACGGCCCCGGCCGTTCGCGCACCGCAGCATCCTGCCTGGATCGACGACTTCTTCGGCCCGCCGAGTCCACCGCGCGAGCTCCTTATGGCTAAGGTTTAGCCGCCGTGCTCGTGCGGCTGGGGCCTGCGCTCGCCGAGCGCGACGCTCAGGCAGTCGTGACACACGACGTGCTTGCACGCAGGGTCCTCACACATGTCGCAGACGTCGATCGCCTTGCCGCATTTCTCGCACTTCACCTCGAGCGCGATCACTTCGGCGGCATCCCCAGCCGAACTGCGTCGGCCCTGTACAGCAAACCCACGAGCTTGCCGTCGGACGTGGTCACCGGCGAGCTCTCCAGGTCGTGCTCCTCCATGAAGTGGGCCATCTCGTGCAGCGACACGTAAGGCCGGAAGGTGCTGGGCCCCGGCCGCATAGCCTGTTCGATTCGCAGGTCCGGGTCTTTGGCCAGCTCCTTGGAGCGTAAGAGGCCGAGCACAACGCCCTCGCCGTCCACTGCCAGCGCCGCATCCCAACCCGCTGCCTTGACCCGATCCCGTACGTCTCCGAGCCTGTCCGTCAGGCTGCAGATGGGCACGTCCTTGCGTGCGGCATCGCCGGCACGCGCGTGGAGCGAGTTCTCGCCCTCGGTGGGCAGGCCGGCTGCCATCCAGTCGAGCTTGCCTCCCCTGTACTCATGGACCTGGCCGAATCCGAGAGTCTCGAGCCGCGCCGCGGCCCTGGGCGCCATGTCTCAAGCCATGTCCCAGCAGTAGACGATCACCGCGCGGTTGGCGTCGAGAGCCGCCGCCGATTCGCGATCGATCTGACTAAGCGGAATGCTCCTTGCGCCGGGCAGGTGGTCTTCCCTGTACTCGTCGGCGGGGAGCACCTCCAGCAGCTGAGCACCTTGCGCAACGAGGTTTTGCAGCTGATCCCGGTCGATCGGCGACGACATCGAGCCATCGTAGTGACTACGCGGACACGGGCGCCTTCACCGCTTCGGCGGGCTGTGGGGCGGTCCGGTTGCGGATGCCGACCGCGTTGACGATCGCCCCGGCCAGGAGCAGACCCGCGCCGATGAGCATCGCGAGATGGAAGGACGAGGTCGACGCATCGCGCACCACCGCGATCAGGTGGGGATCGGCCGGGGTGTTCAGCGGGCTCACCGTCTTGCGAAAGCTCTCGGATGAGACATCGACGCCGGTGAGACGCGAAGCGAGCGTCGCGTAAAAGGCGGCCGTGAGGAAGACGAAGATGAGCGCGCCGGCTAGCTGCGGACCGACGCGGGAGATCGCGTTGTTGATCGCCGACCCGAGCCCGGAATTGCGCACGGGCACCGAGGTCATGAGGGCGGTGGTCAACGGAGCGACGAGCATGCATATCCCAAGGCCGAAGATGATCGCGCCGGGCAAGAAGTCGATGAAGTACGAAAGGGGCGGCAAGTACGTGCTCGGGTTGCCCGGCTGAAGCGTCCACGGAGTGCTGTTGGCCGGCACCCGCGCGTACCACAGCACTCCGATAGCCATGATCACGGGCCCGACGGTCATGAAGATGCGTGGGCCGTATCTGCTCGCCAGGCTTCCGAACCGACGGGACAAGAAGACCAGAAAGAGCGAACCTGGAATCCCTCCCGCGCCCGCCGCGGCGGCGGCATAGCCGAGCGTGCCCTGCTGAAACAGGCCGACGTAATAGAACGTGACGTAGAGCGAGCCGTAGATCAGAAGCGTGGAGATGTTGACCACGGTGAAGTTGCGCGAACGGAACAGCTCGAGCGGTATGAGAGGGTGCTTCGCGCGCCTCATCCAGATGGGAAGCAAAACCGTTGCCACGACCCCGACCGCGAGGGCGATGTAGCCGCCCGGATCACGCCAGGCCCGCTGCTGGCCGTAGATCGCGCCGAAGGCCAACCCACCTACCGAAAAGGCGACGATCGCGGCTCCGATCCAGTCGAAGTCCGGCGTCGCATTGTCGTCGCGACTCTCCGGCACGTGCTTCCAGGTCGCCCAGGCGGCGACGGCAACGAGAGGAACGTTGATGAAAAACGCGGCGCGCCAGGAGATGGTGTCGACGAGGAGGCCGCCCACCAATGGTCCGAGGATCGTCGTCGCTCCCGAAGCGCCCGCCCACGTCCCGAAAGCGCGTCCTTGCTCCTCGCCCGAGAAGTTCGCGGTGAGCAGCGCAAGAGAGCCGGGAACGAGCAGCGCTCCCGCGGCACCCTGGAGGATGCGGAACAGGACGAGCAGCTCCATGCTCGGTGCAAAGCCGCAGAGCACAGAGGTCGCTCCGAAACCGACCAAACCGATCAAGAAGGTCCGCTTCCGGCCGTAGAAGTCGTTGACGGCGCCGGCCAGGATGAGCAGCGCGCTGAGCGTCAACAGGTACGCGTTGTAGACATACGACTGGCCCTCGAGCACGCCGAGGAACGTGCGCGGCAGGTCGCGTCCGATCCTGGGCAGCGCGACGTTGACCACGGTCGAGTCGAGGAACACAATCCCCGAGCCGAGGACTGCCGCTGCCAGAATCCAGCGCTTGGTCGTCATCGCTTGTTGCAGGGCATGAACTCTCGAGGCCCGGCGCCTATTCTGGGCGAAGTCAATGTGCGCCCGCGACGCGCCCGGGCCGGAAGCGGCTCAAAAGTCTTTGCGACCAAGGAAGTGCTGGATGACGTCTGGCCTCGATGCCTCGTACAGGGCGATCCGGTGCCCGGTTGGTAGCACGAATGATGAACACGGGCCCATCGGGATCTCGAGCCTTCGCTCGTCTTTCAATCCACGTTTCTTCAGAGCTGCCACCGCCTTGCTCAGGTCGTCCACGCGATAGATATAGATGGACCGCTCACCTTCGAGGTGGTCGGTGAGCAGGATGTGCGGCGGGCCGTCCGTCAGCTCGATCATCGCCACGCGCGCGTCCATTCCCTCGACCGCAAACGCAAGTCGTCCACCAATCACCTCCGTGAAGAGACGAGCGTCAGCCGCCACGTCGTTGCTCGGCGTGTAGAGATAGTCGAGCTGCAGAAACCGATTAGCTCTTGGCGATCCCGAAAAAGCACCCAAGGTGCTCTCCGTCCTTCATCGACAGGTAGGCCAGGCCGAGGAAGACACCGGGCGCCACTTCGCGCACCTCATCCTTGACCTTGCGAACCAGCGGTGGATTTCCATCGTGGCTGTAGTCCAGGTGGACGGCGTCGAAATCGCCCGCATGCGAGCGCCCGACGTAGGTATGAAAGCGGAACCATGTGACACGCTCACCCAGGAGCCGGTTTACCCCGTGCCCGTGGTTGGCAGTCTCGTGAGTGAAGGTCTTGCCCTGCCAGGGGAAAAGTGGCGAGCGGGCAAATTTCTCGAGCCACGCCCGCACGTGGGGCTCCTGCGCGCGAGGCACCGCCAGCATGCGGCCGCTCATCTTTCCGTCGAGGTCTTCGAGGGTCGGCGTGTGGGCTGCCCTGTACAGGGCCATCAGCTCGTCAGGTCCCTTGGCCGCAAGGTCGTCGAGCGTGCGGGCTTCAGAGGTGCGAACGACCGGGTCCATGGCCGGCAGGATAGTCCCATCAGCAACGTGGGGTGGGAAAACCCGGTCTGCGAAAGCCCCTGGCTAGGCATAGACTGTCGCCGGGCCGGAAGGGGCGCCTGGGCGGGGGCAGGGGCCAGTTGCGTCGGGAGGAAGCACCGCCATGATCACACTCAACATCGACAGGCTCCGCGAGCAGGTTCGCGGCGACGTCATCACACCGGATGACGATCGATACGAAGAGGCGCGCAAGGTCCGGAACGGAATGATCGACAAGCGCCCTACGGTGATCGTCCGCCCGGTGAATGCGGGCGATGTCATCGCCGCCGTCAACTTCGCGCGCGATGGCGAGCTGGACCTTGCCATTCGAGGCGGTGCCCACAGCGTCCCGGGATTCGGCACCGTCGACAAAGGCCTGGTCATCGACCTTTCCCGCATGCGTGGAGTTCGTGTCGACCCGGAAAAGCGGACCGCTCGCGCCGAAGGCGGCGCGACATGGGGCGATTTCAACGCCGCGACGAATGCGTTCGGACTTGCCAGCACCGGCGGCATCATCTCGACCACGGGCGTCGGCGGCCTGACCCTCGGAGGCGGCATCGGCTACCTCGCGCGTGGGTTCGGATTGTCCCTCGACAACCTTGTTTCGGCGGACGTGGTGACGGCCGACGGGAAATTTCTCGTCGCCAGCACGAGAGAAAACGAGGACCTCTTCTGGGCGATCCGCGGCGGTGGCGGCAACTATGGCGTCGTGACGTCGTTTGAATTCAGGCTGCACCCCGTCAAGGACATATACGGCGGCCCGATGTTCTACGAGCTCAAGTACGCCAACGACATCCTTCACTGGTACCGCGACTACATCAAGACCGCTCCGAGGGAGATGGGCGCGTTCCCCGCGTTCCAGATCGCCCCACCGCTGCCATTCATCCCGGAAAATCGCCATGGCGACACCTTTGCTCTCGTCGTGGCATGCTGGGCGGGCCCGGTCGACCAGGGCGAGCGCGCGCTCAAGCCATTCCACGACGTTGCACCGGTATTCGCGGAACATGTCGGGGCGATGCCCTATCCGGCGCTGAACGCCGCGTTCGACGGTCTATACCCCACCGGCCTGCAGCACTACTGGAAGGCCAACTTCGTCAAGGAGCTCACCGACGAGGCGATCGACGCCCACGTCGAGCACGGAACCAGGGTTCCGGCAATGACCTCGACCATGCACATCTACCCGATCAACGGCGCGTGCAACGAGGTCGCGTCCGACGAGACCGCCTTCGCGTATCGCGACGCCAACTTCGCCACGGTCATCGCCGGGATGTGGCCAGATCCGGCTCAGAACAGCGCCAACATCAAGTGGGTGCGCGATTACTACGACGCGACGTCACCACTTTCTGAGGCAGGCGGCTACATCAACTTCATGGCAGAGGACGACCAGGGTCGGATCAAGGCCAACTACCGGGGCAACTACGACCGGCTGGTCGACGTCAAGCGGACCTACGACCCAAACAACCTCTTCCACGTAAACCAGAACATCAAGCCGTAGGACGCCCACCCGCGAAATCCGAGGCCTCGGCAGCAGGAACAGCCGAGGCCTCGAGCTTTTCTTGATCCGACGTGCGGATCTGCACGTGGAACATCCTCCTGGGGCGACGGTTGCACAGCGTGCTGGACACTGTGGGCAGCCTGCCCGATTTCCACGACCTCGACCTGTTCGCCATCCAGGAGGCATCGATCCACGACGGGCGGCCGGACGCCGAGGTCATCGCCGAGGCGATGGGCGGCGGCTATTCCTGTTTCCAGGCGACGGCCCAGCTCTTTCGGGGCCGCGAGCAAGGCAACGCCCTGATCTGGCGCCGCGAGCTGTTTGAGCAAGACTCGCCGCAGGTCGTTTCGCTGAGCAACCTATCGATCCCGCACATGACACGAACGGAGCGGACGCTCTTGCGAGCGATCCCGCCCCAGAGAAGAATCGCGATCCGTGCCGAATCCGCTGACCTCCGGGTCTATGTGATGCACCTCGACGTGTTCGGCTTCACCCACAAGCTCGAGCAGTTCCGCGCGATCATCAAAGACATGGCAGAGCGACCATCGGTTCGGATGACCATAATTGCGGGCGACCTCAACACGTTCGGGCCGCCGCGCTTGCAGCTATGGCGCCGAATCCGCGCCGCGTCACGCGAAGCAGAGCTGACCGAGCTCACGCGCGGGTTGCGTCGCACGCACTGGACCGGACAGAAGCTCGACGCGATCTACGCGGCGGGCGCGCTCCCGCCGAGGCACCGGGCGTGGACCGTCAGCGTGCGCGCCTCCGACCACCTGCCTGTCTTCGCAGAGCTGTAGGCCGGTGGGCCGCAAGCTAGTCGTCCTGCACGTCGACGGCGTGAGCGCCGATTCGCTGGAGCAAGGGCTGGGCGAAGGTGACATGCCGTTTGTTCAGCACCTGATCAACAGTGAGGGCTACGAGGTCCTTCGGTATCGGTGCGGCGTGCCCTCGACCACGCCGTTCGCCCAGGCCGGGATCCTCTACGGCGACAACTCCGAGATACCCAGCTTTCGCTGGTGGGACAGGGAGCGCCGCGTCCTGGTCCAGTTCGGCGCCGGCTCGACATTCGAGAAGGTCGCGGACAAGTATTTCGACGGCTGCATGCCGTTGACGAACGACGGCGCCTGCATCGCCGCCTGCTATCCGGCCGGCGCGGCAGACGACTTCGGCATCGCCTATCAGGACCGAACCTACGGGCAGCAGAGCAAATCGCGGTCAGCAGCGGCCGTCCTCGTGCCCTACCTTGCCAACCCTGTACACCTCGGGGATTGGGTCTGGCAGACGGTGGCCATGGTCGGCCGCACGGCCAGGGACTATGCGACCGCGCGGGGCGAGGGCCGGCATCCGGCGCGTCCTTATGTGGTGACGGACGTGGTCGAAGAGATCTTCGTCCACCACCTGACCCGGTACGCGGTCCAGAAGGCGATGCGTGAGGGCTTCTCCCCCATCTATGCCGGCTTCTACGCATTCGACGAGACGGCGCACGCGTTCGGCCCCGGCGACCGATCAGCGCAACGTGCCCTCAAACACGTCGACCACACCGTCCGCAGGATTGCCTCGGCGCGCGGCGACCGATACGAGATGGTCTTGCTCTCCGATCACGGCCACGTCGACACGATTCCTTTCGCCGCGGCCAGCGGCCGCCCGCTTGGTGCGGTCCTCGCGCAGATGCTTCCCGGATTTCGCGTCCAGGAGATGAAGGGCAAGGCCTACGGTCCGCCGGATGACCTGGCCACCGGCCGGCTGCACGTCACGATGTCCGGCGGTCTCGCCCACCTCTACTTCGCAGACCGAGGCCGGAGGATGGGCTACCGCGAGCTGGCCGCCCAGCATCCAGGACTGGTGCCTTCGCTCCAACGTCTCGAACAGGTCGGCCTGGTCATGGCGCGCGACGGAGACGAGGACCTCTTCTGGAGCGGACCGGTTCAACTGCGCGGTGCAGCGCTGACCGCCGCGCTTTCGCGCTACGAGGACGCGCAAATCCTGGCCACCCAACTGTCCCGCCTGAATTCTTTTGAGGCCTCGGGCGACGTCATCGTGTTTGGCGCGTTCGTCGGTGACAAGCAGGTCAACTTCGAAAACCAGGCGGGCGGCCATGGCTCGATCGGTGGCGCGCAGCTTCACCCGTTCCTGCTCGCGAAGAGGGAATGGGGCATCGACACCTCCGCCGTCCTCGGCGCTCACGAGCTGCATCCGATCCTGAGCGACCTGCGCGACCGGCTCGCTACTTGAGAGCCGCGGGCAGCCCCGGGCGCCAGAGGTGGGCCGCCTGAACCACGACCACGGCCAGCAGCACCAGGACGCCGCCCGCGGCCTGCAGGAATGAGAATCGATCGCCGAGCAGCGCGACGGCAAGCGCCACGGTGACCACCGGTTCAAGCGTGCTGAGCAGCGACGCCCGCGCCGCGCCGATGCGCGGCAAACCGGCCAGGAACAGCGAGATCGCGATCATCGTCGGGACGATCGCGATGCCCACGCTGACTGCCCAACCGTCAACCGTTCTGGGCAGTGCGAGGCGGCCTTCGATCGCCGCCACGATGCACAACACTACGGCTGTAGCGGACATCATCACGGCGCTCGCGGCGACCGCTGGAGCGGCGCGCATCACGCGCTCGCCGAGAAGAATGAACGTCGTATACATGAGCGGCGCCACGAAGGC